>CAUDEV010000075.1 GCA_958448685.1 uncultured Alphaproteobacteria bacterium | reverse complement strand
AATTCTTGCTGCATATTATTTCCCCTCATCTAAAGATTCTATCCAAGCCTGGCAACACGCTTTTGCTAAGGCTCTGACTCTTGCAATAAATCCGGCTCTCTCAGTCACAGAAATGACGCCTCTCGCATCTAATAAATTGAAACAATGATTTGCCTTAACACATTGTTCGTAAGCCGGCATAATTAAATTATGAGCTAATAGTTTTGTGGATTCCTTCTCATAATCATTGAAATGAGAAAACAGAATATCGACTGAAGCGACATCGAAATTATAATATGAAAACTCTCTTTCAAATCTCTTTAAAATATCGCCATAAGTTAGTTTTTTTTCTCCCTCCATTCCGTTCCAATTTATTTCGAAATGACTTTCCACGCCTTGCATAAATGTCGTTATTCTTTCCAATCCATAAGTAATTTCAACAGGCGTCACAGAACAGGCGAGGCCGCCTACTTGTTGAAAATATGTGTATTGGGTAATTTCCATTCCATCACACCAAACTTCCCAGCCTAAACCTGCTGCTCCCAATGAAGGATTTTCCCAGTCATCTTCGACAAATCTTATATCATGAGAATTTAAATCAAAACCGATGGCTTCTAGACTTTTTAAATATAATTCTTGAGGATTCAAAGGTGCTGGTTTTAGTATAACCTGATATTGGTAATAATATTGTGTCCTATTCGGATTTTCAGCATATCTTCCATCTTTTGGTCTTCTGCATGGTTGCACAAAAGCCACATTCCAATAACCTGAACCTAATGCCTTCAAAGTTGTCGCATGATGTGATGTTCCCGCACCAACTTCTGTGTCATATGGTTGCAAAATAGCACATCCTTGAGCAGCCCAGTATCTTTGTAAATCAAAGATGATATCTTGAAATGACTTTAGATTTTTAGATTCCATACAGAATATCTCAAATTTCTCTCTATTACCTAAAAGATAATACCCCAAAAACTATGTATTTTCAAATTAAATAACTTAAAATGTAAAAGTTTATTTTATGGCGTGTCCGATTGGATTTGAACCAACGACCTTTTCCTTCGGAGGGAAACGCTCTATCCAACTGAGCTACGGACACATTTTAATAACTTTTAGCAAAAACGGCATCTGTTGAAGTTTCTTTTCCTGAAAGTATACATTTTCCTGAAATATTTGATTGTTTTGTTGGTATACATCTTATTGTCAAAGCTAACTCTTCCAGTTTATCAAGATTCGTTTCTAAACCTGCCCATTTTGCTATCACAAATCCATTTTGTTTATTAAAATAATCTTTCAATTCATCTATGGAATTTATGGTTCTGTTTATTTTTTCAAGACAGCGTTTGTCATTACGATTTTTTAATTCTGTGTCATGTTCATTTAATAAATTGTTGATATTGTTAATAAATTCATCGAATTTCAAAGTTTGCTTTTCCATAAAAATTCTTTTGGTGAAATAAACAGAATTATTTTGTATTTCTTTTTCTCCGATTTCAAGAACGAATGGAACGCCTTTTCTGATATAATTCCATTTTTTATTTTGTGGGGAATCTTCTTTTTTGTCAATAATCACTCGGATATTTTCTGGCAAACTATTTTTTATTTTTTCGCAATAATTAAAAACAGAATCAGTATTTTCAGATTTTAATAAAGGAATTATTACAATATGGTAAGGAGCTATTTGTGAGGGCAAATTTAAACCATCGTCATCAGAGTGACTCATTATAAGTCCGCCAATTATTCTTGTGGAAAGTCCAAAAGAAGTCGTGTGTGCATTATGAAGTTTTCCATCTCTTCCCTGAAATTCTATACCAACTGCTTTTGAGAAATTTTGCCCTAAATAATGACTAGTTGCTGCTTGAAGGGCTTTCCCATCCTGTAACATTACTTCTGTTGTGTATGTATCTTTAGCTCCTGCAAATTTGTCATATTCCGGTTTTTTCCCAGGAATTGCAAACATTTTTAATATATCGCAAATAAACCAATTATATACTTCATGCATACGTATCGTTTCTTCCCTTGCTTCTTGTTCTGTCTCATGAGCCGTGTGGCCTTCTTGCCAAAGAAACTCAGTTGTTCTCAAGAACATACGTGTTCTCATTTCCCATCTCACAACATTACACCATTGATTGAGTAAAACAGGAAGGTCTCTATATGATTTTATCCATCTTGCCATAGATTCTCCGATTATTAATTCGGAAGTTGGTCTAACAGCCAAAGGTGTTTCAAGTTCACCAGCTGGTATTAATTTTCCGTTTTTTTGTTCTAATCTGTGATGAGTGACTATTGCCATTTCTTTTGCGAATCCTGCAACATGTTCCTCTTCTTTTTCGAAAAGATCAATAGGAATAAACATAGGAAAATACGCATTAAGATGTCCTGATTCTTTGAACCTTTTATCAAGAATTTGCTGCATTCTTTCCCATATTGCAAAACCATAAGGTTTTATTACCATGCATCCTCTGACTCCTGCATTTTCTGCTAATTCAGCACCTGAGATTACTTCTTGATACCAATCGGAAAATTTTTCACTTCTGGTTGTTTTTAATGCATGTTTGAAACCGGACATAATGGAAAAATGTGTTAAACAATTCTCGATTTATTCTATCATGAAATAAAATTCATTTCCAGAAAGTTTAAAACAAGTTTTTTCGATATGCTATGTCTACCGAAAGCGCTATAGGTGCCCCTGCGGTGTCATCAGCCGTTTGCCGGT
>CAUDEV010000074.1 GCA_958448685.1 uncultured Alphaproteobacteria bacterium | reverse complement strand
GTTTTAGGATTTTGTAAATATATTTCGCAATAACTCTGTTTGCTGTGCAATTACAATGGATAGCCTTGTCAACAAAACATGTTCCATAATTATTTGGACTATCAAACAAATGAGATAATTCAAAATAAGGAATGTCATTGTTTTTTAAAGCTAATTTCATACAAGGAAAAATTTCATCTATTAATAAACATATGTCATTATTTTTTAAATAACTATTTCTAATCCTATTGTACGCATTATATCTTCTAACATTTCCTGGCAGTAATCCAATATTAATCCCATTATTATAGCAGTTTATATTAATACCTGTTTTAATTAATGTTAATTTATTTAACAATACATCTAAAGTGCAAGCATTCGACACATATTGTCCATAAACTATGCAAGGGCCGTAAAAATGAATGTTTAAATTGTTATTTTTCGAACTTCGAATTATTGTCTTTCTTTGTCCCCCAATAATTGTTAAATTCGGCAAATTAATATCTCTAAAACTGTAACATTTTCCATCAAAATATATAGAAGCTGTATTAAAACTAGTGTGCATATAATTATTACAGGTGCTACAAGATAAAAAAATTTTTTCAAATAAATTGTTATTTTTATCTGGAAAAAAATCACGCCAATTTCTTTTCACCTTATAAAATTCATCCAAATTCTTAATTTTTGCAAAATGTGGAGCTTCGAAAAAATAGAACTTTATACCATTCTTCTTTAACCATTTCAGTGTTGAATCATAGAGATCATATTCTTTTTTCTGTTCCGGAGTTAATTTTTCAACAGTTAAATCTGTTTCAAGATTCTTTGCAAACTTTGCTCTTTCTGCTTCAATATCTATTGGTCTTTCAAGAAGCTCATCTCGCATATCTGCGATTGCTTGCGAAAGCTGCTTATTGACATTCCGTAATTTGGAAAATTCCGATTGTTGTTTATTGAAAAGTTCTTGTTGCTTTTGGATTGTTGCAATACTTTTATTCAGGCTATGAAAGCCCTTTATTACCCCCCCCGCCAATAATATTGATGCCATACAAACTAATACTTTAAAATACTTTTTCATTTTTTTTGTTAAATATTGAATTATGATATTATACTACCATATTATATCAACACAATCAAGATATTTTCCATGATTATCTATCACAACATCCCATTATAAAATCCAAAGAACCGAGTATTGCAGTTATGTCAGATATATTAACATCTACTAATAGAGTCTTTAACAGCTGGATAGATGCAAAACTTGGAGACTTAAAACGCATTCTGTAAGGTTTTGTTTTATCTTCTCCGATAAATAAATGTATTCCAAATTCTCCTCTGGAAGTTTCTGTGGCTGAATAAACAGTGGTATTTACTGGTAATTCTATACCCCTTGAAAAAAAGAAAGCATGTGTAAGTTCAGCAAGATTATTTCTATCTTTTGTTTGGTCAAAGAAATTATTAGTGCAAATTTCACCTGGCTCTAAAATGTTAATTGCCTCTTTGATTAGATCAATACTTTGTTCAATTTCAAGATATCTTAATACTGTTCTTGAATACGAATCTCCATCATTTAATGTTATTGGATTGAAATTTAAAAATTTATATGCCCCATAATTTTTCGAAGAACGGATATCATATGCTATTCCAGATGCTCTTAAATTAACTCCAGAAATTCCGTTTTTTATGGCCAGATGTTTTGATATAACTCCTATTTGTTTTGTTCTTTTTTGAAATATGCGATTATCAAGAGCTAATTTTTTAACATATCCTAAATAGGTATTTAAATTATTTATAAATACTTTTATAGTATTTAATATATCGTTTGAAACATCATATAAAACGCCACCTGGAACATAATAAGCCAAATGCATTCTGGCGCCCGTTGTTGCTTCGAATATATCCATGATTTTTTCTCGTTCTTCAAATCCATAAAGGTGCAAACTTAAACAACCGAGATCATATGTCATTGTTCCTATTCCCATTATATGACTTGATATCCTCGTCAACTCATCAAAGATAACTCTGATTAATAATGCTCGTCTTGGAACTTTTATATTTAAAACTTTTTCTATTCCCAAAACATATGCGTGTTCTTGAATCACAGGAGATAAATAGTCTAATCGATCTATATAGGGAATTATTGATAAGAACTTTTTTGATTCAACAATCTTTTCAACTCCCCGGTGTAAATATCCGATATCAGGATCACATGATTTCACTGTTTCTCCGGATAATTTTAATATCAACCGCAAAACACCATGTGTTGAAGGGTGATGAGGTCCAAAATTCAGAATATATTCTGTATTTTCATTAAGCATTATTCTTTAATAAATTATCTATTTTCTCAGAATAATCTAAACTGTCATCTAATTTGAAATGCAAGTTAGGAATAAATCTTAGTTTTAGTTTCTTTGCAATAAGTGATTTAAAATAATGTGTTTGTAAATCAAAAAATGTTTCACATTCTGCTTTTTTTAATCCTCCTAGCGGTATGTAATATATGGTTGCATTTCTGAGATCAGGAGATAGATCTATATATGTTATCGTAACAATTGTTGGAAGTCTAGATTCAATTTCATGTGCCGGCAAAATAGGAAAATCTCCCTTTGTCAATGCTTTTGAAAAACATTCACGAAGCTGAGCTGCTATCTTATCATTCTTTCTGGACGATGTTTTCCTTTTTTCTGGTATGAATAGATTTAAATCAGACATTTGAAATTATGATAGAATACAGCTTTTGCAAAAATGATATCACAAAATGTTCTAATTTTAAAGTATCTGTTGATTCATGAATTGGCAAACTTATTGATTCACAATGTCTTCCGAAAGCGCTGTAGGTGCCCCTGCGGTGTCATCAGCCGTTTTCCGGTGAGGCCATCTTTTTAATTCACACTTCCGTGCAGTGACTTATTTTGATAGGCTAATTGTAAAGTCACAACTTCTTCAATATGGTTTAAGGTTAATTTAACATCCATCCCTAAGGTGGAAGGGTTTAAAAAGTCGAGAGATAACTTTTCTTGTGAAAAGTTTATT
>CAUDEV010000073.1 GCA_958448685.1 uncultured Alphaproteobacteria bacterium | reverse complement strand
CGAAATATGAGGAAATATACGAAAAACAAGCCTACATTTCCGAGTGAGGAATCGTTGGCAAAGAGCTTATTTCTAGGGATATTAAAGGTAGAGAAAAAACGGGTCACTAAAGTTCAAAGTTGGGGTATAATTTACTCACAGTTAACTATCCTATTTTCTGATAGGTTGGCTAATTATGGATCTCTCCTTTGATCCTTTTACACAAAATCTTGGATGGTCTCCTTTATAAAGTCTCCTTTTTTAGTTTTCAATTCATTACCAAATAAACGGTAAAGCTTCAGTGCTAACATTTGCATTATAATCAACATTAGTAGTTTCTTGGCTAACAGAAGGAACATCCATTTTCATACTATCAAAATAAGCTTTCTTCTCTTCAGTTTTTATACGAAGTTTTTCATATCTATTCTTGCCCATTTCCTTATACATATGCATATCTGACAATGCTGCAGTAACTCTCTTTTTTGCATTATTTGCTTTCCAGTTATTCCAGTCGTTCCAGGCCGATTTTAATCTCCAAGTACGGAAGTCAATATTGAATATATCTTTTGCATCATTCTTACACATTTCACGACGATTTTTGAAATCTGTAGGAAGGTCTATTTTTTCTAAAACTGTAAAGCAATCACCACTACAGATTTTATAACATTTCAATTTCAATCTAGGACTCAATATCATGCCGTCCTTCAAAACAACATAATTTTCAAACGAGATGCCCCCTATGGAAACAAGCTCTTTAACTTTTGTTTCCTTAGGAATTTTATGATAGCAGAAATTAGCTACATCTCCTGAAATGTGAAATCTTACCATAATATGTTCTATAGAGTTTTTGTCTTCTTCGTCAAAATCTTCGTATTCATCGCTTTCACCACAGGCTATTTCAGTAAAACAAGTTCTATTTCCAGATAAAGGACCAAATTCTTTACGTAATGCTTGATACCCAGAAGAAGTTTGTATTGGAGTTTCCTCATACCTACATTCACCTTCCTCGCCATAAAAATATCCTTGCTGTGCGTTTGTTAACGATATAACCGTATATCCGCTAACTAATATTGTTGTTAATGATTTTAACATAATTTTCTCCAAAAACATAACTGTTACTAACAGTATACATTATATTATTAATTATGTCAACGTTTTATATTGAAAATATATTAATATAATTCTTTAATCTAAAACTTTTATTTTTACAAATTTCTTTTTTCCAACAGACAGTATAGAGTCACAATTGATGATTTTATCATATGTATCTATAGTTTGATTATTAAGCTTGACTCCTTTTCCATCAATTAATCTTCTAGCTGCGGTTAGACTATTTGTCAGATTTGAAAGAACGAGAGCTTTACAAATATTAATCCCTTTTTCCAATTCAAACGTTTCTATACTTTCTAATTCCGATTGATTTTCTGAAAATAAACCCTTTGCAGAGTTGTTTATACTTTTCAAGTCAACATTAGGATGAACAAGTTTTGTAATTGTATCCGCGAGAATTATTTTTATCTCATTCATTTCTTTTTTCCCAACCAAAAGATCGAATTTTTCTATTTCATTAACATCAATATCACTGAATAATTTCATAAGTTTCACAACGTCACGATCATCAACATTTCGCCAATATTGCCAAAAATCAAATGGGGACATCAAATTTTCATCCATCCAAACAGCTCCTTTTTCTGTCTTTCCCATCTTTTTCCCATTTGCATTTGTCAATAATGGCATAGACATTCCAATAGCTGTTTTGCCTGTTTTCCTTCTTATTAAATCAGTTCCGGAAATCATATTTGACCACTGATCAGCTCCGCCAATTTGAAGTTTACAATTATAATTTTCAAAAAGATATAAAAAATCATAAGCCTGAAGCAGCATATAGTTAAATTCCAGAAAACTTAAGTGTTGCTGACGTTCTAAACGCGTACTAACACTATCCATGGAAAGCATTTTATTAACTGAAAATAATGGCCCATAATCTCTTAAGAATTCCATATAATTAATTTTTGATATCCAATCATCATTATTTAACAATATAGCTGGATTATCGCAATTTTCGAACTTTATTAATTTTTTTAATTTTGCAATTATAGAATTCATATTGTCTAAAATAGTGACATAATCAAGCATAACTCGTTCTTTATCTTTCCATGTTGGATCCCCGATTTTACTTGTTGCTCCTCCTGCTACAATAATCGGATTTATGCCTAAGGATTGGAGTTTGTTAATCAATCTTATCCAGAGAAGATGACCTATATGAAGACTTTTCGCTGTTGGATCAAAACCAACATATAAGACTATTTCTTCACTTCCGCAAAACAAATCGTCTAATGCTTGAGAATCTGTTATTTGATATATAAACCCTCTACGATCTAAATCATTTAATATAGGTGATAAAAACTTAGTCTTCATTTTGTCTTATTGATATCTTTTTCTTTTAGGATATCAAATTATGCAATATTCTTCCACTCATCTTTTATCTTGACAACTTTAAATTGAAAAAGACACTAGTATACTTATTAATTTTAGCATACGCCACATATCCTCAAAAATCCAGTTTATATTTTTTCCACAGGGATTGGCAAATATATTGATAATAATTATGTCTACCGAAAACGCTGTAGAGATAATAGTAAAATTGGATGTGTCACCTTTTCATTCGATTCATGATGTCTTCCGAAAGCGCTATAGGTGCCCCTGCGGTGTCAATGAAGTTTTCCGGTGAGGTTTTCTTTCTAATTCACGCTTCGTGCAGTTACTCTTTTTATTTTAAAATCAACATTATTTCGCTCTTTCATTCGAAATACTTCTGTTGCGATAAATTGAATATGTTTTGGAATACTACAGCAGAGTAACAACTTCATCTGTAGATTTCAAAACGGTTTGATATTATAACTTTTCTTGCGAAAAGTTGATTTCCTATTTTGTCAAAAATTAATCGAAAACGGTATCTTAAATTAATTTTTGAAGTTTATTATAAAGGGCGCCAGTTTTAGATTTTTTGAAAATCTACTAGTCTTCTTTTTGGAGGCGCGCGGCGTGTGATATAATTTTAGTGTATCACACGCCGCGCGCCCGAATATCCTCTATAT
>CAUDEV010000072.1 GCA_958448685.1 uncultured Alphaproteobacteria bacterium | reverse complement strand
AACAAACCCTGACTGGAGTTATAAACTCAAAAGCTATTGTGATTTCAAACGGCGCTACTATCACCATCACAAACAAACTTACCACAGGATGGCTGAAAGGGTTGGATAGCTTGCTGCAAATGATAGATTTAAGCCAAGCTACGAACATTAACGATTATAATGTAAGTGCGTTATATTCCGGACAAGTTTCTGGAGATTCGACAGTGACCTATTATCAAAACAAATCAGGAGATCAAGCCTTATATTATGCCGGATCTGATGGCGAATTAAAATCTGCTATTGATTTGAAAGATTATGTGGATTTAAGTTATAATGCTATTACTTCGTTCATGAATAACGATATTTGTTATACTAATGAAAATAAATACTTTACGCTTGCGACGACTGGGGCTAAATTTGGACATTATTCAGAATCTCAAATTTTGGATCATATGAAATTAACGCTTAATAACATAGAATATTATCCATCAGGTAATAGTTTAATAGATGACCTCAGAGGTGTTACCTCTTTTGATCCTTCATCAGGAGATTACTATTCCTCAGAGCCATCAAACTCAAATATAAAATATGTTGCGGTATTTACCTCATCTGTTAATGAATCGACGATATGTCAAGAAGGCGGTGTATACTTTGATAATACGGAAAAAGAATGGAAATATTTCACAGCAGAACTTGCTGCACAATTAAATGCTCTTCCAGAAGGAGCTACAGAAAAGTATCCTGATATGCCCTAATTAACTCATACGGATCTTCTTCGGAAGATCTGTTTAATTATAAGATATCATCCAAGAGTTTGTGTAAATATGAAATATATAGAAGTAAGATATGCTTATGAAAAAAAAGGATTTATACAAACTTTTGGATGGTTTTTAGTGAGGTCACATGAAAATGAATATATATAAAAACATAATTGGAGTGAGAATTTTCCAGGATATTTTTATCATTTGATCCTGTCTATAGCGAGGCAAGATAGCTCTTATTAAAATTATGAAGGAAGTTATTATTAAAGTTTTTAGCAAAATAGCAATAAAAGGAGGGAAAAAACCCGAAACATAACCTCTGAAGAAGATCGTCGAAATCAAAGCTGAAATAAACAAAAGATTTAAATAATCCGAGAGATAAATTATACCAAACAATATTCCGCCATATTCAACATAAGCCCCTGAAATAATTTCAGATTCAGCTTCAACAAAATCGAAAGGGGTTCGGTTTTCAGATATTAATAATATTATGAAGAAAACAAAAAGAAGAGGTATCAGAAGTATAAAATTGACGTTTGAATTGAGCACAATATCATTCAAATTTAAAGTACCAAAAATTAACATTATTGAAACTATGGATAATATAAAAGGTATATGAGCTCCAACAATTTGCATATATGCTCTATTTGCACCAATTATGCCATATTTTGATTTCTGGGACATACCAAGAAGTATTTCGGAAAAAACTATCAAAGCATGGCAAAGCAGAACGAATAATAAACCATGTTTTGGAACGAAAATATCATTTGAAATGGGAATTAAGGTCAATTGAACCAAGGAAGTAGTGAAAAGCAAAAGAGCAGCAAAAATCGAATGTTTTGTATAATTCTTGAATTGAAGTTGTTTAAAAAGCAATTTCAACGCATCTGCAATAGGTTGAAAAATTCCAGCAAATCCGCAATTATTCGGACCTCTTCTCAATTGAATTCTGGCAATTAGTTTTCTTTCAAGAAGAGACGTATATGCAGCAATTGTTATGCAAATCAGAAAATATATAAAAACCTTAATTGCAAATATCATTGTTTTTAATTAACCTTAACCGTTGGAGACCAAGCTGGATAAGAAGCATCCCCTTTTGTGTCAACTGTTCTGATATGATACCCCGTGATATCAACAACAGAAATTGAATTCTTTGCTCCAGGAGCTGCTTGCATTGAATAAGTCAAATATCTTCCATTTGATGACCAACAAGGTGCTTCAACCAAGTATCCACTCGTTATCAATCTTTCTCCTGATCCATCAGGTTTCATTACGCCAATAAAAAACTGTCCTCCAGTTTGTTTTGCAAACGCAATCAAATCTCCGCGAGGAGACCAAATAGGTTGAGAATATTTTCCTTCTGCTGTGCTTATTCTCTTTTGATCAGAACCATCTGAATTCATAACATAAATCGCTTCTCGTCCGGCTCTATTTGATGTGAATACGATTTTCTTTCCATCATCAGAAAAACAAGGAGAAGTATCAATACATTTGTGTTCCGTAAGCTGAGTCAATCGATTCGTATTGAAATTTATTTTATATATTGCAGATTTTCCATCGATAATTATTGCCAAAACAGCATTTTCGCCATCTGGAGAAAATCTAGGAGCATATGTCATTTGAACAGGGTTGCCATGATTACGCTTTATGAGCATTTTCATAATCTCTTTATCTATCATCAATTTTCTTCTTCCGGATTCTGCATTCATCATATAAACATGCGCAGATTTTCCTAAGATATCTTTTTGCTTGTCACTATATGAAATATAAGCTATCATTTTTGAGTCTGAGGAATACCTTGGAGTAAGAACCAATTCAGAACCGTCAGTTAGTTCTTTTCTATTAAACCCGTCTTGATCAACCTTGACGAGTCTTGTTTTTCTTTTTGAAGAATTTTTATTATCCGCAGTTTCCGTATAGACTATATTAGTGTTAAAATAACCTTTTTCACTTGTAACTCGCTCATAAACATAATCCGCAATAATATGCGCTGCTTTTCTTAGTTTTGAAGAGGATCCCTCTATATTTAGCTCCAGCATTTTATCACCTGTGACAACATCAAGCAACACGAAGTCTATCACGAAATTTCCTTTTATTTTTCCATACAATAAAAACCTAGCACCTAAAATATTCCAGTTTTTCTTGTTTGGTCCGTTTTGTGATAGGGTTACTTTTGTTTCAATAAAACTTTCAGGACTAATAGGTCTGAAAAGCCCGGATAATTCAAGGTCAGAGGTTATAATATCGCAAATTTCATTTCCAGTTTTCGATTCAGCTCCTCCTTCTTCATAAAAACTAACTATTGCAATTGGATCCGGCATTACTTTTCCTTTGTTTATTTCAACTTTCAAAGCACTTGCCGAAAACAATCCCACATATAATACAAATAATATCTTTTTTAACATTTTCTTTTTACGCATAAAATTACTAATAAAATTATACTCCAAATCAATTTAAACTGTCATAAATAACTTTGGATTCCCTAAAATTTTATGGGACTTTTTATTTTTTGACATATAGAAAACACACGGGATATACTGAAATTAAGAACGCCAAATGACGTTCACTAATTATATTATTTTTCCGAAAGGAACGAGAAAATC
>CAUDEV010000071.1 GCA_958448685.1 uncultured Alphaproteobacteria bacterium | reverse complement strand
ACAATAACCGAAACAGCTTTAAAAGTGGGGGATGATATATATCAGATAATCTCACAAACAAATAATGGACCAGTCATAGAGTATGAAACAAATAAAGGACTCTTTATGGCTTATAATGGAAAAATCTATCAACCAAGCAGCGGCTCCATTGGGGGAGGTTCTTTCTCAACGATTACTGGTACGGACCCTCGAATAGAAGCTTGGGAAATGCTTGGTTATTTACGAAAAGATGGCCAGTTATACAGAACTTATCACGATCATGAGACTGTGGAATTATATAGGGGAGAAATAGATATGTCATCTCTTAAAACCTATTCTGAAGAGGCAAGAGAACCTCTTGATTTAAGCACAAATATTTCAGGAATCGCTCCAACAGCTTTGGGAACAGCAAAATTGCCTTTTAACTGCCAGTTTTCGAACGTTGATTTAATCAATGTAAATAGTGTTGAATATACAAAACTCATTATTGGAGAAAGTTCAGGTCCCGGGATAGACGGTGGCGTTATAAAGAGAGTAATCACTCAAGCTGCGGCAACTTATGGTGATTATAAAAATGATGCTTCTCTTGGGGTTACTACTACGGCCAATGGAACCGAGCAAACAATTGAAGGAACAAAAACTGATCTAGATTTCGCCACATTAGCCGGAGATTCTGATACTTATAACAAAGAAGGTCTGAAATTATTAACAGATGATCTAAATGTTGCCTCTCACACAATTGAAGCAGATACATCGTATAACTTCGGATTTATTGGTTCTACTGCTATTTCTGTCACAGGAGAGTATAAAGCGAAATTTATGGGAGACAACTCAGAATATAGCCCTACAGATGGCTCATTAACATTACCAAATGAAGTTGAATTTGGAGGCGATAACTCTCTATTTCCAATAACTCAGACTTATGGTCATGGAATATTTAGTGGTTCGTGTGCTAATGAAGTTCCTGAAGGAAAAACTGTTACTTTCTCAAAGGGGTTTTCTCTTGAAGCTGGCCACACATTAACTATTACAGGAAGTCTCGTTATTTAAATGTTAAAGGGCGAAAATGCCCTTTAAATGTATTATGATTTGGGAATATATTTAAAATGAATTTGATAGTGTCCAGAAATTTGTGTAAAGAATTAGATAAGAGACTTAATTTATACAACTCATTTAATCGAAATATGAGGAAATATACAAAAAATAAGCCCACATTTCCAATTGGAGAAGTACAGCAAAGAGCTTATTTCTAGGGATATTGAATGTAGAGAAAAAATGGATCACTAAAGTTCAAAGTGGGAGTATAATTTACTCACAGCTAACTATTATTTACTAATAGATTGGTTGATTTTGGTTTCGCTTTTGATCCTTTTACACAAAATCCTGGACGGTCTCAAATTTCTAAACTACCATACATCCAATGGTTTATTTATAAACCCAGCAGCATAATTTATTACCTCTCTGCAACCTTTATTAGCAATTGCTGAAATAACAAATATTTTATCGGGATCTACGACTTTATTAAACTGTTTTTTTATATCGCTTGCGATATCATCAGACACTAAGTCTGACTTATTTAAAACTATTATTTCAGGTTTTTTATATAGCGTGTTATTATACCTTTCCAGTTCATTCCTTATCATCATATAATTTTCAAAAGGATTTTCAAGAGAAATATCAACTATATGCAAGATTACTGAACATCTTTCAACATGTGCTAAAAATCTGTCTCCTAAACCTTTACCCAAATGAGCGCCTTCAATCAATCCTGGAATATCTGCTATCACTATTTCTTTATCATCAAATTTTATCATTCCCAATTGCGGAGTTAATGTTGAAAATGGATAATCTTCGATCTTTGCTTTAACATTCGTAACGCTAGAAATGAAACTAGATTTTCCTGCATTCGGCAATCCAACAAGGCCTATATCTGCAATTAATTTTAGCTTTAACCAAATCCAGCGTTCTTCTCCCACTTCTCCTTTTTGGATTTTTCTTGGAGCTTGATTTGTGGAAGTTTTAAAATATGAATTGCCAAGCCCTCCTTTTCCTCCTTGAATAAGGAGAATTTTCTGCCCTTCTTCTGTCAAGTCTGCTATTTCAGTAAATTTATCATCATCCAAAATCTGTGTTCCAACTGGAAGCCTCAAAATTATATCTTCAGCACTTCTACCAGTTTTGTTTTGTCCAGATCCGTTTCCTCCTTTTTTTGCCTTAAAATGCTGCTTATATCTATAATCTATTAATGTATTTATATCTTTTACTGCCAAAGCATAAATAGATCCCCCATTTCCTCCGGCACCTCCATCAGGTCCCCCAAATTCAATGAATTTCTCTCTTCTAAAACTAAGACACCCGTCTCCTCCATCTCCTGCTTTTAAATATATCTTTGCTTCGTCAAGAAATTTCACAATCTACTCAAAATCTTTTGCAACTAGAATGATTATAATTTGTTTCAAGAATATATTCAATTAAAGCTTAAGTTGACACAACTAAAACAATTCCTATAAGAAAGCTACGTGAAAGAAAAATTTCGAACTTATGCATTCCCTAGTAAAAATGTTTAAATTTTTATATTATTTTAATAATAATTTATAAAAAATAGTATAATAAAAATTTTCTTGACTTTATGAAAAGCATTTTGTATAATATTCATGAAAATTAATTACAGGTTAGGTATTATGAAAACCTTTTTTACAAAAGCTATAATATTTGTAAGTTTGGCGCAAATTATTAATCCGGTATATTCATCAGAAGTTGAATATAAAACAGGTCCAATGGGCTATAAATGGGTAGAAACTGATTATGAAGATTCTTCTTCAGATATAATTATAGAACCCACTATGGATACAGACCTCAGCTATCCTTTGTTGAGTTCTCAAAATATAAACAATTTGATTAGCCAAACATGGGGAACTTTAAACGAGGAAAAAAACTTAGAAATAGGAGCGTCAATATTGGATTTATTACTAGTTGTTTCAAATGAAGTCAGGGGAGTTGATGCTGAAACTGTTTTGGGGGATAATCCTGCTGTTTTTGCAGACAATATAGTTTCATCAGTAGAACAAATAAGAGAACATGCCTTTGACAGTGTTCAACATAAAATTAATTGTATATGGAGTTATTCGGACGGGATTATACGATATCTTGGAAATACTGGATATACTATAATAGGTTAATTTTACTGCGTTATACATAAAACCTCTTAGGATCTCGTGAGTATGGTATTTTCAAAATTTACCATATTCACGGGTTTATTTTAAAGTCCCATAAAAATCTCTAAAATTTTATGGGACTTTTTATTTTTTGACATCTGGGAAATGTTGAGGATATACTGAAAATATAGAGGATATTCAGGCGCGCGACGTGTGGTATACTCTTATATTTTACCACACGTCGCGCGCCCTCCCATGCAACTCACTATATATTATATTTCCGAAAGGCGGGAACGATTATATTGATTTACTCCCATTTCGTCAAGTCTCGTTCGTTCCACTCACTC
>CAUDEV010000070.1 GCA_958448685.1 uncultured Alphaproteobacteria bacterium | reverse complement strand
ACCTATCAAAATAAGTCACTGCACGAAGCGTGAATTAGAAAGAAGACCTCACCGGCAAACAGTTGATGACACCGCAGGGGCACCTACAGCGCTTTCGGAAGACATTATGAACTAATACAGCTTTCAATTTTATAATGCAAATGTGGCAATAAGGGCTTATAATATAAAAAACTTAATCTTGTTGGATATGTTAACTAAGTCTGAAATTGAAGAAATTTTCGAAAGATTTAAATCAGAAAATCCAAATCCAGCAAGTGAATTGATTGCTCCAAATCATTTTACATTTGCTGTTGCGGTTTTACTTTCGGCACAAACAACGGATAAAGCTGTTAATAAAGCAACTCCTGAATTATTTAAAATTGCAGATACTCCTCAGAAAATGTTGAAATTGGGCATTGATAAATTGAAAGAATACATAAAATCTATAGGCCTATATAACAATAAAGCAAAAAATATTATATTGCTTTCTCAAAAACTTATTGATTCATATAATTCAGAATTACCAAAGTCTAGAGATGAATTAGAAAAATTACCGGGGATTGGTCGAAAGTCTGCAAATGTTATTGCAAATAGGTTATTTGGAACAGATAATATTGCGGTGGATACTCATGTTCTGAGAGTTTCAAATCGAATAGGTCTGAGTAAATCTAAAAATCCGACAAATGTTGAAAAAGATTTAATTAATGTCGTTCCAAATCGTTTTTATAAAAATACAAGTGATTGGCTCGTTTTGCATGGAAGATATATTTGTACTGCGAAAAAACCGAAATGTAATGAATGTTTTTTGTTTGATTTGTGCGAAACAAATAACTGAATTATGCTCTAACAATTAACAAGATGTGTAATTATTTAAAAATTGTGGTATAATATCTATTAGGAGTTCTGTTTTGTATGGAGGAAAGATGGATTCTAAGCAGATGACAAATTTGACCATGCTTGTTTTGCAAACAGCTGTTGAGTATGCGAAAAAACAGGAGCATCAGCAAATTACTCCATTTCATATAGCAAAAGCTTTAATTAACCATAAAACAGAAAATATCATAGAAAGAGTTCTTTCTTCAATAAATATACTTCAGTTTGAAAAAGAGATTGATGAAAAACTTGATTCTCTTTCGAAAGTTATTGGACCTAATGATATCTATATTTCAAGTGAACTGAATATTTTAATTCAGAAAATGAATGGAAGAGCTGAAGAGTTTCATGATAAATATATAAGTTTGGATAATCTAATTTTTGTTATTTTTTCAAATTCACCGATAAAAGAAATTTATGTAAATAATGGCGGCAAGATTGAAATACTTGAACAATTAATAGGAGAAATGCGTATGGGAAGAAATGTTGATACAGAGAATGCAGAAGCAGGATTTGATGCATTAAATAAATATGCGACAGATTTAACAAAAGCTGCAAGCGAAGGAAAATTAGATCCGGTTATTGGAAGGGATGAAGAGATAAGAAGAACTATTCAAGTCCTTTCCAGAAGAACGAAAAATAATCCTATTTTGATTGGGGAACCTGGAGTTGGAAAAACAGCAATTGCAGAAGGTTTAGCTCAAAGGATTGTTAAAAATGATGTTCCTGATTCGATTAAAAATCGGCGTATTATGTCTTTGGATTTAGGCGCTCTTTTGGCTGGAGCAAAATTCAGAGGGGACTTTGAAGAAAGATTAAAAGCCGTTTTAAAAGAAGTTTCTGAAGCCAATGACGTGATTCTTTTTATAGATGAAATACACACGCTTGTTGGTGCTGGAAAATCTGATGGAGCTATGGATGCTTCAAATATGCTGAAACCAATGTTAGCTCGGGGAGAATTGAGATGTATTGGGTCAACAACTCTTGATGAATATCGTCAATATATTGAAAAAGATTCTGCATTTGCTAGACGATTCCAGCCTGTTTTTGTTGATGAACCAAGTGTTTTGGATTCTATTTCTATTCTCAGAGGCTTAAAAGAAAAATATGAATTACATCATGGTGTGAGAATCAGCGATTCTGCAGTCATAGCCGCTTGTACGTATTCTAATCGTTATATAACTGATAGATTTTTGCCTGATAAAGCGATAGATCTTATGGATGAAGCCGCAAGCAGATTGAAAATGATTATAGATTCAAAACCTGAAAATATAGATGAATTAGATCGAAAAATAATGCAATTGAAAATAGAAAAAGAGGTTTTGAAAAAGGAAACTGACAAGAATTCAAAAGAACGTCTTGAGAAAATACAAAATGAATTAAATATATTGGAAGCAGATTCAAAAAAACTAAATGATGCTTGGAATCTCGAAAAATCCAGTATTGAAGAGATAAAGAATATAAAAGAAAAAATAGATAATTTAAAGATAAATGCTGAAATATCTCAAAGAAATGGTGATTTTGCGAAAGCAGGTGAGATCTTGTATGGCGAAATTCCGCCTCTTGAGTCTAGGTTACATGAACTGCAATCTAAGCAGAATGAGAAAACAACAAAGAATGAAGTAATAGAGGATGATATAGCTTTGGTTGTTTCGAGATGGACTGGAATTCCTGTTGAAAAAATGCTGATGAGTGATAAAGATCGTTTACTTAGTATTGAAGAAAAATTAAAAGATTATGTTGTTGGACAAGATGAAGCTATACAAGCGATTGCTGATTGTATTAGACGTTCAAGATCCGGGATTTCTGATCCAAATCGTCCTATTGGTTCTTTCTTATTTTTAGGACCAACAGGTGTTGGAAAAACTGAGTTATCAAAGGCATTAGCTGCATTTTTGTTTGATGATAAGAATAGTATGGTTAGAATAGATATGTCGGAATATATGGAAAAACATTCCGTGTCAAGATTAATAGGTGCTCCTCCAGGATATGTTGGTTATGAAAAAGGAGGTGAACTTACTGAAGCAATAAGAAGAAGGCCTTATTCAGTTGTGTTGTTTGATGAAATTGAAAAAGCTCATAGTGATGTGTTTAATATATTATTACAAGTTTTGGATGAGGGACATTTGACTGATGGTCTCGGAAAAAATGTAAACTTCAAAAACACCATTATAATATTAACTTCTAATTTAGGATCCGAATTTTTCTTAAATAAAAATGCGTCTAAAGATCTTATAAAACAAGAAGTTATGACTAAGTTACAAGCAAGTATGCGTCCTGAATTAATCAATCGGCTTGATGAAATAATTGTTTTTAATAGTTTAACAAAAGAAAACATGAGCGGAATTGTTGATATACAATTGAATGAACTATCCAAACGTCTTCTTGAAAAAGAAATAAACCTGACTTTTGATAATAGTGTAAAAAATTGGTTGTGTGAAATTGGGTATGATCCTATATATGGAGCCCGTCCTTTGAAAAGAGCGATTCAAAAAAATATTGAAGATGTAATTGCAAAAGCTATTATTTCTGGAGAAATCAGCCCTAACCGGCAATATAATTTGACATATCAGGGAGGAGGGGTAAATATAAAATCATAAAAATATTTTTAAAAGAAGGGAAAAAAGTATTGACAAGGGGGAGTAGGGGTGATAATATAAAAGGCATAA
>CAUDEV010000069.1 GCA_958448685.1 uncultured Alphaproteobacteria bacterium | reverse complement strand
GAAAGCCCTAAAATGGCTTCCCGCCCATTTCAATTTTGAGAGAAAAATCCGTCTGCTTTTTCGTAAGTGTGGCTATCCGTCTGGGACACTTTGTCCCATAGTTCGGCGTAGGACGAGGGACGGGGGCATTCATATACGCCCTGTCTGCTGATGAAACCAGTCCTGCGCTTGCGGCTCCACGCCACGCAATCACAACCCTGTTTTCCTGCCGCTTCAAACGCCTTTGCCCTCCCCGGCGGCAATCTTATTTTCGCAGCAACGCCGACAGAGCGTATAACACACTACACTTTGCAAGCAAAGTCGTGTGCCAAGGGGCAAGCCCCTTTGGAAACCCCTGACAACAAAACAGGCTGAATATCCCGCACTTCCCCGGTGCTTGATACTCAGCCTTTATTTGTTGTCAGCAGCCCCCGTTTCGTGGTCTGCGTGTAGTTCCTTGTAAACTGACCTAATTCATTCATTAAATCTCTTTTTAATTTACCCAACGGCATTTTTTTGAGCATGTCATCTGTAATTTGGGGACCAAATATCAGTTCTTTATAGTCACTTTGGGTTATATTAATTTTTTTTAACACTTCATCAAATTCCTCAATCTGGGATTTTTCATACATCATTTTCTTTTCAGTCAGTCGATTTACCTCTTCTCCATGTATCTGATAAGCTTCTTCTATTTTCATTTCATTAATATTGTTTTTCATTTTAAGATCAGATGTATTTATCGTAATTTTATTGTCCTGAGTATTTATTGGCTCATACGAAAATTTTATTTTATTCCAATCTACTGTATAATCAAACGGAGAAATCAATTCTACTGTACTCTTGCTCTTTACCCTATTACAATCTCCACAACTTGGCACTAAATTATATAAACATAATGCAAAAATTGGATAGGCACTCTTTGGGAAGAAATGATCCAATTGCGCGCCTGAGACCTCCTCACCTCTACTGCTAATATAACTCCTGTTACAATATGGACAAACATAAAGCTTTGATTCATTAACCATACGCACATTCATTTTAATCTTATTTGACGTAGATTCAACAACCCTTTTATACGCTCCTATCATTTCATCAAAATCTGGTTTATATGTTGTAAATATATGTTCTGTTTTTTTATCATTAATTTTCATATACAAATAGTTTTTTTCAATCTCTTTGTATGGCATTAATATCAATTCTTTAAAATCACCTACAGATTTTTTGAATAGCTTATTTGAATAACCAACAATTCTTTGTTCTAACTGTTCTATTCTTTGTTCCTTATCTTTTGTTCTTGATTTCTTATCTTTAACTGTTTTATCTTCTGTCAGTAAATGTTCATCTACACACTTATAAAATTCATTACAAAATTCATCATCATATTTATCTATCTTTACCATTATTTTTCTTCTTTTAAACGCTCTATTTCACTTTCTATATTTTTTCTTTGTTGTTCAAGTTGTTTAATACGCTCTTCTACACTATCTTTTTTCTTAAATTTCTGTTCTAATAACTGAGTTAATTTGTGACGATAAACCGGTTCTCCTATTTGATCAATCAACAATTTCATCTTTTCATATGTTGATAGATTATTATTGTCACTGTAAAATCTACCAAGCCATTCTTCTATGTTACTCTCATTATCTACCAGTAATTCAATAATTTCATTTATCAATCTACGAGAATACTCTCCTATTGTAAAATTCATAAAAAAGTTTTCTTTGAGCAATGTATGTATATTTTGACCTAATGTTTTCTCTCTATTATCTGATTTATCATTTTCCATAAGATACTGGACATCCTCCTGCAGCACATCAGAAATCATAAACGGAGAATTAGTTGTAACAATTAACTGAATTTTAACATTATTTGTCGTGCTCTGTACCATATCAAATATCATGTTCAAATATTTTCTTTGCCATTCAGGATGATAATACAGTTCTCCTTCATCAATAAAGATAACTACAGCTTCACGTTCTTTTAACATTTTCTTTTCAGAAATAACATTTTCCAACTTTAACTTTTCTTTATAATATTTTTTTTCTTTTTCACATCCCTGCAAATACCAATACAGTCTTGCCATAAAAGAAAACTTTGCATACTGCCCTGCCGAAAACGCACCAATATATGCTCTTGTATTATGAATCAGCTCCCTATGTTCTTTACTTATATCTTCACCATTCTTTAAATTTGGAATTTCCTTGATAGATCTTTGTTTATCTCTATTTTCAAAAATTTTAAACTGCTGATTTTTATCAATATCTAAATATGTACATATCTGTTCCTTGTCCATATGTTTAAGCATTGCAAGCTGATAGCATAAATCATAATTGATATATGTCTGTTCTTTATTCTTTTTATAATTTTTTTCATTTTCTATACTAATAGCATTCACTCTACTAATCAACATACTCTCTTCAGACATATCAACAAAACGATCTTCATTATACTTTTGCGAGGACAAATTATCAGCCTGTAAGACAGCTAATTGCTCTGCCCTTATCTGTCCTGAAAAATACACTACTTTACTTAATTCATCTAACGCAGAGTACTCCACACCATCATATGGATAAATATCGTTTACATCCACATCAACATCTCTTATATTAGTTAAATAATAATCACGTTTTCCCATTGTAAACACTATAAAAAATTTCGTTTTTTTGTCCAGAATATCTTCATAACCTTCAAAATCACATTTCATAATACCCTGTTCACATATTGGTTCTTCATGAATATTTATCAATTCCAGTAACTGAAAAAAAGTATTTCGTAAAAAATCTACAATACTTGATTTACCAGTTCCATTTTTTCCCACAATACAAGTCATGGAATAAATATTTTTTCCATAAAAATGGTCTATTTGAATGTTATCATTATTTTTCCTTATTGCTTTCTTCCCATTCTCAATTATAATAGAATACCGATGGTCTATCTCTATATTTTGTCTTTGAACCCCTCTATAATTTTCAAAAAAAGCAAGAGAAAATAGTATTTTATTTTCAGATACTAATTTCTTAGAAAACAAAAGCCTTGATAGTTTTTCCTGTGTTTCCTGTGATCTATATTCTTCCAGTAACCAGCTTTCTTTTCGGAATTCAAATGTTTCACGCATTTTTCCATATGATATTTGTATAAGTCCCTTATGTATTCCTATCTCAAGTTGTTTATTTTCAACATAACAAGTTCGAACTGGTGTTTTTATCTTGTTTATCCAATACACTTCAGGTTGTTTAAATACTTCAATCTCTGTATCTGTCGCTAAAGTATCTCCTGACAAATAGTTTTTTCCCCAGCTTTTATTTTCCCTTTCCAACATCTTATTAATAGTGTCAGCAATCATTAATGAGTCCAAATAGAAAAATTTGTACTTATTAACTTCAACTTCAGTTAAACCCACATTAAGAATAACTGCACATATTTGATGTCTACAAACTTTCATGTTCACAACATCATATAGCCTATATTGATTTATCATTTTTAAAATAATATCTTTGGAAACAAATTTAATATTCTCTTCTATTAATCCTATTCCTTTGAATGCATACCCT
>CAUDEV010000068.1 GCA_958448685.1 uncultured Alphaproteobacteria bacterium | reverse complement strand
AGGGACAGTCAAGGGAGATAAAACGCACACAGCAGGATATTTCTTCTTTGAAAAAACAACTGTCAGAGCTGCGAGGGTTCTTTAAAGGCAAAGAACGAAAATCTTTGGAAGGGAAAATTGAAATGTTAGAGGATTTGGAAAAGCGTCTGCATAAGAGTATGGAGCAGATCGTAAAACGTGAAGGCTATCCCAATGTGCAAGCCTTTCAGAAAGTTTATAACAAAGCAGAAGCACTAATTATGGAATACAATGAAGAACTGCGGGCATGGAAAAATCAGACGGAGCAGAAGAAAGAAAATCCATTAGAACAACCGAAAAAAGCAAGCGTACTGGAAAAACTGCACCGCTATCAGCAGGAAGGCAGACAGCAGCCGAAGCGGTCAGTTAAGAAAAAATCTATGGATAGAGAACGATAAGAAAGGTGGAAACGATTATGAAGAAAACAATATTTGAAGAAATGGGTGGCACTTATATCAGACATGGGGATTATCTTATCCCCTGTCTTGCTTTGCCGGAGGAAGAAGAACAAAGATTCATCGGCGTATGGGGACAAAGACATAAACGCTATCTGAAAGAACATAAGAAAGTAGTTTATATTACTCTGCTTACAAGTGGTAGGCTGAATAGTTATCTTGCAGATATAGAAGAACAAGCTCAGGAACGCTTTGAAAGGATTGTAGATCAGATGAAACAGGCGCAGGGGATCACGGAACAGTTAAAGGCAGAAAATCAGATGGAATGGGTGGTGAGAATGAACAATATACAGACGTGTGCAAGAGAGGCTGTGAACGCCGAATTGATTTATAACTAAAAGAAAAGAGATTTTGGATAAATGCTTGACTGTAAACCTTGTTTATAGCTTATTCTTAAGATAAAATAGAGTTGCTTGAAAGGAGTGCATAACATGACAATAAAAGATGTAGAAGAACGAACAGGTTTATCCCGTTCTAATGTCCGTTTTTATGAAAAGGAAAAACTCGTTGAGCCTTCAAGAAATGAAAGTAATGGTTATAGAGATTATTCTGAAAATGATGTGGAAAATATAAAGAAGATTGCATATCTGCGTACATTGGGAATTTCTATTGAGGATATACGAAGTATTATATCTGGGAAAGTAACTTTGCAGGAAACGCTTGAGAAGCAGAATGAAGTATTAAAAAGTCAGATTACTGATTTGAATAAGGCGAAACTCATGTGCGAAAAAATGCTGGATGAAGAAAGTATTAGTTATGAAAAATTACAGGTAGAACAATATGTAACAGAGTTGCAGGATTATTGGAAAGATAATCAAACTGTTTTCAAATTGGATTCAGTCAGCTTTTTGTATATATGGGGAAGTATGCTTACTTGGATAACGATTACAGTATTATGCTTGATTATTGGGGCGTTGTCTTATTCTAAGTTGCCGGTAGAGATTCCGGTACAATGGAGTAAAGGGGTGGCAACATCTTTGGTGAATAAAAACTGGATTTTTATTTGTCCCGTTAGCTGTATCATAATCCGTTATTTATTAAAACCTTTTATTTATGCCAAATTACAGATGAACAATTATTATGGTGATATTATAACAGAGTATTTGACAAATTATATGTGTTTTATTGTGTTGTCGGTAGAAATTTTCTCCATACTTTTTACTTTCGGAGTGGTAAAAAATATTGTTGTACTGTTATTTGTGGACACAGTGGTTTTTATTGGATTGTTAGTCGTTGGGCTGACGAAAATGGATTTGAGAGGAAAAGAAATTTTATGATTCAGATTTCAAATTTAAGTAAAAAATATGGTGAAACGGTTGTTTTTTCGGACTTAAACTATACATTTGAAAATGCTTGTATTTATGGACTTGTTGGAAGAAATGGAGCTGGAAAGACTACTCTTTTAAATATACTTTCGAATTATGAAAAAAATTATACAGGAGTAATCTCTATCGACAGAAAAAAGATGAATAAGGTTGATTATCTTGATATGCCGGTTGCCTATGCAATGGATCAACCAAGTTTTTTTAATGAGTTGACGATATATGAAAATCTTCTTTTGATTGCTTCAAGCAGAAAGATAAAAAAACAAGAGGCATTCGATAAAATCGAGAGGATTTTAGATGGGTTGGGATTAAAAAAATATGAGAACTATTCTCCGTTAGAACTTTCAAAAGGTACAATGCAACGGTTAAATAATGCTTGTGCAATGATACAAGAAGAAAAAATTACTATTTTTGATGAACCATTTTCAGGGCTTGATCCTGTCCAAATGAAACTTTTAGAAAATGTAATAGTGGAGTTTCACAAGAAAGAAAAAGGAATTTACATTATTTCAAGCCACGATATAGAGTGTTTACAAAATGTTTGTGACAAGTGTCTTTTGTTACATAACGGACAAATTAGAGAAATCAATATGGAGGAAGTTGACAGAGAGGAAATCGCAAAAATTTTATCTGAAGGGGAGTAGGTATGTATCAGTTGCTTTTGAAACAGAAATTCAAATTTGCAGTTAGAATGGTCAAACGAAATATAGGTGCTTATTTTATACTGATTGCTATTGTGCCATGTATTCTTATATTGCAATCTATGATTCAGAAAAACTATGGAATGGATATTACTGTTTTTATACCATATGGTATTCTTTGTTTTTTGTTTATGAATTTGTTTGGAACAATACCAAGAATGCGTATTTCTCCTGAAACTTATATTTGGAAAATAGAAAAAACATATATTTGGAGAGTGAAGAAGATAGGAAAAAGCATGGTACTGACGCTGTGTGTTGCGTTGATTTTATTTTGGGCTTTTCCAATGGAGGGAATGGTCTTAAGACAGTTTATTGTGGCTATGCTTTGTAACCCAATCGTCAATATGCATACGGTTTTATCAACACAATATAAATATCGGGATATTATGAATATATGTATGTTGGCAGTAGTAATGATTTGTTTTTTTAATGGAAGTGTATTTGTTACCAGTATATTATTGATCATTTACGGATTATATTTTATTTTATATCCTTATTTTAGCTATCAAGCAATTATACCGTTCTTTCAACAATATAATCAGATGTTATATGGTTTTTTGAATAGAGAATATGATACAGTTTTGCAAATGCAGGATGAAGTGTTCTTCCAAAATAATCAGAAAGAAATGAAAGGACTGATGAAGAAATATTATGGCAGCCGCTATCGTTTTTTGATGGTTTATGAGGTGGTTAGTATTGTCAGAAGAAAGAAACAGATTATGTATCAGTATTTTGCGATTGTTTTAATCACAATGTTATTATCGCAGATAGACGGAAAATATATTGAGTATGTATTATTGTTTTCTATATTGATATTAGGACAGAATGTTGTCAGCTATAATGTGCAAAATGAATTACGTTTAGTTAGAAAAGGATTTCCGCTCAGATATTCTTTAAAAGAAAAATTACAATGTAAGTCAGTTATTGGAATGTTCTTGTTGTTACTCCCAATGCTCTGTTATTGGATAGCGTATAAAATTGAATTATTTAGTATTATCCTTTGGATATGGATACCGATTCAGAGTATTATAATATATACAGCAAAGAATCGACTGCAAAGGTTACTATATATACTTCCGTTTTATATTTTGTCATTGTTATCTATGAGAGTATGGCAGATGTTTTTTTAA
>CAUDEV010000067.1 GCA_958448685.1 uncultured Alphaproteobacteria bacterium | reverse complement strand
ATACATTATCCTCCTTATATGTCAAATTTTAAATAGTCCCATAAAACTTTAGAGATTTTTACGGGGCTTTATAAAAGCATTCAGCAATCGATCAGGATAATCATTATATCGTCAGTCACGCATATATCTAATGATGATTGATATTGATAAATTTAATAAATTTAATTAAAATAATTTCGGGTAGTTATAAAAAATTATAATTCAGATGAGTTTAGATTCAAGACTTGAACAATTCAAAAATAAAATGGACCTTTCAATTAATGCATTTTCCAAAGATTTATCCGGGATCAGAGCAGGACGCGCTTCTACTGCATTATTGGAGCCTATAAAAGTTGAAGCTTATGATTCATTGATTCCTATGAATCAAGTTGGTGCTATATCAGCTCCTGATCCAAAATTATTAACAGTTAGTGTTTGGGACAGAGGACTTGTAAAAAATGTCGAAAAAGCAATTAGGGATTGTGGAGCTAATTTAAATCCTTCTGTCGATGGTCAGACTGTTAGGGTGCCTATCCCTCCTCTTTCTGATGAAAGAAGACAGGAACTTTCCAAATTAGCCGCAAAATATGCTGAAGAATCGAAAGTAGCTATCAGAAATATACGTCGAGATGCTATGGATTTCATAAAGCAATTAGAAAAAAATAATGAAATAAGCGAAGACGATATGCGAAAACTTTCTGACTCAATTCAGGATTTAACCAATGAATCTTCGAAGAAAATTGATTCTCTTTTGGCTCAAAAACAAAAGGATATTCTGCAAATATAGGACTTTCATGAGAAAATTGTTTCATTATCCTTTATGTGCTTTTTCAAGATGTGTAAGGTTAGAATTATCTGAAAAACGTCTTGATTACGAAATGATATATGAAACTCCCTGGAATCATTCAGAAGATTTGCTTGAATATAATCATTTTGGAACAATACCTGTTTTTGTTGATATTAATGGAGTTTCTGTTTATGGTTTTTCTGCAATCAGAGAATATTTGGAAGAGGTTTATCCTGAAATTAATTTAATTGGAACTGATTTGGGGCAAAGAGCAGAAGCCAGGAAGATAGCTGACTGGTTTTCTTTTGTATTTTATAAAGATGTTTATTATCCAATTATTCAAGAAAAAATATTAAAGCGGTTTTCGAAAAATATAGACAAAACACCAAATCCAGCTTCTGTTAGAATAGCAAGTTCAAAACTTTCAACACATATGGAATATATATCATGGCTAATAGACAGAAGAAATTGGCTTGCAGGAAAAGATTTTTCTATAGCGGATATTACAGCAGTTTCGTTTATTTCTGTCCTAGACTATTTAGGGGCTATTATGTGGAATAAATATGATATTGCGAAAAATTGGTATGCAAGAATCAAGTCTCGCCCAAGTTTCCGCAATATTCTGAATGACAATTTGTCTCAAATTCCTCCAACAAAAGATTATGCTAATTTAGATTTTTAAAAAGGATTTTTATATGTTTAAATTTATTTTAATTTGCGACGAAGAAAAGTTATTCGATGCTGAAGTTATGGAAGTAAAAACAGAAACAGAAAATGGGACAATTACAATATTGGATAAACACCAACCTCATATGTCTAAAATTTTAAAGAACATAACTTACAAAACAGCTAATGATTTACAAACAATAGAATTCTCAGAGGGATTTTTATATACCAATGGAGAAGTTTGTTTTGCAGTTATCGATAAGTAATTTTTAAATGCTTATAACTTTAGTTACGATATTTCCAGAAATGTTCCCAGGGCCTCTTGCCCATAGTCTAGCTGGAAAAAGTTTGGGTAATTTATGGGAATTGAAAACTGTAAATATACGTGATTTTGCTACTGATAAACATAAAAAAGTAGACGACACGCCATATGGAGGTGGTGCTGGAATGGTTATGAAACCTGATATCGTCCACAATGCTTTGAAGTATGCGTTATCGCTTTATGATAATACCCCTGAAATAATTTTTATGTCTCCAAGAGGCTATGTCTTTTCCAATCAAATAGCAAAAGAGTTATCAAAAAATCAAAATGGCATGATTATATTATGCGGAAGATATGAAGGTATTGATCAAAGAGTAATAGATCATTGGGAAAAACACCATAATCTTCAAGAAATAAGCATTGGAGATTATGTCTTGTTTGGCGGTGAAATCCCAGCTATGGTTGTTATTGAATCCTGTCTAAGATTTATCCCTGGAATTATGGGAAATAGTGAATCAGTCAATGATGAAAGTTTTGCTCTTGATTTATTAGAGTATTCGCAGTATACTAAACCTGCAATCTGGAAAGAATATAATGTACCTTCTGTTTTATTATCCGGAAACCATGAAAAGATTGCATCATGGAGGATAGCTCAATCAAAACAGATTACTCAAGAGGTTCGTCCTGATTTATGGAAACGATTTATTTCTCAAAAGTAAAGTGTACCAATTGTATTTAAAATTGGGAGAATTCAAAAATGAATTTGATAGAACAAATTAATAAAGAACAAATTGAAAAATTAACAACAAATAAAACTATTCCTTCTTTCAGAGCAGGAGATTCTGTCAAGGTTCTTGTCAAAGTGATTGAAGGCACGAGAGAAAGAATGCAATCTTTTGAGGGAACAGTTATTGCAAAGAAAAATCGTGGTATTAATTCATCATTTAAAGTTAGAAAAATATCAAATGGAGAAGGCGTCGAAAGATTGTTTCACTTATATTCTCCTAATATCCAAATTGAAGTTTTAAAACATGGAAAAGTACGCCGTGCAAAACTATACTACTTGAGAGAAAGAACAGGAAAAAGCGCACGTATCGCTGAAAAAAAGAGATTAGAAGACTAAATATAGTTCACAATATAGCCGCTAAATTCCGCGGCTATATTCTTGTAAAATTAATTCCTACTTATTTCTTCAATTGAAGAACCAATCCTAAATCATCAATAGCAGCGTTATATGATGTATCTGATAGATCCCAATCGCTTCTATTAATACTAGGTTCAGATGCTCCTTGTTTATACCAAGCAATAGTGTCTTTATCTAAAATATAATATGTTGAATCTTTGTGATAATAACAACTTCCACCAAGAGTGGTTTGTGTCAAAAATAAATCATGTCTTGTCAATGGGGTATAGAACTTAATACCATCCATGACCATGTATTTCGTTTGCAAATCTGTGATCGAAATATAATTTGTATCCATCCAATTCATATTTTGCGAATAAGAATTCCAGCTATATGTTGATTCTCCACCGTCATAGTCATAATTTTCTTCCAATCCACTATAATTCGAATGATCATAACAAATCATGTTAACTTCTAAATTGTTGGAACTTCTCCATATCTGAAACTCACTTTCTCCATGTCTTGGGATAAATTTAAGAGCGTTCTCATTAATAGCAGTTGTTTGCGGAAATTCAGGAAGCGCAGCCCCCTCAATAAGCGTCATAACAGAACCATCCACTCCATCTGACGAATACACTTCATCATCAATAATCGTATAAGTCAAAGCTCCGATTTTATTGCTTGCTAGCATTGCACTTGAATTGAATCCCAACCCTTTCAGCCATCCTGTAGTAAGCTTGTTTGTGATGGTGATAGTGGCGCCGTTTGAAATCACAATAGCTTTTGAGTTTATAACTCCAGTCAGGGTTTGTT
>CAUDEV010000066.1 GCA_958448685.1 uncultured Alphaproteobacteria bacterium | reverse complement strand
GAAAAAGAAATTTTTTGCTAATTTATGGTTGACTTTTCATAGCTGGTCTCCTTTGTCAATTGTGTCTGGAACAAATAACTGTGTGTAATATTCCAATCGTTGAAGTTTTGCTGCTGGCGAAATTACTTCTTCTTGATTCATAAATACTCGACAATCTTTTCCATTATATAAAATTCCTGCTACTTTGGTATAGTGCTTTTGTAATATCTCTATGTTCTTAATTAGCTCTGTCTCCCATTTTTTCTTTAAAACGTCTTCTTTCTCAGATTTTGTTTCAAGAACAATTGCTACTCCATTTTGATTAAATGGTAAAAACCATCCATCAGGCTTATCGCTTATTCCCATAAAATCGGATGTTCCCAATTTTGTCCCTAGCTGAATGAACGATGTTACCTGTCCTACTCCTGATAAATAATCTGTCGTTTCAACATTATTTCCTTTGGCATCAATAAATCCTAATGTAATCCCTGCCTGATTCCTAACCTGATCTTCCGTACGAAATGTCATTATTTTTGCCCTCCTAAATGTCTGCCCCATTTTTCTTTAATCTGCAATATCTATCATATGAAATAATTACGTTCTTCGGTTTGTTGTTTTTGTTAACAATAACAACATTATCCTTCTCAACTACTTCTTCAAAAATGCGTGAAGCTTTTCCCCTTAAAAATTCTGTAGCTGTATGGTTTTCAGGTAAAAGGATATTATCTTTTTTCATTTTCCGCCTCCTTGTGATATTATTATTTTTAATATATCAAATGTAATTACTTTTTTCAAACAAATTATATATAATTTGTTTGCTATTCTCACAATTACTTTTTCTTACCATCATCCCAATTTTTCTATTATTCTGTGCAAAAAAGCACCAGTTTCCTGATGCTTCAAAACTTTCACATGTAATTAATCATGCTCTGTACTATATAATTTCTCGCTTATCAAATGCTTGATATTATCTGGAATCATTTTATTCTTATCTTCTACCAATAATGTATCATACTTTGCAATGCTTGCATCTTTGGAGAAAATAAAATCAACGATTTCCCCATCATTACTCTTTTCTACGGATGTATCCTCCACTCGTAGTGACATAGGAAGAAAAAAGTCATTAATCTTCTTACCATTTACATCTGTATTTTCTGTAAGTCCCAACGTAAATTCCAGATTAGTTACGCTTAGTTTGTAAATAATTGTAACCGTCTGCATCTCCTTAAGGATACACACCATATCATTTGTCAACTCCGGTAATCTCTTTAAGCAGGGCAACTTCTTTCTTACATTTGCATAAGGATGCCTTGCATTAAAATAGAACTGGCTACTTGTAAGTTTTGCCTTTTTTGCATTTTTATAGAAGTCCTTTGCAGAAAGTTTTGTCTCCACTCCTGTTAAGTGAAGAAAATGATCTATCGGAAAAGAGACTTCAAAAAACTCTTCTCCATATACATATAGAAATGTTTTACCAGCTAGACTCTGACTATATATACCGGCTGAATCTATAATACCTTGTCTTATTGCATTTTTCTTATCTGCTTTTGTTGCCATCCATACCTCATACGTAAAGAGGAGTGTGATACTTAACCACACTCCTCTAAGAATTTGTTTTGAAAAAGAGTTTTCTGCTGGTTGTCAGCCTCGGTACCCAGTTAAGATACCCATAACGACGTGGAAATCATTAAGTCCCCCACGTGGACTACAGCTTTATCCAAGCTGCCAGGCTCGATGCCCAGTTAAGACATCTTATGAGATGGAAAATTATCCTGCTCCATCTGCAGCCCAACTTTTAACGATGCCCTTACATCGAGAACATTGCTGTTCCTACTTTTATTATACTCAATTCAGTGAAAAAAATCAACCCATACCAGGACTTTCTAATTATTTCCAAATGTCCCTTTTCCAATATCCACAAAATAAACTCCATGTTTTATGGACCTACTTCTTAATTTTGATTGGATAAAAAAGTCTCACCGGGTTGCGCATGAAAGTCAGAGGCTTGGTGAACTCTGTTACTACTAATATATAACTTCTGTTACTGCTGTCAAGAGGCTTTTTTATCGAGGGCAGTCAATTAACAAAATTTTGCCTTTCTAGGAACCCATATAAAATAAGGGTACAACAGGGGTACAAATCACTTTCAAAGTCCCAAAATTTCTTGATTTTCAGGCATTTCAGACAAAAATACGGTTTCTGCCGTGGCAGATGAAAAGCACTTTTATCATTGTTTTATTTCTCCTTGTTTTTCCCCGGAATGCCCTGTTTTGCAAGGGATTTCGAGGATTTTTCTATTTGTTCTGAAATTACAGATTGTGGCAAATCAGAACAGAATTGAGCAAGTTATTACTACCTGTTAGTAGTAAAAATAGTAATAAAAGGAAAATACTTACTACTAAGGATTTTCTTCAAATATTTCCTTTATGCTAAAATATGGTGTTGAACTATTGCTTTCACAAAATGAATATACATGATATTTATGTTCTTCTCCATATTTGTCGTTGCACCTAAAATCAAACTGGATGCTAACTTTATCCTCTTGTATTTCTTCAGTTTTCAATTCCACTTCAAGTTCATCATTAGCCTTTATCACATCATATTTGACTGCATTCGGATACTTCCAAATCACATTTTTATCTTTCACCACACATATTTTATATACAAGGATTTCATTCGCTACATTATCAGATATATTTTCTATTTTCACTTTCATATTACTATATCTTCCATTGCAATACAAAAACTTAACACGAAATCGAGGCATATTACTATCGTGTTCTCGCTTTTCCTGAATTGCTATTCTTTTATCTGATTCTTGTTTAATAATTTCGTTTTGATGCAATGACAATGCTCCCAAAATCACCGTACCAGAAAAAGCTAAAACGCCACCATAATATTGTAACAGTTCTCCCGCACTCCATTCAGCCACAAAAAAATCATAATCCTCTGTCGGATGAATTTTAAACAAACAATGAATCGCAAATGGAACACCTATCACAATAATTACAAAACATATAATTACAAAAACTTTATGCCTTTTTATCCACTCAAGCATATGTATTTTCCCTTCTTCATACATTAAAAGACGCCCTGCCAAACAGAGCGCCCATAGCATATGTTAGTCTATTTTCATAAACTATTATGCTGAGAGTTTGCTGTCCACCCAGTTAATCAAACGATTCAAAAGATAATCAACAACGCAGTCTGCAAAGTCCTTGGTAGGTTTCTTTGCACACTTAAAAAAATCAACTGTTGCAATACGAAGTTGTTTCTTAGCCTCTACCTTTAAATCAATTTCCTGATGTGATACAACGATTTCTGTGTTTTCATTTGTCATAATAACGACCACCTTTCTGTAAACAATGGTGCTGGATACAGCATCCAGCTCTTATAACCAAAGTCCAGTGACCATGACATTATCATCACAGCTCTCTGTTTTAATATAACACATACTCCTATCTTCAACAATATGCTAATAATCTATTTTGAACGATTTATAAAATCCTCAAAGTCACAATTACCATCATAGAAATAATCATACTTTTTCTCGCTCAATACAGTAAAAAGTTCCTTGCAAATAACAGACTCTGCCCCTAAAGATTTTATCATTCTTCTCACAAAATCTTCCATCGCATAATTTGGTTCTCTTACCGATTCAGGAAGATTACCTTTATCAACAACGAACACATATTGAAATTTTCCATCAATAATTGGTATTTGCTTTATCAGCCATTCAATTGATGGTTGTATACTTTTTCTATAAGCATACAATAAAACATCATTTTTCATCTGCGACATTTCATCTACTACTAATGATGTCACATTTTTCATACTTAAAAAAATGTCATCTTTAATCTTGTATGATAATTAGGAAGTTAATTATCACATATTTCCTTTCTTTTAATATC
>CAUDEV010000065.1 GCA_958448685.1 uncultured Alphaproteobacteria bacterium | reverse complement strand
AGGATGATGTCTTCTCCTATACATATGATGCTGAAAACGAGAGTTGGGTGAGGCGGGTTTATATGGCATTTTCTGGTCCCGGAAACCCTGATGGATGGACTGTGGATCCTAAAACCAATCGTCTTTCCGGGAAAAAAGTTGTCGTATTATCAGAACCGGTAAATAATATTAAATTCTATCTTTTAGATCTCACGCAAGGGCTTGCATGGGGCTACTCCTATGATGAGGAGCAAAACAAGATAAATTATTTAAATAGCAAATGGGATCCTGATTTGATTGAAGGAAATCCTGAAATAGGTTATTTTTCTTATTATAGCCCTGAATATGATACAGGAAAAATTTTATTAGATGTAGACAAACAATTGAAAGAAAATGGATTCAGCAAAGTGTGGTATAATCTTTTATCGGAGTATAACGAAGATCATGGGACAAACTATCCTGAAATTTCTTAAGATTTTGCCGTGAGAAACTTACTCCTATCATGAGCCTCACATTTATATGGGGCTCAATATCAAAATGAAAGTTTAATATTCTCAAAGTTTTCAGGCTTAAATATTTTTAACAAAGTTTTGAAATTATGTGTTCCTTCTTGTCTTATAATTTTCGTTGCTAAATCTGAGGCTTGTTTCAAAAGATCATATATATCATTTTGAATGACAGGATCCTTCATATCAAAAGTTCTATAAGATTTTTCACCGCTTTGTTTTGTCCCTATAATTTCTCCGCCACCTCGCAATAAGAGATCCTTTTCGGCGATTTCAAATCCGTCATTACTATTTCTGATCGTTTGTATACGCTCTTTTGCAATATGAGAAATTTTATCTTCAAAAAGCAAAACACAAAAAGATTGCAGATCATTTCGCCCTACTCTGCCCCGAAGTTGATGCAACTGAGCCAAACCAAATTTCTCTGCGTTTTCAATTATTATTGTAGTTGCTTCGGGAACATCAACGCCAACTTCAATAACAGTTGTCGATACCAAAATCTTGCATTCTCCATTTTCAAATTTTTCAAAAACTTCTTGTTTTTCCTTGGATTTCATTTTCCCATGAAGCATTAAAACGTTTTCAGGAAAATATTTCTTTAAATATTCATAACGGTTAATAACACATGTATATTTCAATTTTTCACTTTCTTCAACAAGAGGACATATCCAATAAACTTTTTGATTATTATTAATTATATTATTAATTGAACTCACAACATCGTTCATTCTAGATTTTGGAATTGCTTTTGTTATTATATCTTTTCGTCCTTTTGGTTTTTCTCGAATAGAAGAGACTTCAATATCCCCATATAAAGACATTATAACAGTTCTCGGAATCGGAGTCGCAGTCATACTCAAAACATGAGGGGAAACACCTTTTTCGATAAGGTTCAAACGTTGATTAACTCCAAATCTGTGCTGCTCATCAATAACCACAAACCCCAAATTATTGAATTCCACTTTATCAGTTATGATCGCATGTGTCCCGACAAGTAAGCTACACTTTCCACTTTTGACATTGTTTAATATTTCTGTTCTTTTTTTACCTTTTTCATTTGAAGTTAATATCTCAATATTTAAGCCCAAATCATCAAAATAGCTTTTCATATTTTTGAAATGCTGTCTTGCCAAAATTTCTGTAGGTGCCAAGACTGTACATTGATAGCCACTTTCAATTGCATACAAAATTGATATCAATGCAACAATCGTTTTTCCTGAACCAACATCTCCTTGAAGAAGTCTTGTCATCGGTTTATTTTTTTCCATATCTTTGAATATTTCATTCAAAACTTCATTCTGTGAATTAGTCAAATCAAAAGGTAATTTTTCAAGAAGTTTATTTATCAATATTTTTTCATTGTTTATAACATTTCCATTTTTCGATTTTGGAGAAGCAAATCTGATTACTAGCTGTTCAGCTAATAACTCATCAAATACCAGTCTTCTGTATTCTGATTCTTCAAATTTGTTTTTATAAATTTTCTTTGGAAAATGTATATCTTTTAGAGAGTCATAAAATGATTTAAATGAATTTCGAATCATTATATCCTCAGGAATCCATTCTTCTATTGGGTGTTTATTCAAAACCTCTAATGCAGCTTTCATAACAGAATAAATCCCATTTTGAGAAATACCAGTTGTTAAAGGATATATATTAAAAATTCCTTTAAAATGATTTAATCTTGATGGAATGACTTTTTCTGGATTTATAAATTTAAAAATCCCAGATTCAGATACTTGTAATTTTCCGGAAATACAAACAGTTTTCCCCACGGGATAAACAGATTTCACATAAGCTTTGTTATAATTAAAAAGCACAATTTCAACAGGAGATTTCCCACACATGCCATATATTTTGCAAGGGCTCGATAATCTGTTATAATTCAACTCAACACAATCAATCGTGATATTTGTCGTGACTACTTTTTCTATAAAATCATTTGTAAGTTCAGAAATACAGTATTTTTCTATTGTATAAGTCGGCATATGCAAAAGAGCATCTATTATTCTAAAACCAAGCAGATTTTTAAAAAGCTTTAATCTCGGCTGATAATATGGCTCTATGCAATTGTTTAAATTATCGAATATATCCGACACAATATATTTATTTGAACATATCCTAAAACTTCATTATACTACTCTGCGAAAAGATAACCAAGGATATTTAAACATGCCTATCATAGAACATCCATTTCCTCCTGTTTTTAACTCTGATTCAAGAGTATTAATTTTAGGCAGCTTTCCATCTGTAAAATCCAGAGCTGATGGATTTTTCTATGGAAATCCTAAAAATAGATTTTGGAAAATTATTTCAAAAATTACCAATAATCCCCTTCCTGCAAATATCCGTGAGAAAAAGACTCTGTTATTAAACAATCATATTGCCTTGTGGGATGTGATTAAATCTTGTGATATTGAAGCTTCAAAAGATAATTCAATAAAAAATGTAATCCCAAATGATTTAACAGATGCATTGAATAATTCAAACATTGGTGTAATTTTCGCAAATGGAAATACTGCATATAATTTATACGTCAAATATTCTAAAGATTTACATAATATGAATATAATAAAACTTCCTTCAACAAGTCCCGCTAATGCTTCTTTCAATTTTGAAAAATTATTTGAAATATGGAATAAATCTTTGAAATGTTATTTGAATTAACTATTTTTTAACTTTTTGCTGATAAGCTGAAATCATAGAGATATAACATTAATAGGTTTTATATGAAAAAAATAATTTTATCAGGAGCGTTAATTATCGCTGCGTTTAGCCTCAATTCATTCGCGGCATTTTCTCCGGTTATAGCAAAAGCTAAAAATACAGTAAGTACTGTTGCTACAAAAGCAAGCCAAGCAGGCAACACTTTGTCAGCTCAAGCTAACAATGTCAAAGGCTTATTGGCTAATGGACAACAAGCGATTAGTTCTCAAGTTCAACAAAAAGTTTCTTCAGCGTTGCCAAGTCAAATAAATGCTAATAGCCCTGAAGCAGCAATAAAAGCCAAAGAAGCCATGATAAAGAAATTGCAAGCCGAAGTTGCTCAAGAAAAAGCAGTGATTAATAAGGAAAAAGATCGTCAAGCGAAAAAAGAAAAAGCGAAAGCGCTTTTGTCACAATATAGCTAATGAAACTTTCCAAGATCAGCTCCTATTAAACATTTTTTTGAGCTGATCTTCCTTTATTGTGACAAAACTAGGGCGATGATGGTTACATTGATGAATTGATGGAGTATGTTCCATTTGTTCTATGATTTCTGCCATCTCTTCCATAGTTAGTTTTCTTCCAAAACGAATACTGTTGTGGCAAGCTTTATCGGCTATCTTTCTTTTTATGAAGTCTATAGTTTCTAATATCGTTTTTGATTCATCATCAGCAATTAAGTTTTTAATAAATTCTATTGCTTCATTGATATTTATAATTGCTGGAATTGCAGAAATCATTATGGTATTTTGGATTAAATCAAGAGAAAATCCACATAATTCTAAATCATTTAAATATTCTTTTATAGAATTTGATTCAGAAGAACTTAATTCCAACATTTCAGGTTTGATTAAAAATTGCTTGTTTTCTTTTGTTATTTGTTTAAGCATTTTTTCCTGGGTTATT
>CAUDEV010000064.1 GCA_958448685.1 uncultured Alphaproteobacteria bacterium | reverse complement strand
ATCCCTCTCATATAATTGGTTGCAATGGTATTGAGGAAATACAACCTTAAATGTATAATGGGAAAGTAGCATTGCAGGAATGAGGTAGGCTAATGAATAAAATATTGATTATTGAAGATGATTTAGAAATAAATGCGTTATTGGCTGATTTTCTAAAAGAAAAAGGATATGCTGTGCATTGCCAATATGATGGACTTCATGTTCTGGATTTTTTGAATAAAGAAAAAATTGATTTGATTATACTTGATATTATGCTTCCTTATCGGAGTGGTGATATTATTTTATCTGATATACGCAAGAAATTTACGATACCTGTTATTATTATTTCAGCGAAAGAAACTACACAAAATAAAATCGACTTGCTTCGTCTGGGAGCAGACGATTATATCACAAAACCTTTTGATATGGAAGAAGTGCTTGCCAGAATTGAAAGTAATCTGCGAAGAGTACAATTTCAAAATAGCCAGACAGAATGTTTGCAATATAACAATCTGACTTTAGACCTAGAGAAAAATACAGCATTTTTGAATGGAATAGAATTATCCTTAACCGCTAAAGAATTTGGCATTTTAGAATTGTTGATGAAATATCCAGATAAAGTATTTTCAAAATCGAATCTTTTTCAAAGTGTTTGGGATACGGAATATATTGCTGAGGATAATACACTTAATGTTCATATCAGTAATTTACGCAATAAATTAAAAGCGATATGCTCTGATACAGAATTTATTGATACTGTTTGGGGCATTGGCTACCGCCTACATAAAGCTAAGGATTAAACGTTCCTTAGCTTTATTATTTTTTTAACTTTTCTCATTACGATTTAAGAAATTCTTTAAAATTGCCCGTTATACTGGTTTAAGTAAAGGAGGTTTGGGATATGAGTTCAATTATTTTAGAAGCAAAGTCTTTAACCAAAGAATATAAACAAACATTAGCATTAGACCACATAAATTTACAAATAAAAAAAGGAAAAATTTATGGATTTATTGGTCAAAACGGAGCAGGTAAGACTACTTTTTTAAGATTAGTCACAGGGCTTGCGTTTCCAACAAGTGGTACACTTTCTTTATGGGGAAATTCTGGAACAGAAGAATTGCAGAAACAGCGTAAACGAATTGGAAGTATGATTGAAACGCCTGCTCTATTCCCGTCAATGACTGCCTATCAAAATATGGAAGTACAGCGTATTCAACGAGGCATACCAGATAAATCAGTTATTAAAAGGACATTAGATATGGTTGGATTGCAAGATACAGGTAAAAAGAGTGTCCGCAATTTTTCATTAGGTATGCGTCAACGATTGGGGATAGCGATTGCACTTTTAAATACACCAGAACTATTGATTTTAGACGAGCCTATCAATGGTCTTGACCCTGCTGGAATTGTAGAAATCAGAAATTTATTGAAAATTTTGAATAAAGAATATGGTATGACCATTTTGGTTTCAAGCCATATCTTAGAAGAATTGTATCAAACAGCATCAGAATTTATTCTGATTGACCATGGAAAAATTATAGAAGAGATTTCTGATTATGAATTAAATGAACGGTGTAAACGACATATAGCAATTAAAACAACAGATGTTCAGAAAACGGTTCTGGTTTTGGAAGAGAATCTTCATACAGATAACTTTAAACTAATGCCAGATGGCATAATTCGTTTGTATGATTATTTGAATGATTTAGAGACAGTTGCGTCTGCTTTGGCAGAATCGCACATTCTTGTAACAGGACTTTCTGTATCTGGCGATACTTTGGAGGACTATTTTTTGAGCAAAATAGGAGGAACAAAAGATGTCAAATCTCCTAAAAACTGAGATATATAAGTTGTTTCACAGTTGGTATTTTTGGGGAATTGGAATATTCAATCTCCTTTTAAGTAGCATATTGCTGTTAGATAGTAAAGAATGCTCTTCAAACTTAATTATGGCATCATTATACAATATTCCGTTACTCTATTTTTTGAGTATAGTGTTTATAGCATTGTTCATTGGAAGTGATTTTAGTGGAAGAACTTTAAATACTTATATTACTGCCGGACATAAAAGAAGTTCTATATTTAGAGTAAAGTTAATTGTATCTCAAATAGGTTGTATTATCATTCTGGTATTTCCATTATTTGTACATGGAATTATTAGTCAATTTTATATTGGAGAAAAACTTTTTTGGAATGATAGCACATATACTATGGTTTTACTAACTCTGTTTGCCATGATAACACTGTGTGCATTACCGATGTTTTTTGCTTTTATTTTTCGTGATATGGGGAAAACACTGACAGTTTCAATGGTTTTATTTTTTGTTATGATTTTTTTACTGAACAGTGAATCTGCACAAATAATCAGCAGAATAATACCAATGGGACAACTTAGGTTAATTTCATTGCAAAAGGTCTATTCGACAAACTTTTGCTTGTTTGTAGATTTTTTATGGAATTTTATTTTATATTTCATTGCAGGTAGTGCTTTTTTACATACAGACTTGAAATAACCGGAGGTGTTTTTTATGGATAAATTATTAAAACTGGAAAAATATCAGTTGTTACATAATTCTATTTACTGGTGTGGTATGATTGGAATATTTATTTTAGGATTTTTTACAGCAGATACTTATGTTACAGAGGTCATGGGACCGACAGAAGAAATTGTTTCTTCTCTTGCTGATATTTTTAATGGAATGGTGTATGATTCTACGTTTCTTCTTATCATCATGTCGGCTATACTTGCATTGATTTTAGGACAGGAATTTTCTAAGAGAACAATAAACTTAGAGGTCAGTGCTGGACATTCCAGAAAACAAATTTTTACAAGTAAAATAATATCGTATTTAATTGCTTTTAATCTTATGGCTCTTGTCTATCCAGTTTCAGGGTGCATAAGGGAATTTGGACGCTTTGGTGTTGCAGACGTGGGAATGTTTTTTTACAATATTATAAAAGCAATCATTTATTCTTGTCTGCTTAATAGTGCGATATTTCTAATTGCAATACTTATTTGTTGCTATTTACAGGATGCTGTAAAAGCAACTTCGGTTACAGTAATTATTATTTTTGGTCTTAGCTTATATCTTGGCTATGGAATGATGTTGAGATTACCAGTCGGTTTTTTACCTACTTATCAAATCAGAATCGTTGTCAGCATGAAAACCTTTTTTCAACCGATAGCTATTTTAGTAGGATGTATATGGTCTGGTATATTGGTATTGCTTTCGTGGATAAAATTTTGTAAATGTGATTTTAAATAGGTGGAGAAAATGTCTAACATAGAATGGATTTTAATTATCATAACAATATTTTTAGTAATACTGCTATTTCGATATATTCAATTAAAAAAACAAATCCGTAATCTTGCGGATCAAGTTAATGAATTGAATTCTGGAAATTCACAGCAGATGTTAGACATTTCGTTGATTGATAAAGATTTAGAAAGACTGGCTGGTATATTGAATCAATATAATATCAGACAACGACAGGCTGTTGCAGGCGTATTACGCAATGAAGAGTATTTAAAAGAATCTGTTGCTAATATATCACATGATTTGCGTACACCTCTTACAGTCATTCTTGGTCATTTACAATTATTGCAAAAAGAAAATTTGGAATCCAGTCAAGCACAGCGTGTAAAAGTGATTTTTAGCAAAGCCGAAAAAATGAAAGAATTGGTAGAAACATTCTATGACCTTTCTATTTTGGAGGAACAGCAGACAGTTCCAGAAAAAGAAAAGTTTAATATATCTAATATGTTAATAAATTTAATTACGGAAAATGCCGTTGCATTAGAAAAGGAGAATATTTTACCCGAAATAAATCTCCCAGATTATTCAATATACGTATATTCTGATAAAAATATGGTAGAACGAATTTTACAAAATCTGTTGACAAATGCAATTAAGTATTCTGTTGGAACGATAAAAATAACACTTATGGAGAAAGAAAATAATAATATTATATTTACCATTGAAAATCCAATGAGTGACAGTTCAGAAATTGATTGCAATCGACTTTTTGACCGTTTTTATACAGGCGATAAATCAAGACATAATGGAAGTACAGGATTGGGACTTGCGGTAGTAAAAACACTTGTTGCCATTCTTGGCGGAAATATTGTTGCAAAAGTACATGCCAATAGCCTTATTATTACTCTTGAATTATAAAGTATTGAAGATATATTCGTATGATAATTCATTGAAGAGTGGACATCAAAATGTAAAGTCAATAGTTTGTAAAGTTCAGTTACAAACTATTGGCTTTTTTCATTACTGTGTAACAAGTAAATTTACGATAAAGAAATAAGGATAGTCGGCTCTTATTTGTTGCCTGCGGAGCAGATCAACAAATAAATGTTGAAGAATCTGTATAGGAAAACAGAGAAAACAAGAAGCAAATCACTTCTTAT
>CAUDEV010000063.1 GCA_958448685.1 uncultured Alphaproteobacteria bacterium | reverse complement strand
TGTACCAAACTTTTTAAATCAAAATAAAGGTCTTTAAAGCCTCTTTTTCTTCGCCACAGAGTTTCTGCTATTTTGTAACTCAGGTTATTGGCATTTGTGTTATGAGTCAGATTTCTTGACAGGTAGCAATATATTGTTGTAAATTCAGCTTTTTCCTTAGATGAGAACATCTTGTCATCCTCTGATTTTAAAAGAGTTTCGGATACAAAAATTTGATTAAAATAGAAATACAAATAAACTTCCTTATTGAAAAATTTTCTGTGTCGAGCTTTTTGCGGCTGTTTTGAATAATATGAGTCAAGCTGTCTTTTCTGTCTTTGATAAATCAAGGTTCTAAATATTGTATAAAATTTCTGCACCTGATCTTCGCCTATATTTGCAATATTAGATGTCTTTATTGTTTTAATGTCCTCGCAAAAGCACCTGATAACAGTATCCGTTACCACGGCAGGATAAAGTTTAAATATAGAATGATTCTGTATGACGGGGTTTTGTTTGCAATATATGTATTCATTGTTTCTAGTTATCAATTTGCCTTCATTAACGAACTCATCCAGTAAAGATAACAGGTTACTTTTCGGAATTTCTGACAATATTTCAAGATTCTCAAGCGAAAATTTGTTTAGACGTTTGCAAAGCTGTAATATTTTGTCTTTCACTTAAAATACTCCTTAGATTTTTTTCGTTAAGTTCTTTTAGTTCATTTGTTTTGGCGAGTTTTTCAATTTTATTAATTAGTTTTACCATCTGTCTTAACTGATTGTGTCTTGTTGCAAGATACTCCAAGCCGTCATTTGTAATTTGGATTTCAGATAGTTCCGATAGAATTTGCTTGATATCCTGTTTAGCATAAGGTTCAAACTTAAATGTCTTATAAATCCTATCTTTCAAATGAGGATATCTAGATAACTTCTTGTCAATATTTACCATCCCGACCAGTATCATTGGACACCCTGTCCTATCATGTAAATCTCGCAGAATTTCAATAACATTATTGGTCACCAGATAGTCGACTTCATCAATAATTAGCGGTTTGGGATTTTGTTTTAACTTCTGTTCGACAAGGTTAAACGTATCCTGAATATGCCAGAAAGCCTCTTCCCCTAACTCCTCTGCAATTTCTGATAATAGCCATCTGCTTGTCATTCCCTGATTTGCTCTCACATATATACAATCATTTTTAAATGTCCACCACTTAATTGTTTCCGATTTGCCAAGCCCGTATTCACCAAATACCAGAACTATTTTAGGAATATTCGCCGGAAGCTGCTTTACTTCTTCCATCAAGGCAACAAACTTTTTGACATTTTTGGTTCTTACAAATACTTTATTCATTTTTATGCTCCGTACAAATTGTTATATTCATCACTGTTTAAATACCTTTCAAGCCATTTCCGTTGTTCGGGATTAGTGCAGCCATATTTCATTAACCATTCATATTTTTCATAATCTGCATTAAAAACAGGTACATTCATCTGTTGTTCTCTAAAGTTCAATTTGCGTTTTAATGGTGTTTTAGGTTGTTCAAATTCTTCAATTTCAATAACTTCTTCCGGCTCAATGTCTATGGCCTCCGCTTTTTCTTTAGGAAAATATTTTAAAAACTCTTTTTTTTTTTTTTTAAATCTGCGTTGTTGTTTTTGTATTTGTTGTTTGAATTGTTCCATGTCTTTTACTGTTCCTAAATGATTTGCCATTGGATGAACCTTCTCAACCTGCCTTGCAATACATAAAAATTCACCTTTTATTGAATATACAGAAACTTTTGAAAGGTCAAAAAGGCTGTATCTGATAAACACTTTTTCTCTTAAATCCAATAAATAATCACTCCTGTAATGCATACCAAGAAACGTTATTCCATGCTTATTTATTGTCCGAGCTTCCGTTTTCATCATCAAGTCGTTCAAAATATTTTTATCTATATCCTGTTTTGGAACGCCGTTTAACATTTCCTGAATAGTTTTTGAACGGTCATTAGGACAAGGTTTTGAATTGTGAAACTCAAGCCAGCAATCAATAAATTTAATAGCCTCATGAACTGTCGGAATGTAGTTATTAGTAAGTTTTTTGTGCATATCTCTGTGGAGTTTCTCACCACGTTTCAGCCACGCAGGTTTATCCTCAATACTTGTACCGATATAACTTGTCATCATTTTTTCAAACTCTTCTTGAAATTCAAGGAAAAATCGCTCTATGACTTTTGCACGTGCATTGTATGGTTTAGCAAAAACGGAGCGGATACCTAAATTGGCATACACTCCGTTAAAGCCCTCCTCGTCAAAATCACAAGATTGAAAATACTTCGCCTTGAATGCTTTTCCGTTATCTTGATACACGACTTTCGGAATAATATCTAAATTAATGATTGCATTTCTAAGGGCGGAGGCTATGCACTGAGTATTCTCAGTCATCATAATTTCATAGCCGACTAATGCCGTTGATTTCCAATCTAAAAAACCGACCAAAGTTGCTCTGGTCGGCTTACCTGTAAATGGATTAATAATTTGAAAATTAAGAACGTGTCCGTCAGCAATCAAAATATCTCCGACTTCAAGTTTTGAAATATCTCGTTCAATGTACGGTTCAATTTTATCGTGGTATGCTTTTTCTCCTTCTCTAAATAGAACCCACTTTGAATAATTGTTTTTCTTAAAATTTTCGGCAAATCTTCTGAAAGTAAGATTACATGGAATATTTTCATATTCTCGCTTTTCAAGAATATGTTTTGTTAAATTTATAGCTTTTCCGATACTAAATTTGTTGGGGTGTAACAAATATTTTAAAAATATCTGTTTCATTTCCTCATTCAAAATCGTATTATATTCACCTTGTTGATTAGTTTTGCGTTTTTGTAAAAGCCCATCTGTTCCATAATTTTCAAACATCTTAACCCAACGATGAAGTGTACCTATAGAAATTGAACCAACAAACTTATATATTTGGGGCAAATACATTCCACTGTTATATAAATCTAAAAATACTGAATCAGCCTCTTTTTTAGTCGAATATTTTTTACGAATATTATATAAGGCAGTTACTATATCCACTCGTGCAAGTGCTGTTAATCTTGCATTTTCGGACACAAAATTCACCTTGTTTTTAAACGGAACAATTGCTGTTGTTTTTAATTCTTCTTCATCTAATCTATCTTGTATATCCGGCTCTAATGAAGAATAAAGGATTTCATAGGATTTTCCACCCTTTACTTCAACTTCTCTTGCGATATACTTACCCTGATTAATCGCAAGTCTTATCGAACGTGTGCTTTTTAAGCCCTTTATTCTTGCTATTTCATTAATACCAATAAATTCATCCATACTCACAGATTAACTCTGAAGTCGGAAAAGTGTTCCTGTTTCCCTACTTTTGTAACATACCAACACAAATTACTCTTATTAAAATCAAATCGGACATTATTTACTTCAAAAATCCAATAATCGTTTTATCCGTGCAAGTTAGTGAAATTAGGACAAACAGCGATGACGATTCGTTTTTTAGATAAAAATTTTGGAATTTTGAGGACATTTGTGATACCCAAAAGAGACTTTGTAAAAGAACACATGGTTTGATTTCAATTTACAGATGGTTTGATTTTTTTGGTAAACTAACACGCTAATTTTTCTCAAAATTGTTGGCAATTTTTCTCAAACTCCTTGTCACTTTTAATTTGACAAATTATAGGCATATAAGTATAAATTAAGATAATTGTTTTAAAAATAAAGAATATGAGAAAGGAGTTTAGAATGTGTACACAAGGAGCAAGGATAAGAAAAGCGAGAAAAAATTTGCAGTTATCATTACAGCAATTAGGACAAGTTTTAAATGTATCTAAACAATATCTATCAAAAATTGAAAAAAATGAAAGACTTTTAAATAATCATAAACTTTCAATACTAATTTCCGAATATGGAATTAATGCAAATTATATTCTTGTAGGAAAAGGAAATATTTTTATATCCACAAAATAAATATATTTACAACAATATCTTACATATAAAATATTAATATATATTTATTATTTGTATTAATTTGTTATTAATTAAATTACGATAATAAGCTAAATTTATTTTTCAAGAAAATAATAAATACTGTTTTTAATTAGTTTCAAGAATTTTATTTAAACAATTGAAAAAATCTCCCATGCAACAAATTTTAAGAGAATAATATACATTTAAACCTTCTTTTCTGTCTTTTATTAGACCTGCTTCTTTTAATTTAATTAAGCTCTTTGAAATATGCGGCTGTTCATAATTTAAATTTTCTACAATTTCACAGACACACTTTTCTCCATCCGCTAAAAAATCCATTATTTCAAGTCTCACAGGATTAGAAAGAGCTTTGAATATTTGAGCTTTTTTTTCATATAAATTACTTTTCATAAAAATTCTCCTAGTAGGTATTGACAATATTTCAAAAATGGAATACTATAATATTATATATTCCAATTATGGCATATTTAATATTATTTGTCAATTTTTAAGGAGGCTAAAATATGGATTTTGACATAAAA
>CAUDEV010000062.1 GCA_958448685.1 uncultured Alphaproteobacteria bacterium | reverse complement strand
TCCTGAAATTAAGAACGTCAAATGGCGTTCACAAACTTAATTATATTATTTTTTTCGAAAGGAACGAGAAAAGAGGGATTGATTTACGAGATTTAGTCAAGTCTGAAGAACGAGTGAAACGAAGTGTGACTTGACTAAATGGGAGTAAATCAATATAATCGTTTCCTCCTTTCGGAAAATATAATACATAGTGAGAGTCATATTGGGAGGGCACGCGACGTGTGGTGCCCTTGATATTTTACCACACGTCGCGCGCCTGGATATACCTTAATCACAAGATTTCCCAAATAAACCCTTCCACCTTAGGGATGGATGTTAAATTAACCTTAAACCATATTGAAGAAGTTGTGACTTTACAATTAACCTATCAAAATAAGTCACTGCACGGAAGTGTGAATTAAAAAGAAGACCTCACCGGAAAACTTCATTGACACCGCAGGGGCACCTCCAGCGCTTTCGGAAGACATTATGAACCGAAAATGTATCTTGTTGTAATTTGCTTGAAAAAATGTATTTAGATTTTCTAAAATTTTTGATAAAATATGTCAAATTTAATAATCTTCTGATCATATGTTTAAATTTGATATACTTTTCAAAAGCGAAAAAAACGATGCAAGGCTAGGCAAAGTTCATACACCTCATGGAACAATTGAAACCCCAGCCTTCATATTTTGTGGGACAAAAGCTAACGTAAAAGGAATCACAACAGAACAACTGAAATCAGAAGGAACTCAAATTATTCTTTCAAACACATATCATCTTATGTTACAACCTGGAAGTGAACTTATAAAATCTGCGGGAGGCTTACATAAATTCACAGGCTGGGATGGTCCGATGTTCACAGATTCAGGTGGGTTTCAAGTATTCAGTTTAGGATATGGAAGTGTTAACGCTGAAATAAAAGGTTCCCAACAGATAAAAGGGAAAAAAACATTATTAAAATTAACTGAAAACGGAGCTCAATTTAGGTCATATATTGATGGAAGCATTATTACATTAACGCCTGAATTATCAATGAAAATACAAATGGATTTAGAAGCTGATATAATTGTTTCTTTTGATGAATGCACACCATATCACGTCAACAAGATATATACGGCAAATTCCATGGAAAAGAGCAAAAGATGGGCCTTGAGATCATTAAATACAGTAAAACAATACGGAAATAATAATCAAGCCCTCTTGGCTGTTATACAAGGCGGCGTTTATGAAGATTTGAGAAGAGAAAGTGCCAGATTCGCAAATGAAAATGATTTCAGTGGATTTGCAATAGGCGGCTCACTTGGAAAAACCCGCGAAGAGATGTATGAAATAGTTGAAATGACAAGTAAAATGCTTGACAAAACAAAATATGTTCATCTTTTGGGAATAGGTGGAATTGCTGACATATTCAATGGCGTAAAATGTGGCATTGACACATTCGACTGTGTGGCCCCAACAAGAATAGCAAGACACGGCGCGGCTATAGTGAAAAAACGTGAGTTGCAAGATATGAATAAATCTCACTTAAACTTGAATAACTCTGTTTTTCAAAAAGATTTTTCTCCGATAAGTCCTTCTTGCGATTGCTATACTTGCAGAAATTTCTCCCGAGCTTATATACATCACTTGTTGCGAGCAAAAGAAATACTTGCAGGAACTTTAATTTCCATACACAATATCAGAACTATGAATCGATTAATGGAAGATATACGAGAATCTCTTGCAAAAGATAACTTAGAAGAAGCATATAAAGATTGGTGTGAAGCTTAGTTTTCTAGTCGCGCGGCATGTGGTATAATATCAAAGATACCACGTGCCGCGCGCCCTCAAGAAAGTAAATTTATTTCTTAACAAACTTTGTTTTATTTTCATCGAAACATGAAATAAAACATGATTCGATTTTATCCCCTTCTTTCGAGAAGAAAATATATTCATTTTCATCAAAGAAAACAAACATCAGATCTTTACTAATGAAAGAAAAATTGTTTCCGTTGATATGAGTTAATTTTGCAGTTTTTATTCCATTTGTGATAAATAAATTATTATCTTTTTCATAAATATTTATATCCCCATATATTTCACTTGAATAAGTTCCTGTGTACTTTTCCAAATCTTCTATAGGTTCCAAATTTCTTTCTTCGAGTTGTTTTTGAAATTCATGTTGTTTATTAGCATAATAATTCTTTCGATCTAAATCAGCTTGTACCCAATCTATTTTAGAAAATCCGAATGATAAATCCAAAAATTGATTAACTATATATTCACAAAATAATGTTTGTGCAACGCCTCCAAGATTGCATATAACACCAACGGATATATTATCTTCAGGAGAAACTGCGAAAAATGCTGTTGCTCCATAGATTCCTCCCATATGAAAGATTATGTGGCGCCCATTATTTCCATTATCAAAATAAGTACCATTGAAAAATCCAGCACCATAATATAATCCATTTCTGGAATATCTTGATTTAACAAATGTACAATCATTATCTTTCAAATTTGTTATTTCAGCTAAATTTGAAGTTAAAATTTCGAAAGTTTTTTCAGAAACAATTTGTTTACCTTTATACTTTCCCTTGTTTGATAGCATAGCTAGCCATTTTCCGAAATCCTCTGCAGATAAGCTTACACCAGCCGTTGCAGGAAATTTTTGAAAAAATCCAATTGTATCCAAAGGAATTATTTCATCCATACTCCTCGAGTGACTTGTAACCACACTTTTCGAATTATGAATAAAAGGGAGGTAAATTAAATTCCATGCACTTTTGAAAAAGCCAAACTTCTTGCGATCATAAGAAAATCTTGCAAGTAGATATTTAAAATAACCTATTTTACTCGATTCTGCATCGATTCTTATTGCGCTAGAAAATTTCATATCCATCTTGTCAAAGATATATTTTTTCACAAGATCTTCATATTTCTCACCTGTTGCTTTTTCGAGAACCATTCCAATAATTCCATATATAATATTTTGATAAGCATATATTTTTCTGAATTCGCCAGGTCTTTGTTTTAAATATTTGAAAATAGCAAGAATTTTATCATTGTCATAATTAGCTTTGAATAAAGTATCTCCTGAGAAATTTTTCAAACCGCATCTGTGTGAAATCAAATCTAAAATAGTAAGTTCCTTTGAAAATTCCTCATTACAAATAAAAATATTTGGCAAATATTTTCGAACTTTATCATCAAAAGATAATTTTCTTTCATCAACCAATGCCCCAACTAATATAGCAGTGACATTTTTACTCACAGATGACACAGGGAAAAGAGTTTGAGGAGTTACCTTTTGAGAATTATTATTTTCAATAGTGGTTTTCCCAAAAGCTTTTGTATAAATAACTTTATCTGCCCTTGAAATTGATAACGTCGCAGCTGGGATATGTAGTTTTTTTAATCCTTCATTTATTATCTCTTCCATTTTTTTAGCGTTATTTAACAATTGCTCGTCAGTTATTTCCGCATGGCATAACGAAAGAAATGTGAAAAAGATAAGAAACATGAAAGATGATTTTTTGAAAAATTTTAACATTTTTGTCAATCCATTAACTTTTTATTAACTATTAAATAGTATACCTTTATATGAGGGCTCTTATCAAAAAGATTTTTTTGAGGGAAATATGTTTGGCGGAGTAAAAATAACATTAATTATATGTTTAACGATTATTACAAGTAGTGTACTATTTATTTCTTATAACGAATATTCAGGGCGTTATTCTATTGTTTCAACAGCAGATAATGGAATTTATATATTTGATAAAAAAAGCACAATACTTAATAGATGTGATGGGAAAAATTGTGTTGTTATAGAAACAAAACTACCAACAAAAACTATTTTGAATCAGGACTCTGGTTTTCAGCAAAGTAAATTATTTGAATCTGAAAAACCAATGGCAACGACTTTAGCTAGCAATACAACAAATCCTGAACCAAAATCTGATAATCCAGAAAATAATAAAGTTTCTCAAGATAATGAAAAAGAATTAGCTTCTCCAGAAACTACTTCTGACTCAAAAGCATCCTCAGATTCTCAAGCAACTTCGACATCGGAAAAAACAGAAAATACTACAAATCCTTCTACTGATAATTCGACAAGTGCTACTTCAAAGGAAGAAAAAACAGAAAATCAAAATGAAGACGAATTTATAGAGTAAAAAAATAAAATTTATTTTCCATAAATAGCTGAGAAAAGGGAAAGCATGAGCGAATCCGCTCATGCTTTCCTTCTGTTTAAATACCTCCTATAGATAATCAATTTGCTAAATTAATATGCTAATATGCCCATGGTGGAAGACCATTCATTTTTTGTACATCTTCGATTTCGGAGGCTTGGTCTTTCTCAGATTGCTTATATTTCCTGTAATCGTCTATGCTCATTCCCATCATATATGCATTGTAATCTTCATTGTAAGTTTCCCTATATTGAGGATCATTCATCATTTTTTACTCATGTTCCTCCATTGCGGAGGCTTGGTCTTTCGCATCTTCTTCTAGCATCGATGCGCTAACTTCTAAACTTCCCAGCATGGAAAGCATACTTATTCCCATTAAAAATTTTTTCACAGTCCTTCTCCTGTAAAATACGTTATACCTTATATTTATAGTA
>CAUDEV010000061.1 GCA_958448685.1 uncultured Alphaproteobacteria bacterium | reverse complement strand
GAAAGGCGGGAACGATTATATTGATTTACTCCCATTTCGTCAAGTCTCGTTCGTTTCACTCACTCTTCGGACTTGACTAAATTTCGTAAATCAATCCCTCTCTCCTCGTTCCTTTCGAAAAAAAATAATATAAAAAGAGTTATAACAAATGGCGTGCTCAGGTTCACTAGGGCGTCACCTTATAAAATCTTCAAAAATTAATTTAAGACACCGCCTTCGATTAATTTTTGACAATTAAAAAACTTTTTGTCAGAAAAGTTATAATATTAAGTCGTTTTGAGAATTATAGATGAAGTTGTTACTCTGCTATAGTATTCCAAAACATATTCAATTTATCACAACAGAAATATTTCGAATGAAAGAGCGGAATAATGTTGATTTAAAATAAAAAGAGTAACTGCACGGAAGCGTGAATTAGAAAGAAGACCTCACCGGAAAACTTTATTGACACCGCAGGGGCACCTATAGCGCTTTCAGAAGACATAACATATCAAAGAAGCGTTTGGTAAATCTCTAAATTATTCAGCAAAATGGATTAGTTTTTATAAATGAGTTAATCACATGTTCCATATTGATCGTTTTGTTTTGCAATTTTTCAAGTGATGTTACTTTCAAATTTTGAATTCCGCAAGGAATAATATAATTAAACATCGTTAAATCATTTGAAACATTCAGGCATAAACCATGTGTAGTTATACCATGTTCTATTCTGACTCCGATAAATCCGATTTTGGAATCACGAATCCAAACGCCAATTCCTTCGGTTGATAAATTTGATTCTATATTCATTTCTTTCAGAGCATCAATAATCCAAATTTCAAGAATTTTGATATATGAACTGACATTTAGATTTCTTCTTTTCAAATTTATAATTGGATATATAACGAGTTGGCCAGGAGCATGTATTGTAACTCGGCCTCCTCTTTTTGGAAAATAAATGGGAAATTTCGGAGCTATTATAAAATCGCTTCTTTCAAAACTTTTCCCTGCGGAATATAAAGCTTCATGTTCTGTTATAAACACGCATTCTTCATTTCCGTTATTAACATTTTCAAACGCTATTTCCATTTCCAACATAGCAATGGGATATTTAGTTAATCCGAGATTAATAAATTTCACACTCATTTGAAAATACCCAAGATAACATTAGGGAAAATGCCAATAATAAATATTAAAATTATAGGAATATAAAATGCTGTTTTTTTATACATATCGGTTATATAAAATCCATCTATTGTTTCTAATGCAGTATTGTTTGCTTTATAACTTAAAAATGAGTTATATAAATAAATGACAAAAAGAGAAGATATCAGCATTATACCAGCAGGAAATAATGCGTATAAATAAAAAATTTCAGCAATTAATTGAATAGTTAGAATCTCTGATATAAATCCCCAAGAAAAAGGCAATGAAATCAATGCAAAAAATGCAAGAGAGATTATTTTTCTAACGATGGGAAGTTGTATCGGTGTGGAACTTAGAGTTTTTATAGATCTAGTACCATATAATCTATCAATTATATTTGAAGTAAAAAACAAAATCGGCATTAAGATACTATGCCCCATGACTGAAAATATATAATATATCAAACCAGATTTATTCAAAAGAATAAAAAGAGCTAAGTTTAAATGTATGATAGAAAAATAAGCAAAAACAGATTTTATATCACCCTGAAAAATAAGTTGTGATAAAGCAAATATAAGACTGATTGATATAATGATAAATATCAAGAATGTATTCGAAAATATAATATTAGAAAACAAAGGTATTAAAACTCTTAATAATATTAAAGTGCTAAATTTCAAAACTATTGAAGCAAGAAGAACAGAACAAACAGTTTGGTTTTTCACATGAACAACAGGGAGCCAGCTATAAAACGGCCAAATCGGTAGTTTGATTCCTATTCCAAAAACCAAGAGCCAAAATACAGTTCTGCTTTTTACCCCTAATTTATAAATTTCTCTTAGTTCGCAAGTTCCTGTGTTTAGATATATAATAATAAAAGCAATTAATATAAGAATCGCACTAGCCATTGTATATATTAAAAAATAAAAAACAGCTTTATTAGAATAACCTTTTCTTTGGGCCATTATAATATACAAAGGGATGATAGTTGATTCTATCAATATATAAAGCAAAATTAGGTTAGTTGCGTAAAATGCTCCAATAGAGAGTGATTCGAATAATAATATAGATATATAATAGGTTTTTTTCTTTTGTGTTTTTCGCTTTGTAATCCAAAGTATACATAAAAGACACACGAGAGAGATTATTGGAACAAACAATAATGACAAACCATCGATTATTACTTCATATTCTAATAGTCCATTGGAAAATATTCTTTTATATTCTCCAAGCAATAATCGCTTCGAAGACACAAGAGGAACAAAAGAAAAGACAAGAGCAAAAAGAGTAGTCCAAAAAGAAACTGCTTTTACAGCTAGGATATTTCGTTTGTCTGTTATGGCTATAAAAAATGACCCAATAATCGGAATAAGAAAAGTAATAAATGGAATTGCTAAACCAAACATTAAACCCTACCTATCGCTATGATAATTAATGCAAATATTATTCCCAATATAACCCAATAAACATGAAAATAAAATTCATTTTTATGAAGCTTTATCAAACTCTTTCCAGCATAAAGAATTGAGTAAATTGAATTTATATTAATGATATAAAACAATCTTTCAGTCAAGATATCAAGAAAATGCATTATTCCAGTTGTTAATTTAAAAATTATATTGCAGAAGAATTCATAAATTCCATTTTTTTTAAATAAAGAATAAGCAATTTTTGAAGTTCTATAATTCAATCCCGAGAATTTGTTTAGCAAGAATATCAAGGCTACAGCTATAATTAATTGAAACACACTAAATATTGCTTCAAATGTATAGTCCATAGTTGTTCGAACATACACTAGTCCACCATATCCGAAATGTAAATCTCCCCATTCATATACGCTCCAAATTGTGAATGATCCTAGCAATGCTATGAATGTTAATATCCAAAAAGGTGTTGAGTTATAATTTTCTGAAGCTGATGCTCTTGATAATGTAAATTCATCAGCTCGCGCTTTTCCATATAATGATTTCAATAACATACGTACCATTGCCATTATTGTTATTATGTTTATAAATATATTGCTTATCGATATATACTTAATTTCAGAAAGCTCTATTGTTTCAACAAATGATAGTTTGGCAAAAAATCCTGATAAAAATGGAAAGCCGGCAGCAAACAAAAATGAAACTAAAATCATATCCGATATCTTTGGAGTTAATTTTGCTAAACCACCATATTTTATAAGATTGTTTTCTCCAGACATTGCAGAAATAAGATATGCAAAACTTAAAAATAACATAGATTTAAAAAATGCATGACAAATGAAATATAATAAAGCTAATGAATAACCACCGATTCCACAAGATATAAACATACTTCCAGCAGATGAAGCTGTCAAACATGCTATGATTTTCTTTATATTATTATTTGCTAAAGAACAACATGACATCCAAAATGAGGTATATAATCCAATGGCTATCATTAATTGTTTTAATATAGGGAAAGCTTCAAATATAAAGTAAAATTTTGCTATGAATATTACTCCAATTGCTACGATAGTTCCTGCGTGGATTAGTATGGAGGCAAAAATATTAGCTTTCACAGCGTCAAGCAGCCAATATGAAAAAGGCATTTGTGCTCCCTTGCAAAGACACGAAATTAATATCAAGCAAGTTGGAAAGAGAAGGCCAGTTTTGGATCCCATATAAGCCTGTTTTATTTTATCAATTTCAAAGCTTCCTGTTTTTATTGCTATCATGGCTATTCCACAGAGAAATAATAATGAAGCAAATTTATTGAACAGATAAACTTTTGTTGATTGCTTATCTGAATATTTTTCTAAACCAACAAGAATCGTTGAAATAATCCCAAGTGATTCAAGTCCTATATAAAATTGAAATATATTATTTGAAAGGATGGCTAAGCACATGAAAAATATAAATATATTTAATATTCCAAATTTTCGTTCAATGTATTTATCAAATAATAATATTTTGCGAGAAAGATACAAACATGATAATATTAACGAAATAACGGAACATAATATCAACGCGGTATTACTGAATGAAAATGAGAAATTAAATTTTAGATTTGCGATAGAAAACCACGGAAAATCTATATTTTTATGCTTAAAAAACATAAGTATGAGGAAACTTACAGAAGAAATGTAAGCTCCAAATTTTTCAGCTTTAAAGAAATTGAAACAACTTCCTAAAATCCCACTGAAAAATAATATTATTAACGGAGCTAATTCAAACATCTTTCAAATCCTTTTCTTCATAATCTTTTTCTATAAAGATATTATTCGAAATATCAGACGATTTTTTCGTAATTATTGTGTAAATAACACTGATTGTTAGCCCACTCAAAATAACTGCCATAAAAGCTGCAAAATGACCTGACTTTATAGATTTTTCTCCTGCGAAATAACAGAAATTTATGATTGATGCAAATATCATTATTTCTATAGAAATTATTGTTTTTATAATTTTCTTTTGAGACAAAAGTCCAATCATGCCAAGACAAAACAATATAACGGATAAAAGTAGTATTGCATCTCTGCTTATCATGATAATCTAAAAACTCATAACTTCATATTATAATCAGTATATTATAGTTCTGGATTACAATAAACAATTAACTTTTTCAGATTTACGATGTCTTCCGAAAGCGCTATATCTAACATAACTTTTCTTGCGAAAAGTTGATTTTGCCTTGTCAAAAATCAATCGAAGACGGCTTCTGGATCGATTTTTGAAGATTTATAAAAAAATCCAGACGCT
>CAUDEV010000060.1 GCA_958448685.1 uncultured Alphaproteobacteria bacterium | reverse complement strand
ACTTTACAATTAACCTATCAAAATAAGTCACTGCACGAAGCGTGAATTAGAAAGATGGCCTCACCGGCAAACGGCTGATGACACCGCAGGGGCACCTATAGCGTTTTCGGTAGACATAACCTATCATAAACATTAATAATATTAATTTTTAGAGATTTTCTTTAGATATTCTTGATAAGATTTATTTAAAGAAATATCAGCATGAGAACCAAAAATTGACTCATTTTTTCCGAGATACATAATTTTATCAGAATATATGATCGTATTCAGATTATAGGTTTCTATGAAGACAGTTTTGTTTTTTGAGGCAGAAGCAACAAAATCATAAAACATTTCTTCAGCTAATTCTGAATTAAATCTTGATGGAGTTTTTATTAAAATTATTTTTGGTTTTTGTATAGCAATCCTGGCAATTTGGATTCTCAAAAGAGTTTCTTGAGAAACGATAACATTTCCCTTCTCATCAAACACTTGGTTATTCAAGATATCGTTTAATCCAGCTTTTTTACTGATATCCTGTATTAAATCATAATCTTCACTTAATAATTCAATATTATCTGAAATCGTTCCCTGAACCAGAGAAAAAGTTTCATCAAATATACCAATTAAAGATCTTATTTGCTTCGTGCTGATGTTATCAATTAGCGTTCCTGCAATATATATCTTTCCAGATTGTGGGGTGTGAAATTTCAAAATCAGATCGAATATGTATGAAACTCCTAAACTGTTTTCTCCCGTAAGTGCAATAACTTCTCCGGGAAGCACTGATAAAGATATATTATTTAATATTGGATGATCGGAAAATTCTGTTGGATCTTGAAAATAAACTCCATGAAATGCGATGAATAAGTTGTTCTTGTCTATAGATTTTTCTGAAGTTAAACGCTCGGTATCTAAAGTGTAATTTGAAATATCTACACTTGGAATATTGGTTATTTTTACATATCGCATTAAAGAAACAATAAACATAGTATAGAAAAATACACTAGTGAAGAAAATAGTTTCGACTCCTGAAATATCAAACAAATCTTTCGAAAAATATTCCAATCTCATTATATAAATTATACACAAAAATAGAAATATCAAAACTGTATAGAAAAATGAACGCCAGATTACTTTTGATAAATCGTTTTTCGTAAGTTTCAAAATATCATTTGCTTTTTGGTATATTTTATCTGAGATTAGGTTAACAGAATTAAAAAATTGAATTCCTTTTGAAGTTTGAATTAAGTTACTTATTGTTGGTATATAATAATTCTTAAAAGCTTTTATGTCACAAATCAAAACTATTTTATTTGCAAATTTTATTATTAAAGCACCAATGGAACACGCAATTAAATATGAAGGTATAACTCGATGGTTCAAGATTACTGAAAGACATGCTGTTGAAATAAAGATTAAAAAGAAAGGAATTGCAAATCCAAACAATTCGAAATTATAATCTTCATAAGATCTTAAATAATCTATTAAACCATTTAATTTTTCCTGAGCTTTCTTTCCTGAAATCTTTTTGCAATCCAAATTTACCGAATCAATACCAAAATTATTTAATTTCTTCAAAACTTTATATCTTATAAAAAGATTCGAATAATACCAGGACAAAAGGAAGGAAATAGTTGCCAAAAATAAAGATGAAACAATAATATAAAAAGAAATATTAAAATCTTGAAAACTATAGAAACATGAATGAAAAACACCAAGAACTGAAAATACAGTAATAAGAACAGATGCTGAATAAGGAAAAATAAACCTGATATTAGACATATTTCTATGGTGGAGCCAGGGGGGATCGAACCCCCGACCTCTACAATGCCATTGTAGCGCTCTCCCAGCTGAGCTATGACCCCTATATTATCCCATAAAGGTTAACATATATATGTTACATTAAAATAACATAGTTATTCAAGAATTTTTTATATTAGATCAAACAGATGTGAGACAAGAGTATTCTAGCCACAAATTTAATATACAATAAAGGAGCATGGTCTTGCAGGGAAGAATGTTTAATTATCAATAAATTTATTCAACTCTATTCGAAAACTAACTAAGGAATCCACAGTATTTCATGTAAAATTCTTCTGTAATAATGCGATTATTCATTCGCTCCACATTTCCATTAATCTTTGGTGAAGTAGGTGGACGGAATCTTTAATCTTTCACATGTTGATTTAAAATTTTTCATAAATTCACTTCCTCTATCGACTTGTACATAATAAAAACCCAAATTATTAATCCAAGATTTTTTATCCTTTCTAGTGAAATCCTTTGATAAGGTTAAAACAAAATAGAAAAATTTTTATTTGTTTTGAGTCATATAGTTTTAAAAAGAATTATGTGCGTGATAGAATATCAAAGAAACCACGCACGATATTTTTTAAACTTAAGAGAACAAATTTTTTAGCTTTTTAAAAAATTCGAAAGAATTTGGGCTGTTTGTCTTTTCATCTTTTTCATTCGCGAATTGTTCCAAAATTTCTTTTTGTTTTGAAGAAAGTGAGACTGGCGTTTCTACAGAAACTTCCACGATTATATCACCCTTCCTTGAAGAATTGACTGAAGGCATTCCTTTTCCTTTTAATCTGAATTGAGCTCCTGATTGAGTTCCATGAGGGATTTTAATATTACAGTTAACTCCATCTAAATCCGGGACTTCTATTTCTCCACCAAGAGCAGCTTTCACCATCGAAATCGGAACTTTACAGACTAAATCATTATCATTTCTAATGAAAATCTTATGAGGAAGAACGTTAATGAATATATATAAATTTCCTGCAGGAGCGCCTTTAAATCCAGCCTCTCCTTCTCCTATGATACGGATCTTGCTTCCTGTTGATACACCAGCAGGTATTGTTATTTCAAGATTTTTCTCTCCTTTAATACGTCCACTTCCTGAACATTTCTTGCATGGATCTGATAATATACTTCCCGATCCTCCACAAGTTGAACATGGACGTTCTATAGTAATAAAACCTTGATTATATCTTACATTACCTCGTCCTCCACAAGTTGGACAAGGAGAAGGAGCTTTATGCCCTTCACTTCCAGTTCCATTACATGAGTCACATTTAACCAGAGTCATGAATTTTATATTAGTCTTTTTTCCGTGATAAGCATCTTCTAATGATATTGAAATATCATACCTTATATCAGAACCAGGTTGAGATTGAGGTCTGTTCGAATATCCTCCGCCAGTAAATCCTGTAAATATATCTTCAAAAATATCTGAAAATCCCGAGAAATTGTTTCTAAAATCAAATCCTCCAGAAAAACCTTGACTACCACCAAATCCATTTTGGAAAGCATCACTGCCATAATGATCATAAGCAGCTTTTTTTTGTTCATCCTTTAAAACATCATAAGCTTCGTTTATTTCTTTAAATTTTTCTTCAGCCTGCTTGTTTCCAGGATTTTTATCTGGATGATATTGTACGGCAAGTTTTCTATATGCTTTTTTTATTTCATCTTGTGTTGCGTTTCTATTTACGCCAAGTATAGAGTAATAATCTTTTGACATAACTTTATTCTAAAATATTAAACAATCCATAACATATATATGATATATTATACAACATATTTCACATTTTGAAAATATAATAGTTCTATATAAAACTTTAAATTTTTACGAGATACAGATTTAATATAATTTAATCATATGACAAGTAATATTGGATTTTCCAAATACTTAACTAATTTCTCCAAGAACTTTGCTGCGTCTCCGCCATTTATTACTCTGTGATCAACTGCATAGCCTATGGTTATTATATCCGCAGAAATAATCTTATCCTCATTGTTGTAAACTGGTAATTTCTTGGCAGATCCAATAGAAAGAATACTACCCTGAGGAGGATTGATTATGGAAAAGAAACTATCAATATTATACATTCCTAAATTCGAAATAGTAATACTTCCTCCCATAAACTGATCTGGTTTTAACTTTCCTTCTTTTGCCTTTTTAGCCAAATCTTTTATTTCTTTTGAGATAACTTCAATGCGTTTCAGATCAGCACTCCAAATAACAGGGGTAAATAGTCCATCCTCAACTGCAACAGCAACTGACACATCAACTGTGCTAAATTTCCTAACTTTGCCATTATTCCAAATAGCATTAACAGAAGGTTCTTCTTTCAAGGCTAACGCAACCGCTTTTGTTATTAAATCGTTAACTGTTATTTTCGTATCAAGTTTTCCGCTATCATTGATTTGTTTTCTAAATTTCAAAAGTTCTGTGACATTTGCCGAAACGGACATATAGAAATGAGGAACTTCTTTTTTACATTTTGTAAGTTTTTCCGCGATAACTTTTCTCAAAGAAGATGCCGGTTCGTCTATAAATTTTGATGTTTTTGGAAAGTCAATTTTCGTTGGATGATTCGATAATTGCTTTACGTTCAAAACGTCTTCTTTAATAATTCTTCCATGAGGACCAGAACCTGTTATTGCAGTCAAATCTATTCCATATTCATTCGCAATTCTTTTCGCTAAAGGACTTGCTTTTATTATTTCTGAAGTCTCGATTTCTTCACTTGGCATCTCAACAATTGTTTCTGAAACAATTTCAATTTTTTCGAAAATACCCGATTCCTCACTTGGTGTTGGAACTGATGCTTTAGCAATAGCATTTTTTATATCTTCTTCCGTATCATTTTTTTGCTTAATAACCGCAATCGGCGTTCTGACCGGAACATCATGAGTGCCTGCTGGAACTAATATTTTAGCTAATATTCCTTTGTAAATAGATTCAACTTCCATCGTTGCTTTGTCTGTATCTATTTCAGCAATGACATCTCCAACAGATATTTCTTCACCTTCGTTTTTGCACCAGGTAACTAAATTTCCCTTTTCCATAGTAGGACTGAGAGACGGCATTTCGAATATTATCGCCATGTGATAAAATCATAAAAAAATTATTGATATCATTATATTATCACTTTGTATTCTATTTTTTAAGCAAAATTTTAACTTTGCCAGCGGATCAATTAGTGGTTTTCAGATTCATAATGTCTACCGAAAGCGCTATAGGTGCCTCTGCGGTGTCATCAGCTGTTTGCCGGTGAGGTCTTCTTTCTAATTCACGCTTTCGTGCAGTTACTCTTTTTATATAAAATCAACATTATTTCGCTCTTTCATTCGA
>CAUDEV010000059.1 GCA_958448685.1 uncultured Alphaproteobacteria bacterium | reverse complement strand
AGAAAAATCTATGATAAAGTTCAAAACTCCCCAAGGAACTCAGCGCTTATTATCAGTTATGGGTGCAGTAAGAAATTTATTTTCAATATATATTGGAAGATATAAAAAGACTACGAAAGAACGATTGGAGAGATTACGTTCTGCTCTTTCTCTTTGGTCTTCTGTCAATTTATCTCCTGTTTATTCTTAATTTCCTCCACTTCATCCTTCCTTCTCTGAATAACTTTCCCCTTTTCTTCCTTAACTTGACGTTACCCTAGCAAGATATTGAATGGCTCTTTCCGGTATATCATGAGTATTACGACACTGGATTTCAATATCTACAAAAGTATTATCAGAGACTTTTGCTTTAACGTCAAGTCTTATACCTAGGCCATTTTTAATAAGTTTAGGGCTATTTGTATTAAGAAGTTCTAGATCAATAATCTTAGGTTTTCCTTTCAGGATAGCATTAAGGAAAGACATGAGAACGTTTTTGTTTTTCTCAATACCAAAGACTTGTTTAAAGACGAAATCGTTCTTAATATCCAGAAGAAGAGGCAAAGAATCGTTAAATTCAGACATGGTATTTAAGAAAAAACTATGATCTTACTTTATTATAGCATAATATCATGTAAATTCGAAGGGCATAATCTAAGACTAAAGAAGAAATATAAATTACAGATTGAAAAGCATAGTAACAAAATAAACGTCCGTTTATTTTGTGGTTATAAAATTAGAATGAGGGATATCGAATTATCACAAATAAACTCGTTGATTAATCAACACTAACTTTGATATGCTGAATCTATGTTATTTAGCGATGTTTTGAAAAATGTTGATAGGCTATATGCGAGTGTCAAAACATGATGGTTCACAAAATTTAGATTTACAAAGAGATGCTCTTATAGAAGCTGGAGTTGATAAAAACCGAATTTATCACGATATGGCATCAGGTAAAAATGATGCAAGACCTGGACTTGCCGAGTGTCTGAAGGCACTACAGCCAGGAAATACGTTAGTCGTTTGGAAATTGGATAGACTTGGACGTGATTTGAAAAGTCTCATTACAATGATAGACGAATTGCGCCAGAAGAACATAGGATTCAAGGTTTTGACAGGGCAGGGAGCTCAAATTGATACGACGACCCCGAATGGGAGATTAGTTTTTGGGATATTTGCAGCACTTGCTGAATTTGAAAGGGAACTGATAATAGAAAGGACAAAAGCGGGACTTCAAGCGGCGAGAGCTAGAGGGCGTATGGGAGGAAGGCCAAGGAAAATGGATGTTTCAGCATTAAAAATAGCAATTGCTGCAATGAGTGATCCAAAATCAGTTGCATCAGAAGTGGCAAAGAAACTAAACATCACAACAACGACTCTATATTCATACGTCAATGGTGATGGTTCTTTAAAACATCGTGGGGAAAAGTTACTGAATGGAAATTGAGAAACACTTGGATTTCAAAATATTTGCAATTGGATTGAGATAAAAAGATTATGAATAGCTTATGCAATGTTTTTTTCAAAGAACTCTGTCGAAAAAAGTGTTGGAAGCTTCTGCTTCTTTTAAATTAATAAATGGTCCAAGGCAAGTCGGCAAAACTACATTATCTAAAAGCTTAATGGAGGAAAATCGGACATTTATTTCTTTAGATGATGTAATGGCTTGTTCGTTAGCTCAAAATGATCCGGCATTATTCTTTCAAACTTATAAGCTTCCTATTTTAATTGATGAAATTCAAAAGGCCCCGCAATTATTTCCGTATATAAAGATGATTGTTGATAAATCGGATGACAGAGGTCAGTTTTGGCTAACCGGATCACAGCAATTTCATCTGATGAAAGGGGTATCTGAATCGTTAGCGGGACGTATAGCAATCTTAGACCTTCAAGGATTTTCACAATCAGAAAAATTTGAATCTTCTGATAAAGCTCCTTTTCTTCCGAGTTTTGATTTAAATTGTCAGAAATTTTTCAATGATATCAATATTAAATACGTCAAATTTAATTCACCTTCTTCCACCATACTTTTACAATTTAGGAAAACGAATTGTTAAATCTCCAAAGTTATATTTTACAGATACAGGTTTATGTTGTTATTTAAGCGGAATATCTTCTGGTGAAAATGCAAAAAATTCCCAAATTAGTGGAGCATTATTCGAAAACTATGTTGTTTCAGAAATTTTAAAAAGCTATTGGCACAATGGTATAAGACCTGATATTTACTTCTACAGAGATGTTTCTCAAAAGGAAATCGATCTTATAATAGAATCAAATGGGAAAAGTTATCCGATTGAAATTAAACAAACAGGTACCCCAACATTAAGTATGGCTTCAAATTTTTCTTTAATAGATTCAACAAAGAGAGGAACAGGGGCTATTGTATGTTTATCCGATAAATTAATTCCACTAAATGCTGAAACACTAGTTGTTCCGATAGGTTGTATTTAGGTTGATAATTTTACTGTAGAATTCCTTGTAGAATTCCTTGTAATTGAATATAACCTAATGGAAGTGTCCGCCAATTCTCTTGGGAAGGAATATTGAGTAATTTACCTAATTCTGTTCTTATAAAGCGGTCTATAGTTGGATGAAGGTCTTTTAAGGAAATTTTTTTTGCTGCATCAATCATCTTATTAAAGTTATAATATCCACCAGATTTTTTAGATGATTCTAATAACAATAGTGTATTTAACTTCATTTGTTGATCATTAATAGCTAATCTAATGGAGTCTGTTTGTTCCAAAATAGTTTTTAGATGACCAATAAGTTGTGCTAAGCTTTTATCATTAACATTTGATTTAATGGCCATATCTCTTATAAAAGTATGAAATTCATCTTTGTGCTCTGTAATTTGTTTAGCTAATTCAATAGAAAATGGCAATAAATAACGACATACATCTGAACGATCAAAAGCATCTTTTTGAGCTAATAATTTAGTTGATATTTCATTTATTATAGGTATTTCAATTTGTTTTGTTTCGATTAATTTACTAAACTTTCTAGGCAAATTCCACTCGTCATAGAATCTAGCTGTACCGAGGCGTTGCATCGAAGATATAAAATTTTCTACTTCATAGTTAAAAATATGTTGTGCAACCCATGGATTAAAAAATTGTATAATTCTATTAGACTCGTCTCTTTCTTTCATAGGATTTACGAAATTCGCGGTTTTATAATATGTATACTCAGCTTCTTGAGATTGTCTGGACGTTCGATAAGGTTTAAAAGAAGACACAACAATATTGATATCAAAAGATTTTCCTCTTCTGTTGTCAAATATTTCCATAAACTTCCCTAAAAGTTGTAATTGCTGAGATAATATTCTGTTTATAGTAGTTGATAATCTGTCAATCATATAATTACATGTAGAAAAACATTTCGGACACATATCATTGTATGTCATTATATCAATCGTTAAATACGAATCAGGATCTTTTAATAAATTAACACTTTCTTTCTGAGTTAGTAAATCACTAAGTAAAAAATTGAATATACCGTCACTTGTTAAAGCTCGGTATAAAAATACTTGCTCACTATGTAAAACTGAAGAAATACTTGAATGGCTAGGAATCTTTGCCATTTGTATAGGATTATTTCCACTAATTACTCTCAAACATTCTTTTATTCCGTCATAAAGTTCCCAATTCTTTGTATAACTATTAAAAAACAGATATTTTAAAAAATCAGAAATCCGATGAACTCTTGTTTTTCCTTCCGCTATGTCTGCTCTCATCATGTCAGATATAGACATAAAAGATACACCTTGTTCGTCTAGTGTTGGGGTATCTTCTAATGTATTATATGTACTTGAAACAATATTAGGGAAAGTAGAGAAAAGTGTTCTATCGGGAATTTTGCTGTTATGAATAGATAGACCTATAATAGCGAAATTGCTAGTATTCAGTGGACGAGATAAATCTAAAATAGCCTTATTCCTAGCTAATCTAAGAGCATTGTTTTTGTGAAAATCATATCCTTTGTCAGATATAGTAGTAGAAATCCACTCTATTTGATACTGTGATATAGAATAAGGATCTATTTGTTTAAATTCAGGAGAAGAAGAAAAACAAATCTTTATAAACAATAAAAACAATGAAAGAGAGGATAAACAATTTTTTATCATAAATACTCCATATTCATAAACTAAAAGCCCTATTAACTTAATCTTTTTGCTTCTTTAACAATCCAATCTAATAATTCCATATCATTTTTGAACACAGGAACTTTAACCGTAAAATCTGTTGCAGAATTATAAGCATCTATAGCTGCTTGAAAATTTCCTTTGAAAGCAGAAATTAGTAAATACATACATGCTTCAAAATGTACCTGTCTTTTTTGGCCATTAAAAAGAGAGCTAGATAAAGTAGATAAGTGACCGGAATGAATGTACTGGGCTAAAGGATTTCCTTTTTCTGCTGCTGATTTTACTTGTTCCCAATCAATTTTTGTTTCAGCTCCCCCATAGGCATTATCAGCATCAATAGAATAAAGAGGATGAAGTTCAGATATTTCAGAAGATGAAACAGTTGAAGAAATAACATTCGCGAAATCTATTTTTTGAAGTATATCGGATATATAAGGATCATCCGTTATCTCTCTAGGTAATCCCGCTAGCGTTGTACTTTCAACGGACATACTTCCTCCAATAAAAACAGATCCAATTAATAATAACTTATTCAAATTCTTAGAAAAAGACATAATATACCTCATAAATTAAAAGGTTATAACCTGATGGTATTGTAACACAAAAATATAAAAAGATCCACTATATTTACAGATTATCAATAAAATATTAAAGAAAGGTTAATTTAAGGAATAATATTAGCGCTTTGTAATTCGATTAATAAAATATTATAATCTATCGAAATCGTAAATGATATTGTACAAATATGGATGCAAGGAGATATATAGTTCTTTTGAGTAAAATGTCTATCAAAAAATTGTTAACAATAACTTTATCGATAACATTTATATTACTTACAGGAGTAACAGAAGAAGAGGCAATAGAATTATATATGAATAAATTACAGTGGTTTTCAGTACATATAATTTCTAAAAAACAAATGTTTATTGTCAAAAAGTATTATCTTGAAGATAGTAATAAATCACCAAATTTAGAGGAAAGGCATATCGTACGAAAAGCGTTTAATCAACAAAAGAAAAAGTTGAAAAAGGACTGGGAAAACTATTATAAGATACCATGGCCCAAGATAGTAATTAGTAAAGAAATAACATTTGAAGCACATCATATAATACCAATAAATTCAGGAGGAAAGAATTGTTGGTGGAATATAACACCTTTGACTACAAGGAATCATAAATTATTACATGAAACATTAGAAGAAAAAGGATGCTTTTCACATAACTTTATAGAAAAGAAGATAGTACGATTTATTCTAAGAATAAAAATGATAATAGAACCGATTTTTAGAAAATATACTTACCGAAATAATATAAATTATTATAGAAAGCAAAAATTACAAATTTCATGAATTATGTTTAATAGAGATATGAGAAGATCTAATAGATTTACCGATGAGTTTAAAATTGTTTAAATCTGAATAATTGAGATTATCAGGAAAATTGTCTAAGAGGGAAGAGAGAATACCAAGAAGTAAGTCAGCATTGTCTTGATGAGAAAGTTGTAAATCATCGCCTAAGTGAATATCACAAACATCCA
>CAUDEV010000058.1 GCA_958448685.1 uncultured Alphaproteobacteria bacterium | reverse complement strand
TTGAAGAAGTTGTGACTTTACAATTAACCTATCAAAATAAGTCACTGCACGGAAGCGTGAATTAGAAAGAAGGCCTCACCGGCAAACAGTTGATGACACCGCAGGGGCACCTCCAGCGCTTTCGGAAGACATAGAAAAGAGAAATATTGAGCGTCTGGATTTTTTTATAAATCTTCAAAAACCAATCTAGAAGCTGTCTTCGATTGATTTTTGACAAAACAGGAAACCAACTTTTCGTAAGAAAAGTTATGTTAGATATAGTGTTTTCGGAAGACATTATGAATCATAGAAGCTTTTGGTAATTCTTATTTTATTCCAAATTTAGATTTTTCTTCAGCATCTATTGCAAATATCAAACCTTGGCAAAACATTAAAATGATTAATGCGCTTCCTCCATACGAGAAGAAAGGTAATGGTATTCCAACAACGGGCAACAAACCGCAAACCATTGCGATATTAATGAAAATATAAAAGAAAAACATTGTTGTTAATCCAAAAACTAATATTTGGTTAAATTTATTTCTTGCATGAACGGCAATTTGTATATTATATGCTATCAAAAGAAAATATAAAATCAGCAAGAATAAGCATCCAAAAAATCCTAACTCTTCTGCAAGTGCAGCGAAAACAAAATCTGTTTGCTTTTCAGGAAGGAAACTTAATTGACTTTGAGATCCGTTCAATAGTCCTTTTCCCCAAATTCCTCCTGAACCTATGGCTATTTTGGACTGTATAATATGATATCCTGCTCCACTTGGATCCATCTCAGGAGATAAGAACATTAATATTCTTTGTCGTTGATATTCATGAAGCATGTTCCATAAAATAGGAGTTGATATAGCGACAGCTATTATTGAAAGCGTAAATTTCCAAATTTGAACTCCACAAATGAAAAGAATTGAAGAGAAAACTAATAATAACAGCATGGCTGTTCCTAAATCAGGTTGTAATAAAACAAGACACACGGGAATAGTTAATAACACAAAGGGGATAAATAGTGTGTGAGTTTTTCTTATTTCATCAACATGATATCCTGAAAAGTATTTTGCCATAATCAAAACGACACTTATTCTCATTAATTCTGAAGGTTGAAAATTAAAGAAATAAAAATTTATCCAGCGTTGAGCTCCCATTGAAACTTTGCCCATAATAGCTACACTAACAAGCATGACGAAAGAAAACAGATAGAAAGCATAGGCATATTTTCTCCAGAAAGTGACCTTGATTGAAGCTGCAAATATTAATGCAAGGCTTCCTAAAATTAATTTACAAAATTGATTGAAACACCAAGGGAAAAATTCTCCACCGCCTATTGAATACAAAATTATCAGTGAAAACAAAGTTATAGAATAGATTATTAATACTGGAAAAAGTGGAATTTTAGTATGTAATTTAAAAATATTTGATATCATATTTTTCAAAAAAGTTATTTTTAATATAACGCTTAACCTTATCATTTATGGAGTCAAAATTATTTTCAAAAATATTTTCCATAAGATCAAAAAGGAACTCTCTATTAGATTTTAAATTGCTATTTATAGCTCGTTTTGTTTTTAATAATTCGCTAAAGATATTTATATACCAGTTTTCATCTTCAATATAATGTTTTGAAGGAATGTGAACACATCCGGTATATTTAAATACAGAGTTTGATATCGCATAAATATCTTCAGGAATTTTCAATTCATAATCAATATCCCCGATTATGCTAAGAGATAAAATATCATGTCTGTTGAATTTAGAAAATAGATCCGTTATTGGAATATAAGAATCAATCTCAGAAACAAGCATTTGCGACAAATTTTGAGGTATTATTCGAGTGTTTAAGTTAACGCCAAATTTATTGAAATAATCTTTTTCAAAACTTTCTATTTTTTCCCAAACAAATGCGGGCTCATACTTTCTAAATATATTTGAATATACAATCAAATATTGATATCTGAATTTTGAAAATTTTTCATCACCTAATTCTTTAAGGCTATTTTCCATATTTAAAACCAAAGTTTCTTTAAACTTATTTTTGTTCAAAGAAAATCTTAATTTATCTATATCCGAAATGTTTCCAAGGAAAAAAGCAAAATCCATAGATGTTAACTCAGACCTTTTGATTCCCAAAGCGGAACGATTTTGTATATTAAAATCATTAAAACACAATCGAACATTATTAAATTTCTCAGATAAAATTTTCAAATATGAAAAACTTACCAAATCAATATTATCACCAATAACAAATATATTTAATTCATGTGCATTTGATAGTATACGTTGTTTGAGATTATCCATCACTTCTTGATAATCATCCTTTGAAACTTCTCTGTTTGGAAGGTGAATAATTTCAAGTCTGTTTTGGTCTTTTATATATGTATCAATTGAATTTAAGTTAATAATTTTGTTGTCATAACTCAGAATATTAATTTTTGCTGTAAATACGTCATTAATATCATAAGTTTCAGTTTGTTTGCATATAAAATCAGGAACTTCGGATTTTATAAAAAGTGCAGCTGTTGGACAAATATCAAATATATTTAAAAATGCATCTGATTCAATATCCTCGATTGTTTGCAAATCTTTCACTGATTTTAACAAATGATTACAAACTGTATTTAGAAATTTCACACATTTCATACAATTTATGCATTTTCCCTCGTCATAATATAAATCTGAAGTCAGTTCGCAAGTTTGGGATAATTTATCAAAATCTGAAGTTAATTTTTCAGAATCACCACAGATTTTGAATGCAAATTCTTGCAATTTACATACCCCGTTTTTTTGACAATTGAAACAATTTATATGATGTCTTTTTAATAAACGATCGATATTTAACTTACGAATTGATTGCGCGTTGATTGAATCAGTAATTATATTCATCCCGGATTTTACATTTGTTTTGCAAGCAAGAACAACACCTAGATTTTCGACTTCAACAACACACAAACCACATGCTCCTGTTGGAGAAAATCCTTTTAAATAACATAAATTAGGAACAAATATATTAAGCTTTTGACATGTATTTAATATAGTCTCATTTTCACTGACTTCATATTCTTTTCCATTTATTGTTATCTTTACTATCAATATCCAATTTTACCTTATATTTAATCAAGTTCTTTGTCTCTTATCGGCTTACCTGATAATACTTCATTTCTTTGTTCCTTTATGAAATCATGAAGTATTTTTGCAGGATCTTCGCTTTTTGCTTTTTTCAAAACAGATTGCTTTTTTTGTTTCGTTTCTTGATTTGAAGTTTTTTCTTTATCAACAAAAGTCTTATTTTCTATAGCGCCACAACAGTGTTTATAACGTTTTCCTGAACCGCATGGGCATAATGCATTTCTTGAAATATGTTCATCACTATCTGTGACCGTTTTTTGCTGTGGTTGCTCTGTTTTTCGAGGGGATGTCAGATTTTCTAAATCTAATTCAAAACCAAAAACTGTTGTTAAAATATTGATTTTCACTTTATGAATCATGTCTTGGAAAATATTGAATGCTTCGAATTTATATTCGTTTAATGGGTTTTTCTGAGCATAAGCTCTTAAATTAATACCCCTCCTCAAATGTTCCAAAACAACTAAATGATTTCTCCAAGCTATATCCATTGTTTTTAATGAAACATCTTTTTCAACATACTGCATGATTTTATCAGTATATTTTTTCATTCTGGCATCATATTTTTCTTTTACTTTTTCTTCTAAAATTTGTTTCAAGAGATCTATAGTCATAACAGGATTATTTGATATCTCTTCTATATCCAAATCTATTTTAAATGTCTTTTTTATAAATTCAGATAATACTTTCAAATCCCAATCAAGAGGAGAGGAACCTTGAGGAACAGTTGTTGTCACTATAGATTCCAGCACATCATAAATCATATCTTGAATTTGATCTGAAACATTTTCAGATTGCATTAAAGATTTGCGAAGTTCATAAACTATTTTTCTTTGATCATTCATAACATCGTCAAATCTCAAAAGTTGCTTTCTTATATCAAAGTTAAAAGCCTCTACCTTTTGTTGTGCCTTTTCAATAGCCTTTGAAATCCATCTGAATGAAAGTTCTTCATCATTTTTGCAAACTTTTCTAAATCTGTTAATCAAATTTGGAGATCCGAATTTTCTCATCAGGTCATCTTCAAGAGATATGAAATATTTCGAAGCTCCTGGATCCCCTTGGCGTCCAGAACGTCCACGCAACTGATTATCGATTCTTCTGCTGTCATTTCTTTCTGTTCCAATAACAAATAGTCCACCACTTTTCACAACTTCATCATGAGCTCTGTCAATTTCGGCTTTTATCTCTTCAATGCGTTTTGTTCTTTCATTTGGATCTTTTATATTGGCACATTCTTGCGCAACTCGCATTTCCAAAGAACCACCAAGTTTTATATCAGTACCTCGACCAGCCATATTTGTTGCAATCGTGACAGCTCCAGGCGCTCCTGCTTCTGCAACTATATATGCCTCTCTCTCATGCTGTTTTGCATTCAAAACATTGTGTTTAATTCCTACTGCCATAAGAAGCTTTGAAAAATATTCAGATCTTTCAAGACTTGTTGTTCCAACTAAAACAGGTTGTTTTCTCTGATGGCATTCTTTTATTAACGCTAATACTGCACGATCTTTTTCAGCAAGCGTAACAAACATAGAATCTTCCAGATCTTTTCGAATAACAGGCTTATTTGAAGGAATACTGACGACTTTTAATTTATAAATTTCGTCGAATTCAGCCTCTTCAGTCATAGCAGTTCCTGTCATTCCTGAAAGTTTCGGATATAATCTAAAAAGATTTTGATAAGATATAGTTGCGATCGTTTGACTTTCTGTTTGCACTTCAACGCCTTCTTTTGCTTCAATAGCTTGATGCAAACCTTCTGAATATCGGCGACCCTCCATGACGCGTCCTGTAAATTCGTCAATAATAAGAACTTGTCCATTTTTCACCATATAGTCGATATCTTTTGTGAAAAGTTTGTTTGCTTTCAATGCACAATTTACATGATAAACTATTGTTATATTGCTTGGATCATATAAAGCAGGAACATCGAGTAGACCTTTTTCAATAAGCCTTTTTTCAACTTTTTCAACACCTTTATCTGTGAGTGTTACTACTCTGTTTTTTTCATCTTTTTCAAAATCTTCGTCTGTGATATCCTTCACAACTTCATTAACCGCAATATAAAGCTTGGAAGCATTATCGTCAGCTCCCGAAATAATAAGGGGAGTTCTTGCTTCATCAATCAGGATACTATCAACTTCATCTATAACAGCAAAATTAAACGGTCTCATAACTAAATCTTCTTCACGGAATTTTAGATTGTCTCTCAAATAATCAAATCCAAATTCATGATTCGTTCCATAAGTTATATCAGCGTTATAAGCTTCTTTTTTCTGAGAATCCGACATACCGTTAACAATAGTTGAAACTGATAAATTCAAAAATTTATAAATTTGTCCCATCCATGCCGCATCGCGTTTTGCTAAATAATCATTAACAGTGATAACATGGACTCCTTTTCCAGTTAAGGCATTTAAGTAAACGGCTAATGTTGCAACTAATGTTTTCCCTTCTCCAGTTTTCATTTCTGCAATTTGAGCGTTGTGAAGAGCTATTCCGCCTATCAGTTGAACATCAAAATGTCTCATACCTAAAACTCTTTTTGATGCTTCACGAACAACTGCAAAAGCTTCAGGCAAAAGATCATCAAGGGTATTTCCTCCGGCTAATTTCTCTTTGAATTCGTTTGTTTTATTTGCCAATTCTTCATTTGAAAGCGCAGAAATTGCCTCTTCATAATCATTTATTGTGTCTACTATCTTTTCATATTTTTTTATGATTCTTGTGTTGAAATTTCCAAATAATCCAAACAAACTACTAAGCATATTAATTTTGATTCAATTGACTCGTTATTATAATGATATACCAATTTGAAAAATAAAGCCACTTTTGAATTAAATTCGGGATTGGGAAATATATTGATAATAATATGTCTTCCGAAAGCGCTATAGGTGCCCCTGCGGTGTCATCAGCCGTTTGCCGG
>CAUDEV010000057.1 GCA_958448685.1 uncultured Alphaproteobacteria bacterium | reverse complement strand
AAACACTTCCCTATAACGTAAATATAACTTTTATGGAGGTTTTTATGAATAAATTTACAAAATTAATCTTAACAAGCGCTATCACTGCAACTTCTGGGTTTGCAACTCAACAAGATGGAGGTACGATCTCGGGTGTTGGTCAAATCGACCAAGGCGCAACTATGGAAATGGAGGCTGGCATCAAGGCTACCATGGATAACAAAGCGGTCATCCACAACTATCACATTATCCAAGGTCCTGCATCTGATGATATCAGCACAGAAACAGTTGTTGGTGATGAGAACAAAGCTACGATTTCAGGTTTAGCTGATGGTTCCAAAGCCGTAATACAAGGTACTTCAGAGGAAAAAATCATTAACTATGATCACATCATGGAAAAGGATGAGGATTTCGCGGGACTTGATGGATTTGAAGTGACTACTCCAACGTATTTCAGGCCAACTGGAGGAGCAAAAATTCAAGGTGCGGTTGATACAACTGATGTCACTGTGACTTCTGCGATAGCTGACTTGATTCATGCAATCGATCTTCATAATGAGGGAACGGATGTTATGCTTTTGACAACGGATTGTCCAGAAGAAGACAAAACTATGAGATTGACGAATAGTGATGAAGAACAAGTTACTGTCAATGCCAACATCGCAAATGAAGTTGCAACAGGTGGTGGAAGTAATTCTCACTCTTTGGTTGTTCGAGGATCGTTTAGATTTGAGGGTGACCAATCGAGATTTAATCAAGCAGACACAACATTAAAATTCACGAAATCACACTCAGAAATTGGGACTCCAAAATCTTTGTTCATGAGGCCAATAGATGTCACGAGCAAATCAGAATTAGTTATTGATGCTGAAGGTGTTGAGATGCCGCATGATGTGACAGTGCTAAACTCGAAGTTCATTGTGAATCCAAAGGCGAGTTTCACTCTAAAACCAGGAGCAAAACTATTGTTCCAAAAAGCTGTTGCATATCCTTCAGAAAAACCTTTACAAATGACATGGGAAGATGGCTCTTTCTCAGGTGAACTCACTGCAGTAAATAAGAACTATTACACAGTATCTTTCGAGGATGGTACTTCACTAGATTTCTTTTATGATGAAGATGGCAAATATGGAGAGGTTCTTCGTGATCCCGATGATCCAACGGGAGATACAGCAGCAGGAACGGGAGATCATTTACAATTCAATGAAACAGAAGATGGAGGATTGGAGATAAAGACTATGTTATATGAATCTATAACTAAAGATTCATTATCTTCCCTTGATTCAAGAGAAGCAGATGGAAAGACATACTACACAGTTCCTTTGAAATATGACCTATCTGTTGAGATATATGAAGATTCAGATAATGCAGGTCAATATAAAACAGATACTGATGCTTATAGTGTAGACGTATATGGAGATAATATATCTGTAAGTAGTAATGGAGAAATCACTATAAAAACTCTTAGTGCTGAGGAATATAAGAATCCATCCAGCAAAGAACTCCTCTATGCCCATGATGATGTCTTCTCCTATAACTACGATGCTAAAAATGATAGTTGGGTGAGGCGTGCTCAGTTTATGATCTTTCAACCTGGGAGTATTGATCCTTCTTCTATCACCGACGATAATTCCACTTGGAGAATATTTGAATTAACGACTCCTGTGACAAGTACAACTAGTGATAAACCACAAGTTACTCACTTTGTATTAAGCGCGAATGATGGTCTTGGAGAATTTGCTATTGTAAACAATAAAATTCAAAGAGTTGGTTGGAGTTCGACTTTAAGTAAAGAAGGAAATAATGCTTTTGGATACTGGGTTTTTGGAGTATCAGATTGGGATGAATATTATAAGCAAATTGATGCATATTCCAGAATTCATACCTTCGCTGAAACTTGGTATACTCTCGAAGAATATAATAACACACATGGTACGAACTATACCTGGGAATAACCTTAGCTCCTATCTGGGATCTCTCCAAAACGAGATCCCAGGTTTTTAAGTTGCCTATTCGACAGTGAGCGTTATGGTTTTTCCATCATTTTTAGTTATCATGACTTCGTTTTCACTAACTTCATCTATAGAAAAATCACCGTTTTCTCCAATAGAACTATAAGGTTTGTTATTTATCCAAACGATCCAATTTGCTTCGTCAATGAAAACAATGCCAGTGAGTTTTAAATTATCACTCATGGTTTTTTTATTTTCCTTCAACATTGATAATATCTTTTTTGACTCATCATCTGACATAAACATAGATTCTTCAGATTTTGTAAAATTTGGACTTATGATAAGGGAAATAATTAAGATTTTTGGAATATTTCGCATATTAACTCCAATTTTATAGACGGTTTGAATATATTTGTTTTTGAAAATTTATCCATATCAATATTTAATAATTTCAAAAATCCGGGATGAAAATTTTGAAGTTCATCAATGAATTTAAATATAAATTTGTCATGCCAAAAATAGCCTCTTATTTTATATTGGATTTTCCGAAAAGCTTTTGTTTTTATCTCATCAGATTTCGAGACTTTAGTTATTATTGCCAAATTATGATCTGCAAGATTTTCAATAAATTTGCGAAACTTAATCTTTTTACTTGAAAAATCATGTTCGGAAATAAATTTTATTGTTTCTTTATCAAAAGATTTAATAGGATCTGTGCGTAATTCAGATTCTTGCAGTTTATTAAATAAATCAGATTTGTATAGGGAAACAGCGTTCCATATAATAAATATTGAAATAAAAATCAAAAATACAGATCTATTTGTCTTTATAAGATTAAATATAATTTTATTATATTTCTTATTAATCATTATTTGCATAAATAGTATTAATGATTAATTTATCACTTTTTTCATCTATTTTTATGCTCACATTTTTTAATTTTCTTTTCATATCTGTTTCTTTCTGCAACTCAGTTTTTAACTTTATGTGATGATCATAGTTATATTCTTTCAATTTATTCCATAAAGGAAGATCTTTTGCCACACTATCTGGGATTTCTTCCAGTAAATTTTCATTATTCTGTATTTGATTTTTATAATCCAAGATTTTGTAAATGTCAAAAATAGTATTGGAAAATACTATTAAAAACCCTATGATACAAGCCGCTTTAAAGATTATATTTAAATTTTGTTTTCTATTAAAATCAACAAAATTTCCTGATTTAGATACCAAACTCATATTCACAGGAGATATATTCGAAAATTCACTTATTGTGTCATTATTAATAGAATAAATAACAATATCATTTAGAGATATATTAAGAGTATGTGTTATGTATTTCAAAATATTTTCAGTCTCAGACTTTTTATTAAAGTTTTCAATATTTCCTTGTCGATAACTTATTAATTTTTTATTTTGAGTTGCTATTATTTCCCAACGACTGTCATATTCGCCAATGAAAACCGAAACTTCAAATTTATTAAGATCCATTGGGTAAATTTGAAAATAACTGGTAACAAGCCAAATCGGCCAAGTTGAAATTGATATTATCGGATTTTCAACTTTCAATAAATTATCCAAAATCAAAATAAAAGCTGAAGATAAATTCATATTACATATGTTTGCAAAACCACCCCTATATGATAACTTTTTCTCATAAGCAACAAGATTAGCCGATTCTTTTTTCTCAATCAAAAGATTTGTCGCAAGAGTTTTTATATCCGATTCTTTCAAATTTCGAAGACTTATAGATCTGTTAAATATAGTATTACTCGAAATAACAATTTCTGTGAAAATCGATGAATTCCTTAATAAATAACTAAATATTTGTTGATTTTCTTTTAATAGTACCTCAAAGTTTTTTATATTTGTTTTATCTTTAAAATGGAATAATTGCAACTTCTCATCAGAAATAATTATCCGTATAAATTCCTTGATATTTAAATGTGGTATTACTTTGCTTAAATACATAACCGCTCCCCAGATTTCTTTTGCTGTTTTCAGAATCCGAAAAAATAGTAAAAAAATCGTTAATTTTATAGAAAAAATTTTAAAACTAGCAAAAAATTTTTTTATTTCACTAATTTTCTTAAAATTTTATGATCATCAAAAAATTGGAATGTTAGTATTAAATTAGATAGTGATATTTTTTGAGAAAAAATTTATGAACAAATTATTGGTTTTAACAACCTGTATAACCCCATTACTATTTGTGAATGCTGATGCAAAATTAAGTATAGCTGAAACAAATCAAAGTGTTGAAATTTCAAAGCCGACTGATGCAAAACTTGATCAATATATGAGAATAAAATGCAATTTACCAAAGATATCTGATCAACAAATTCTCTCTATTGCAAACAATGCATTAGCGGCCATTGGTGATATTCAAAATAATATTTCCATTCAAAATAATATTTCCGTTTCTGAAATTACAAAATCTTTACAAAAATATTGTGTGAAAGATAGCGCATTCGGGAAAATAATAGAAGTCGCTCAAGATTTGGTTACGGTTGCAAAAACCTATGCTGATTTCAATACTGTAATAAGATTGGAAAGAATTTCAAATAAGGCTTTAGATTTATATGACAGAGAGGGGGCAAACTTCAAAGCATTAGCAAAGGGCAACACTAATACTTCTGAATATAAAAAAAACGAAGATATGTTTAAGAAATTTATATCAAGAGATTTAATGATCTTAAGACAAATAGCTTTGCAATACGCTGATAAAACTACTGAAGCTGCCCTTCTAGCTCCTGTCATGGAAAACAAAGATCCAGAAAAAACCGATTCTCAGATCTTCGTTCCTGAAGTTCCAGCACCAATAGAATCTAATGAGCCTGCTATGACTTTAGGCAAAGATCCTGTTTTGGATAAGAAGATTTCGAACGACAACGCTGAGATTCAAGCAAAGCCAGCAGATCCATTCTTTGCCCCAAAGGACGAATCTTCAGATGCCACAAAATCAGAAGAAAAACCAGTTTTTGATACTGCAGCAGATTCTGCAAAGGAGAGTGTACCTTTTGCGATTGATGAAAAACAAGAAAACAAAACTGAAATTACTGATGAAGGAAGGTCAAACGAAATGAATTCTTTTGTTGCACCTGTTGAGGAACCAAAAACTCTTGAAGAACCTGCAAATGCCTCAATTGATTCTAAAGAAACTTTAAGAAGTGATTTAGCATCAGAACCTGTTATTGCTCAAGAAAAACCAGCTGAAATAAGTCCATTTAATCCGCTTGAAGAAGCTAAAGAAGCAACTACAGCCCAATCAGCAGAAATAGAACCAAACGCCACAGTTGGAAATAATGAAGAAAACGAAAATCCATTATTGCCACATTATTTTGCTGGGAAAAATGCCGAAGCATCAAAGCCAGAAATGTCGGCTAAATCTGAAGCAGCGACTGAAGAAGATAAATCGGAGTCTTCAGAAAGAAAAAGTTTTTGGGGATTCTAAAATTTGATTAAACTTATGGGGAGGAGCATCCTCCCTGTTTTCTATTTCATAAATCTATTAACTATAGATTGCATCATTCCTGGATTTTGAAACTTTGTCATCATAGTTTTCACTTGTTCAAATTGCTTTATTAATCTATTAACTTCTGATACTTCCTGAGCACAACCCGATGCAATTCTTCGACGTCTTGAAGCATTTAAAATTTTCGGATTTTTTCTTTCCTCGATAGTCATAGAACGTATGATAGCTATCTGTCTGGCAATTGTTTTATCAGAAATATTGGATTCTTTCAATTGATCTTTTATTTTTCCCATACCTGGAATAAATTTTAAGAATCCGCTAACTCCACCTATTTTTTCCAATTGTTTTAAATATTTTTCCATTCCGTTTAAATCAAAGTTTTTTCCGATTTGTATGTCCTTTATGTCATCAGTAATGTTCGAATCCATTGCTTTTTCAACAAGTGTAAGAACATCTCCGCGATCGAGTATTCTTGAGGCGATTCTATCGGGATGAAAAATTTCAATATCCGAAATCTTTTCTCCCGTACAAATATATTTTATCGAACAATTCGTAATATATTTTGCGGAAAGAGCCGCGCCTCCCTTAGCATCACCATCTATTCTTGTCAAAATAAGTCCTGTCAAATGAAAAGAATCATTAAAAGCTTTTGCTGTATTAACCGCATCCTGCCCCATCATACTGTCTATCACAAGATAACTATCATTTGGATTTATTAGTGTTTTCAGATCAGACAATTCCTGCATCATACTTTCATCCAAATAAAGTCTTCCCGCTGTATCGAATATTGTTATATCATATCTATTACAAATTTCTAAGGATTTCTGAGCAATTGATAGAGGAGTATAATCAGAGTTAAAATCTTCAAAAAAATCTATGTTATTATTTTTCGCTAAAATTTTTAACTGCTCTATAGCCGCCGGACGATATGTATCTAATGAAACCAGAAGCACATTCTTTTTGTATTTTGATTTCAGAAAATTTGCCAACTTTGCAGATGTTGTTGTTTTTCCAGTTCCTTGAAGACCTAACATCAAAATTCTGCCGGATAGATTTTGCTTTGTGTTTTCAGGATCTCCCAAAATATTAACTAGTTCATCATAAACAAGCTTAATAATCGTTTGCTCCGGAGTCGTCGTATTAATCACACTTTTCCCAGATAATTTTTCTTTTAAGTTTTGAGAAAAGGCCTTCACGACGCTCAGTGCTACATCTGCTTCAAGTAATGATACTCGTATTTCCCTTATAGTTGTATCAATAATCTCTTCAGTTAAAATCCCTCTGTTTCTCAAATTGTCTATTATTTTTGAAAGTTTTTGAGATAAATTTGCAAACATTTAAATTATTATCCTATGGTTAATACTATATATACTAACAAAATTTATATAATAAGGCAAAAATTAAAGACTCATTTCGATTCATAATGTCTTCCGAAAGCGCTGTAGGTGCCCCTGCGGTGTCATCAGCCGT
>CAUDEV010000056.1 GCA_958448685.1 uncultured Alphaproteobacteria bacterium | reverse complement strand
CTCCATATCCACGAAGGCCATCATCTTATTGTTTTTGGTTATGAGCGTCTTTTTCCTACCTTTTTTAGTGTTTTTGGCATTACAATGCTGATAAACCCAGCAGTTGTATCACTGTACTGACCATCTTCCGCAAAGGCAGATTCCCCGATTTCAACAATGCCTTCGGATATCTGCACTGCCCGAAGATCCGTTTTTCTCAAAAAGCAGGAATCTCCGATTCTCGTCACTTCTTTCCCACCTACTTCTTTCGGTGTGACAATCACGCTTTCCGTCCCGATATAGTTTCGTAAAGTTACAGTTTCATCTTCTTCCACGCTATACTGGTAATCTCCCTCTTGGAGCCAGTCTGCCTGTAGCGAAACCTGTGTCGTTCCAGATTCCACTGCAAAAACGTCTTCCCGCCATACCAGCACCAGAACCATCGCTACGATCATTATCATTCTTTTTTTCTTCATGAACACCTACTTTCTGTCCAGCAATATAGATGCCGGGCTTTCTCTAGTTATTTTGCCGACTTGCAGAATTAATATCAAAAGGAAAAGATCTAAAATACCAAGAATCATCCCCGTCATGATTTTCCAGTTCCACTCAATGGACAAATCCGTATCAACAGTTACTCCCGTTGATTCATACGCAGCTATTTCGCTTGTCGGGAGCGCGTTTTTAATATTTCCCGACAGATCTTCATTTTCCTGCTCCACTTTCTCAGCCTGATTCGAAATCATCCGATCTGCGAAATACTCTGCTGTTGGTGTCGCACACAGCGCCGCAAAAACCAGGGCAATCAAAACCGGAACCAAATTCTCCAAAACGAACTGTCCTAAAATCCTTTTTCTGTGTTCCCCCATCGAAAGTAAAATTCCAATCTCACGTTTTCGCCCTTTGACTGACAGGCTGGTCAGAATGCCGAACAGTAAAATTCCGGCAGTCACAAATCCTACGATCATATATCCTATCAGACGATTCAATTTTTCAACAGGTTTCGCAACCATCTCATACCATTCCTTGTTTCGAATCAACTGATAGGACCATTCTCCAGATTCCAAATCCTGCTGTGATATTACCATTGGCTTTACGCTGGAACGTATTCCATTTTCATCGGTCTGTACAACATCATCCACACTTCCTATTTTTATTTTGTTTTTTGTTTCTTCTATGAATGGTTCAACTGATTTTGTATCTTTCAAATAGACCGTAACTGTATTAAATCCCACATTTTGAATTTTTAATGCTTTCATAGAATACTCGCAGAAAATATCCAGTGGAATAAAAATTAAATTATTGTGCCAGTCATTCACAACGGAATCGGACTGATAAACCTCTGGAGTTCTGTAAATGCCTCGAATTTTGAAACTAATTTCTTCCGGGGCACTTACTTTATAGTATTCGATCGTTCCCTGCTCCATTTTATATTTAACAGTATCGCCCACATGGAGATGATTTTTTTCGGCGTATTTTTCTCCTACCACAGCTTCGTATTTGCCCCGTTCTCCGTAGCTCAGTCCGCTTCCTTCCACAATCCTGTAACCCTTTGCCAGAAAATAGGTATCGTATGCGCAGTCCAGTGTTCCAACAGCCGTCATCGTATACATGCCTGAATCTTTCAGATAACCTTTTAGGCGCTGTTGTGTCTCCTCGCTGATATATGTTTCCGTATCCACCGGATCAAGCCAATATGTTCCCGCTTCCATGGTGTACCCCTGAACATAATTGCTGTCAATGAACTTTTCTACGATTGCGGACGGGATCGCATATACAGTACATGATTTTCCAGCTTCTCCCTCGGCCGGCCCGCGCAGAGTAATAGAGTTGGCCAATGTTTCCTGTGCTCTTTTCACTTTATTTCCACTTGCAATTCCAATCATCAGCATAGAAAATATCGCCAGGAAAAGTACTAAAAACAGTATGATATACATCAATGTTTTCGCAGGAGTACTTCTTAATTTTCTGCTTGCTCTTTTCAACATATTCTTTCTTCCCCCTATATATTTCAAAATGCGACAAGCTTATGTTTAATTTTCAAGTGTCCAAATAATCCTATCGCTCAATTTTTCTATTTGAGAATCACTTTTAATATCAACAACTGATATTTTTTTCAAATGCTCAAAATCCCTTTCCTTGTCAATTAATTTTAAAAAACACATCTTTTTTTGTTCAAAACTCGCATCCATATCAATTGCAAATTCTGATATTCCAATATCATTAATTGTAATATCATATCTTTTTTGAACCTCATCTTTAACATGACTAATAAACGCTTCTTCATAGCGCATATATGGTAGCATCAAAACACTATAATCTGGTTCTATTGCACACATAAACAATTGTGTAGTAATGCCAAAATCATTAGAATATTGTGGATTAAACGAGAGACATGCTCCTGGTATCCCAACAATTACAATATCATAATCTTGTTCTAACCGCTTTACAGCCGCATTTATATTTATAATTATCTCTTCATTCCTATTTTTCCCATTTAAATATTTCTTTTCAAAGCAAAATGTATCTTTCCCAATTAATCCATTTAATCCAGAAACAATTGCTGCAACTTTATATCCTTTTTGTTTCAAACATTTTTGCAGTTCTAATTCCATTTTCAATTTTCCACTATTTTGTGTCAAACCCAAAACGCAAATAACCGGAATATTTATCTTTCTTACTCTTAAATCGTCACACTTTTTTTGAATTTTTAATTTTTTAGCAACAACGACATTTTCATAATGCTGATCTATCTCTAAACTGTTCCTGATATTATTAATAGAAACTATCGTTATGGATTTCTGCTTTGCTGTTTTCACCACGCTCTTTATATATTCAGGCGATGCATCGTGCCAACTTTCAAGAAGAATTAACACTTCACATTCTTTTATAATATTACCTATTCCCTCCTCTATTATTATCTCACTACCATCACAACGTTGAATTTTTTTCCCGCAAAGTCCCCATGCTTTTATTGAAGCAATATGCATAATTTCACCATATCTACATTCATGTATGTTCTCAAATAGTGTTATACTTTCTTGATCTACCGGAAATATACCTACTCTTTTTAACATTTTCATTCATACTCCTCAAATTTATAACCAAGTTCTTTTAAAGTACAGTAATTTTTCATTGCCTCTTCAAATCCCCCTCTAACCTTCCAGCAATGTTTTTCTATTTCTTTATTTGAAATATTTTTAGTGTCATCTGCACATGCTATACAAATTGTGCAATGTTGATATGCCCAACAATCCTTACACCGGTCTTGCGAATATCGTTCTATATTTAGCAAATTTAACACTTTGTTTTTATCTATTCCTTTTTTTATATCACCTATTTTGGAAACTTCTGATATTTCACTCACTCGCTCACACGGATATATATTTCCTTCTGCTGTTACAAAAATTTTTTTCGCGCCTGGAATACAGGGACCACTATGATGATTTACCTTTGAAATCTCTTCTTGCATTTTTTCCTCATGTTGTTTAATTTCTCTCATTTCATTATCAAATTCTTCTTTTACTGCTCTAGCCACAAATTTTTCATTAATTCGTTTTAATTTTGAAAGAAAACATTTAAAATATTCATATTCCTGTTCTTCAACAAATTCTCCGCTAAATTCACATTGTTTATCCGTATAATTATCATTCAAAACAGATATTCTACTCAAATTTTTCGAAATCAGCCTATCTTTATCCAAAAACTCATATATTGTTCTTAACTCATTTTGGGGATCTAACACTGTGTTGAAAGACACATTTTTTTTATAATATTTTCTGTCCATACTATATATCATTTTCATGCTATCTCTCAATTTTTCAAATGATCCTCTATTACTTCCTGCAAATATTCTATTTTTATCGTGCACTTCTTTAGGCCCATCCAAACTAAACATAATTTGTATATTATTTTTAATAAAATACTGAACAATTTCTGGTGTAAACAACGTTCCATTAGTGGTCAAATTAAAATGTACCGTTCTTTGGCAATATTCTCTCTTCACATACTCAACTACTTCTTTTATCAATCTGAACATTAATAATGGCTCTCCGCCATAAAATGATATATATATGTCTTCGCTAGACATCGAATGCCCATACAAATAATCTACTGCTTCTTTTGCAGTTTCCCAGCTCATTTCTTTTTGACTATGATTTCTATTTTTGTAATCACCAGAATAAACACAATAACTGCAACGCAAATTACATTTTTGTGTCACTTGCAAAACTAACTGATTCATTCTATTTTCTAAATAAGATTCTAAAAAGTCCGTAGCAAAATGTTTTACCTCTTCTACCCGCGTTCTTTTCAAATATCCTTCATTTATTAGCTTTTCTATTTCTCTTTCCGCTTTTTCATCCCAAATATTGTTTTCCAAAAAATTATATGTTTCGAAAGACACCTGAATAATTTTATCAGTATTCACATCATATACATAATATTCTTTTGCAGTTTTGAAACAATGAATAAATGGTTTATGCATGTTCTTTTCCTCTTGTTTTATATGCTATTTCTTTGTTAATCAATTTTATTATGTCATCAAATGTATCAAATTTTCCAGCCACAATATCTTTTTCCTTAAAATGAATATCAAATTCTTTTTCTAACTCCACATATACATTTATCAAATCTCTTGCGCTGAATTTTAGATCATTTCCTAAAAGCTTTTGATTTTTCCAGTCTTTTTTCTGTTCTAAATTTCTATATTTCTTTAATATATCTTTCACTTTTTCTTCTATCATTTCTATTCTCTTTCATCAAATCTACTATTGTCAGCATTTTTACTCTACAACAAACATATCAACATTTTAACAAACGCTATTTCAAAGGATCTATAATACTTCTAGCCATATTCTTAAACGATTTTTTATAATGCTTAAATCAACTTTTAAACTTATCCTCTAATTAAAATGAGGACTACAACTAATTAACACTGTAGCAGCCCTCATCTTTCTTACATTTTAGTGATTAGCATTAGATCCAAATACACTTGTGTATAACTGATTCTGCGCCTGAGCTTTCTGAACATAGGCAGACCCACACGTAGAAAAGCATGTGCATGAACACGGTCCATTTGCATAAACACTCACATTATTTCTTCCCTTATGTTCTTTCTTTTTAAGCGTTTTCTTCATTTGAATACCTCCCTTCGAGCATAATTTTATTACCCATTGCGATCGCAAAAGTAATCCAGTAAATTTTAGTCGTCTAAAAGTTGCATTATTATCCATTTATATGCGTTATAACAATTTTCAAACTGCATTTGCTCCATCCTTGTTTTCACATTCCATCCTTTTTTATCAAAAACCTCAAAATCTATCAAACTATTACTTTCAAATATATTTTTATCCGTTTGAATAATAAGCACATCTGGATTGTATATTGTATTTACTGCCATTATTAACGTCTCTGTCACATTCCCATGCGTATAAAATTCTAATGGAATTTCTGCCACGCAAGACTCTTTTAGGTTCTTTTCTGATGTTAATACTATACACTCATAGTCTTCCTTCCCAAAACACTCATATAACAACTTTGCCCCAATAACAGTACGTGTTAAAATTATCGGAATTGACCACGCTTTATTATTCACAATCCCATTCCATTCCAATTCTTTTTCATAGATACATTTGTTTATATGATTCATAATAAATTTTTTTGCATCTTGGTATGAACCTTTTTTATTTTTCCTTAAATAACATATCAAAAGCACAGTAATAATCGGAGCTGCAAAACTATTTGATTTGTATTCTTTCCCAACAATCTTCTTTAAAACGTCATCAAAATTTAACTGTATCGAATTCATTTCCGAAAAAGGAAATGATTTAGACACCGAAATTTCTTTTTCCTGCAATTTAGCAATATAATTTCTTACCCCGAAAACCCCATCAAAGCATGCCGGCCATGTAGGAAAGTTTGTATTTGATAGCGCTGCACATAATATCATTTTATTAGAAACCATTTGTTTTATAATATTTTCTATCTTTTTTGCATCTATATAATTTGTTGTTCCAACACTCATATGCACAAGTTTTATCTTTTCTTTTAAGCACCATTCTAACGCCGCTTTGAATGAATCAATGCTACCTCTTTCCCCTGTTTCCATAATTTTTATAGAGATAAATTCTACCTCTGGGCAAAAATATTTGATGATACTATAACACTTATCGCCATGTGTTAGTTTATATCTCTTTCTAAACAGATTATCTTTTTTTTCAGAATTGCACAAAACAACTTTTTTATTCTCATCAACATAGTATTCATTCTCACTCAGAAACAGCCCCCCTGCTGTCCCGTCATCTATAATTACATATTTTCCATCGTTTTTTTTATTTTTCATATGCAAATAGTCTTGTTCAGCTTTTCTTTTTCGTCTACATACTTACATTATATCTATATTTCTTCTTTTTTCAATGTGCTTTTTGTACATATTTTCAGTTTTTATTCATTATAAATTCACATAAATATTTTTTTCACAAAAACATGTAATTTTTTTTATATAAATACGTATATTTATAGATATTTCTTTTCATATCAGTTCAACCCCCATATTTTCCACAACTCTCAACTTTTTCCACTAATATCCTATTTGTTCTTTCATTTCCATTCTTATCCCCTTCTATCTAGCAGATTCTTCCGCTCTCAACTTCAGAGAAAAAGCGGTCGGCGTGTGGGCGGCGGATGCGGTGGGAGGGGAGAAACGTGCCGGGGCGCGGGGCATTGATTTGGGTGGGAGCGGAACCTGACGCGGACGGGACGGAACGGGGGAGATGAAATCCGGCTCACAAAGCCGGATTTCAAGAGATACTGAGTCGGGAAAACATCAGGTTTCCTGACGAATTGCGTTGATTCTCATTTTTCCGGGCCCCTTCCGCGCCACAAGTTCCGCCCTCTTTTTCTCGCCCGCT
>CAUDEV010000055.1 GCA_958448685.1 uncultured Alphaproteobacteria bacterium | reverse complement strand
TAGAAAGATGGCCTCACCGGAAAACTTCATTGACACCGCAGAGGCACCTATAGCGCTTTCGCAAGACATAATCTATCAAAATTGAAAGCTATGGAGATTGAAAAAAGTACTTGATTAATCTTTTTATTTTATGATTTCTTTCACAATTTTAATTGATAATCCAGATTTTTTATCTATCAATAAGGAATCAAGTTTATTAATCCAATAATTTATTGATTCATATGATCTTTCTATTCGATTTGAGATATAATCAACAACATTTTCTTTGACTAAAATTCCGCGTTGCAACAACATTTTTTCTATAATCGAATTTATTGCTGCTTCATTTGGTCTTTGAATTCTTATTATATTTAATGTAGAAAGGCGTGATTTTATATCTTTAAATTTTAAATCCCATTTGTTTGGTGAGCGCGCCGCAGTCATGAGCAAATAAGCGTTTTTCTCTTTTATTGTATTGTATATATAAAATAGCACTATATCATCTTTTATCAAATCCGCATCATCAAGAACGAAATATTTCTGGGTATTTTCTGAGGAAACTATACTGTACCACTTATTAAAAACATCATCAGAAGCGTTTATAATATCTGCGTCCAATCTTTCCGCCCAGATGCTTGATAAATGAGTTTTTCCGGAACCTTTTTCGCCAACCATGCAAACGAAATTATCTTTAATTTTAAATGGCCATTTCTCAAGCCATTCGAAAGCATATCGATTACAATCACTTACAACAAAATCTTTTCTTTTTTTTGAAAAAGCCCAAGAGATCGGCAAAGAAAGTTGTTTTAGATTTTCATTCATTATTTAAGGAATTGTAACAATCATTCCATCTAAATCTTCTGTTACAACAATCTGACAAGCTAATCTGGAATTAGAGTTTCCATTTGGAAGAACCTCTATAAGATCTAATTCTTCCAAAGCAGGTTCATTAAGTTTTTTCAGGAATTCCTGATCAATAAAAACATGACATGTTCCGCAAACTCCAGCGCCTCCACATCCTCCAAATAATGGAACATCAGATCTGTTCGCAGTTTCTAATAATGTTTCTCCGACGACAGCGTCAACTGTTATTTCTTTATCTTCTGTTTTGAATATAATTTTTGGCATAATCACTCTCTTGATAACTTAGATATAACAAAATCCAATTCAGCATCAGTGCAAAGACCTAAAACAGCCGGACTTTTTGGTTGCAATGTAGAGATAGCTTTATGAGTTTTGTTTTTTATGGATTTAATCGTTGCTTTTGTTGTACCTATCAATGTACAAATATCTTGCTCGGGAATATCTGGATAATATTTCAATATCCAAGCAATAGCATCAGGTTTTACTTGGCGTTTTACTTTAGGCGTATATTTTTTCTGTTTGTTTAAACTTTCAAAATATTCACTAGATTTTAATTGTAATTTCGCTGTTGGATCTGTTTCGCACCGTTTTATTTCTTCCGTAGTAAGTTGTGATGCGGCAATTGGGTCAAAACCAACCATCTTTGAATCCATATCACCATTTGCTAAAGATTCAACTTCAAGTATATGAATACCACAAAAATCAGCAATTTGAGAGAAAGTTAATGTTGTATTTTCTATAAGCCATATCGCGGTTGCTTTTGGCATTAACGGTAAATTCATATTTCTCTCCACTCTAATGTTTTATAAGATCCAGTTTACACTAAACCTAAATAGAATTTCAAGATCTTTAGCACGTTAAATTTTATAAACAATTTTAAGTAATTTTTATTTCTCACAGTGTCTCAAAAATACTTTTAAGTATAATATGTTATTATAGAAACGGATCTAATATCAAATTCACATAGTTAATAAATCTACGATCAATACTACTCAATTTGAAAGAATTATAAACTATGATCACCTCATGGAAAAATATGGATTTAGCAGACTTATGAACTCTGAGATAAATAATCCAACGTATTATAAATCAACAGAATGAGTAAACCAAAGCGATGTTGATACATCTTAAGTTACTGTCAATGTAAAAGCTTGATACCACAGAGTTGCTTCCAGCGGCTTCTATAGATTTTTGAATCTGAAAAAATATAAAGACAAGTCGTGTTTAAATATATTATAATAAAATAAGTTGAGAACTTTGAATTACATCTATGATTCCTCGAAACTTTAAAAATTGTGTTTTCTTATCAGATATGGATGGAACCCTTACTCCTTCAAGACAAGCTATGACTTCTCAATTTGAAAAAGATTTCAATGAATTAATTACAGGAACGTATTTTTATATCGTTACTGGTTCTGATATTGAGAAAATAAGAGAACAAATTCCTGAAAACATTATGAAAAAAGTAACGGGGATATTCGCTTCAATGGGAAATGAGTTTTATGTAGATGGGGAAAGAATTAGTAAAAACGAATTTGTTCCTGAAGAATCGTTAATTAAAAAACTCGAAGATTATATAAAAAACACACGTTATCCTTATACCCTTTATCCCAATCATATTGAAAAACGCTGCGGAATGGTGAACTTTTGCGTTGTAGGTCGAGAATGTCCTTTAGAAGAGCGTTTTAGATATCAAAATTGGGATAATGAAAACCAAGAAAGAAAATCCATAGCTACAGAGTTGTCTAAGCTTTATCCTCAATATAGTTTTGAAATAGGTGGAGCTATCAGCATCGATATTGTGCCAAACGGATTTGGAAAAGTTCAAGTTGCAGATAAACTCAGAGAAATGCACCCGACAAAGAAAATAATATTCTTTGGAGACAGAACAGAAAAAGGCGGAAATGATTATGAAGTTGCCAAACGACTTCTTGAATTGGGAAACGCTGAAATAGTTGAAGTTCAAGAACCAAACAACGTTTTGGAATATTTAAAAAATAATAAACTTGCAAAGTGACGCGAATTTGCATCACTATCTTAAACTTGAGTTTTTGTCTCAATTGTCGCGTTTTTCTTAACGATTCTGTGAATTATAAACAAAGCTATAAAGGGACTAATTAGAGTAACAAAAAATATATGTAAAATAAAGAATGCTATACAAGCTTCTCCCATAATATTATTAATAACAATACGAATACTTGTTATTTCATAGAGTAAAAAAGGCATACTATAAATAGATAGTATAATTCCAGATATTTTCAAATAAGTTATTAACGCAAATACAAAAGTAACTTTCGAAAAATTTGGGATTATACTTATATGTTTATATGGTTTAAAAAATATATTATCTAAATTAAAATAGAAAAATATAAAATTAATTATAATTAATATAAATAAAATAATAATTATAAGTCCAATATAAATATGATATTTGGCAAATAAACAATTTATTAGGGTGAGAATTAAGAAAAGCGGATTTACTACCGTCCATCCTAAAAATCTAGATAAATAATACTTTTTTACTTTTATTTTATTCATAAAACCATTTTATATTATAATTCAGTTAGAAGTAAGATTATTTTTATATTTCAATTCAATTATAGCATTTTCCTTAACAGTTCTGTTAATTACGAATAATGTTGAAATATAACAAAGAGGTAACATTAAACCGCAGCCGATAAATATAACACATTTAAAAATAAAATCGTCAGAGATTTTGGAAAATGGCTCTAACAACGCTACTAATAATAAAAATCCTCCCAAGAATAATGCAAAGATAGCAAAAATTAATGCTATGGTCATTAAATAAACTTTTATTGAGAATCGAATAGTTAATTTCGGAAATTTAGGACGTATTGTTATATAATTGTAGGGTTTAAAAAATGTTTTGTTTAAAGATATGTGAAAAATTATAAAATCGATTATGATAATTATTAAATTTAATAAAATTGGTATCTCAACGCCTATTAATTTTACAATGCCTGATACAAAGGAAAACCAAAAATACCATCCCAAAAATCTTGCCAGATAATACCACTTAGCTTTTAATTTATTCATAAGTTATATAAATAATCTGTATACTAATATTATATTACAATATTATTTAAAACATTTCAAGAAAGAATTAGTTAATAATCTTATAGGCGCATAACTCTTTCTGTGATATTTGCAAGGACCATATTGCATCAGCATTTCCATATGTTGCTTTGTTCCATAACCTACGTGTTTATCAAATCCATATTCGGGGAATTCTTCATGTATTTTTCTCATAATTCTATCTCTGGTTACTTTTGCAATAATCGAAGCGGCGGCTATTGAATAACTCTTTTGGTCTCCTTTTACGATTGAAATAGTTTTGCAATTTGGAATTTCCACACGTCTGGAACCATCTATTAGACAAATTTCAGAATTGAATTCCAGGACAGATTCAATCACTCCTTTTTTCCAAGCTGCTGAAAGACCTATTTCATCAATCACCGTGTTTTCTACAATAGAAATACCGTATTTGATATTAAGAGTATTTGTTATAATTTCAAACAGGCTCTCTCTTTTTTTCTTAGATATTTTCTTTGAATCGTTTATACTATTCAGCAATTCATCTGAAAGCCGGAAATCTTGTATACAACATGAAGCAACAACAATTGGTCCTGCTAATGGTCCTAAACCAGCTTCATCGATTCCATATATTTCCTTTCCCTCATATATTTTCTCGAATTCAAAATCAGGTTTTGTTTTCATAAAACTTTCTCAGATAATTCTAAAAATTTTTGAGGCGATATATTTTCCGGACGTGATTGTTTATCTATTTCGCATTCAGTCAAGATTTTATCTATATCAATTTCCAAGTTCATTTTTTTCAAAATCTTATATATCGTTTTTCTTCGAAATTGAAAGCATTTTTCCGTAAGTTGTTCAAGTTTCCTAATTCTGTGAATTTCGCTTTTCTTGGGAGTTATTTTTATTACGCTAGACATAATTTTCGGTTCTGGAAAAAATGCTTTATTTGAAATATCAAATATTTTTTCAACATTGCAAAGAAACTGTGAAATAACGCTAAGTCTACCATAGGCTTTTGTTCCAACTTCTGCACAAATTCTATCAGCAACTTCTTTTTGAAACATTAAGATCATTTTTGATATACGTGATAAATCTTTCAACATATTCAAGAAAATTTGGGTTCCAACATTATAAGGAAGATTTGATATTATTATAATTTCTTTTTCTGTCAAGCTTTGAGGTTTGACTCTTAAAGCATCATCATATATAAATTTTATATTACTATTGCTGTTTTGTTGAAAATTCTCGTGTAGTTCTTTTAAATTTATATCTTTTTCAATGCAGTATATATCATTATTTTTCGAACATTTCACAATTTCCCTTGTCAAACCACAAGGTCCCGGACCTATTTCTACTATAGCTTTATCATCAAATGGAAGAGCACAATGTGTTATCTTTTTTAGTAATGATGAATCACATAAAAAATGCTGACCGAAGGACTTTGATCTTTTCTTATTCTGCAACAAACCATATTTTTTTATAACTTGTGCTATAGTCAGATCAAGATCATTAACCGAGACATTAGGCATAAGCTATAAAGAAAAATATTTTTACAATCAATACCTTAATAAAATGCAATCCTATGAAAACTACTAACGGAGAAAAATCTAAACCAGCAACACTTGGAAGAAAACGTCTTATAAGCCCTAAGAGAGGTTCTATTCTACTCATCAAAAAAATGTATATTCTGAATATCACGCTTTCTTGATTTTTAAGAACTCCGAAAAATATAAACCAACCAAGTATGATATAGCCGATCAGAATATACTCAATACAATTCATTAAGCTTATTAAGAGTTCGAATATAATCGATAATAAAAACATTTATTTCTCCATTAATAAGTTTTTAGCAAAATATTTCCAGCTTTCTTTGATTCTAATAATGCTTTTCCAGTTCCTAAGACAACACAATTTAAAGGATTTTCTGCAACTTTTACTGTTACTCCGGTTATGTGAGATATAACTATATCTAGATTTGCTAAAAGTGCCCCGCCTCCTGTTAAGGTTATGCCTGAATCTATTATATCCGCAACCAATTCAGGAGGTGTTCTTTCCAATGCTTCTTTCACTCCACTAGCAATCGCACTCACAGGATCCATCAATGATTCAGAAATATGCTTTTGTGTAATTTCTAAATCCCTTGGATTTCCATCTAATAAACTGCGTCCTTTTATCATCATTTTTATATCTTTACTAGATTGAGTACAAATCGCAGATCCAACTTCTTTCTTTATTCTCTCTGCGGTCGCTTCACCAATCAGTAAGTTAAAATTCTTTCTGATGTATGTTATGATTTCTTCATCCATTCTGTCGCCTCCAACTCTAATAGACGAAGCATAAACAATTCCACCCAAAGAAACGACGGCAACTTCAGTTGTCCCTCCTCCAATATCCACAACTATAGATCCTCTCGGCTCTGTTATTGGAAGACCTGCCCCAATTGCTGCGGCCATTGGTTCTTCGATTAAATAAACTTCTCGAGCTCCTGCTCCTTCTGCTGATTCCTGAATTGCTCTTCTTTCAACAGCTGTCGCGCCATAAGGAACGCATATCACTATTTTTGGAGAAGTAAATATTCCTCGATTATGAACTTTTTTTATAAAGTATTTAATCATCTCTTCTGCAACTTCAAAATCAGCAATAACGCCATCTCTGAGAGGTCTAATGGCTTGAATATGTCCGGGAGTTCTTCCCAACATTTGTTTTGCTTCATTGCCAACTGCTAGAACTTCTACTTTGTTATTTACATTAGCAACGGCAACTACCGAAGGTTCATTCAAAACTATGCCTTTTCCATTAACATAAACTAATGTATTTGCAGTTCCCAGATCTATAGCCATGTCTGTGGATAAAAAACCAAATAAACGACTAAACACTTTTGATATCTCAAAAACACTTTTTATAATAGGATTATAATATACGTTTTCCATAAATTCTATATTTTAAATATAGGTTTTAACTTTTCCTGATTCACGATGTCTTCTGAAAGCGCTATAGGTGCCCCTGCGGTGTCAATAAAGTTTTCCGGTGAGGTCTTCTTTATAATTCACGCTTCGTGCAGTTACTCTTTTTATTAAAAATCAACATTATTTCGCTCTTTCATTCGAAATACTACTGTTGAGGTTAAATAAAATATGTTTTGGAATACTATAGTAGAGTAACAACTTCATCTATAGCTCTCAAAAC
>CAUDEV010000054.1 GCA_958448685.1 uncultured Alphaproteobacteria bacterium | reverse complement strand
AAGTCACAACTTCTTCAATATGGTTTAAGGTTAATTTAACATCCATCCCTAAGGTAGAAGGGTTTAAAAAGTCGAGAGATAACTTTTCTTGCGAAAAGTTTATTATAGAGGACGCCTTAATGAGCCTAAATGCGCCATTTGTTATAACTCTTTTTATATTATTTTTTTCGAAAAGGATGGGTTTACGAAATTTAGTCAAGTCCAAAGAACGAGTGAAACGAAGTGTGACTTGACTAAATAAGAGTAAATCAATAAAATCGTTCCCGCCTTTCGAAAATAAATATATATTATGAAGAATTACATGGAGGGCGCGCGACGTGTGATATAATTTTAAGGGTATCACACGTCGCACGCCTGAATACCTCATATTTTCAGGATATACATTAGGAACGCGTATGTCAAAAAATAAAAAGTCCCATAAAATTTTAGGTATTTTTACGGGACTTCATTTCAAATTTTTATATTATTATCAATATGTTGGTCAAACTTTTAAATTTATATAACTCCTTTGTCTTATGGCTCGAAACATTCATATTCTTTTATAAACCCGTCACAAAGATAAATCATCTCACTAACAGTAATATATTTTCTGATTATTGGTTTTGTTGTGGCTCTTGTGTTTATACAATCGATTATAGGATCGAAAGCGCATGTTATTAAAGTTAACCAATAGGAAGGGTCAGAATATTGGCCTGTTGCAGCAATAGTAATTCCTGCAGATGCACCTATTATAAATGATAATATTTTTCCTCCTGTTACTACAACTTTTTTAAATGTAGATAAGTTACTCATTTTCTTCGTTAAAATCTGCAATCTTTCAAGTTTTTTCACGCCATCTTCATCAAGGTCTCTTTGATTCATGATATCTATAACCTTTTTAGATATATTCAATATTGGAGAAAAGTCAATCCTATTAACCTCATTGATCTTTTTAGAAACCTCTGATACTAACAAAGCGCCTGTTTGCGCTGTATTTATTAAAGATATAGAAGCTTGTTTGGCAGAGTTATTTAAATAGGCATCCGCTCCCCAAAAGAGAGCCTTTCCAGCATAACATCCAATCAATGCTTTTGCGAAAGCATCAATATCAGGATGAAAAACACTAAGACAACGCAAAACTCCACATCCTCCACCGGCAATGATTTCCAACTTAAATAGAATTTCCCTTAAACATAAATGAGATTTTTTTGCTCCATATAATTCTTCAATATCCATACCACTGTTATAAAGACTTTCTATTGAACTAATTCCATAATTAAGCTGAGGATTATTTGTTCTAAACTCATTTAAATCTCGGTGCAAAGGACTAATTGTTTGAGGCATTGTTTGTTCAAGTTCTAAAGTTTCTGTCGTTACAGAGTAGCTTTGATTGATCCCGCTAATTAATAATGCAAGTATTCCTAAAGTTTTAAAAATTTTCATAAAGACCTCACACTTAATCTATAAGTATAGTCTAATTTAAAAAGGTTAAGATTTCGTTAATTTTAGGCTAATAATTTTTTTAAAGTAATAAAATCTCTAAAAGCCAAAGCTTTTTGTCCGGGAGAACGAAGCAAATATGCGGGATGGAACGTTGGAATAACGTCTATATTTTTATAAATATTCTTTTTTCCTCTTAATCTTGAAATTCCCTCAGAAGTGTTGAGTAATGATTTAACAGCAACACTTCCCAGCAATAACAAAACTTTCGGTTTGATAAAAGATATATGTGCTTCGACATATGGCATACAAAGCGCTATTTCTTCAGCAGAAGGCGTTCTGTTTCCAGGAGGTCTCCAAAAAACAATGTTTGAAATATAGACATCAGAACGTTTTATTCCAACAGATAGCAGCATATTATCAAGCAATTTGCCACTTTGTCCAACGAAAGGTTTTCCTTGTTCATCTTCTTCTTGTCCAGGGGCTTCTCCGATTATCATTATATCAGAATTTGGATTTCCATCTGAAAAAACTGTATTTCGAGCTGTCTTTTTCAACATACAGTCAATTTCCAAAACAGCCTTTTTTAAATCTTCCAAAGTTGAAAAAGATGTTTGTTTTTCAGGAAAAATTTCTTGTTTTTTTACTTTAGGTTTTATAGAATTCAAATCATAGAAAACATGATCGATACCAAATGTTTGATACCATTTTTTTAAGAATTGATCCAGTTGTTGAGCATTACAATTCATGAGTCAAATTATATCACATGCCATAGCGAAAGTAAATTTATTGCTGAATATAACAAAAAAAACAGATTCGGGATATCACGAGATGGAAAGTATTTTTGCATTCTTGGAAGATATATATGACGAATTAATATTTTTTCCCGAAATAGAGTTTAATAATTCCTCAGCTCGAATCCAAGGTTTATCAATCAATTCAGTTCAAAAAGCTGCAGAAATTTTAAGATCGAATTTCGACAAAAAAATACCCCATGTGATTATTAAAAAAAATCTTCCCATAGCCGCTGGAATTGGTGGAGGATCAAGTAATTCGGCTTGTTTTATTAATACAGTGTTTGATATTTGGAATTTTCCAACAGAAGAAAAAATAAAATATGTTCATATTTTCAAAGAACTAGGCGCAGATAATATGGTTTTTCTCCACAAATATATTTATAACCATAAATACGTATATCTAAACGGCACAGGTATAGAAGGGGATATCTTAGGCCTTGATTTAAATCTTGAAAACTGCTATACTTTAATTGTTAATGATGGTGATTCCCTTTCAACCCAATCTGTTTTTAATAATTTTCAAGGCCCTTTCCAAAAAATCATAGGTTTTGGAAATATTAATTTTGATGTTTTGAAAAATTTTCATAATTCACTACAACCTATTTCAATAAAGCTTATTTCGAAATTATCTGAAATTTTAAATGACTTAAAAGAAACAAAGCCTATTTTTAGCGGAGTTTCTGGTTCTGGCCCCACTTGCTTTGCAGTTTATAAAAGTAAATATAAGGCGAAAAAAGCTATGGAAATATTACAATATAAATTCAAAATGATAAGTAGAATTTAATATGGTTATTTATGAAAGTAAAGTGGTATAATCTTTAAGATAACGTTTTTGAAAAAGCTTTATGCAAATCAATAGCAAGACGCAATTAAAAACAAAATTTATTAATAATATGATCTTATTCTCTTTTATAGGAACATTATTATATTTCATGGGCCAATGGGTTATTCCATTTATTATAGCTTTGATTCTAGCATATGCCTTTCACGTTCCTGTTCAAAAACTTTCTGAGAAGTTGCACATATCCTATTCTATTTCTGCTGGAATTATTGTGTTAATTTTTCTAACATTCGTTTCTTTGTTTGCTATATTTCTTCTTCCTATATTTAAAAACGCATTAGTGACTTTGACCACAAATTTGCCTCATTTATTGCAAGATTTTCCAAATGTTATTAACGAATTTTTCAGAAATATATTCCAAAAATTTAGCTTAGATGTTGCATTTGATATAGGGGCCATTTTGAAAAATGCGATTATGGAATTGACCTCTGATTTACCAAATTATATAACAAACTTTGTTAATACAGGATTAACATTAGTTTATATTATTATGTTTCTGTTCATGACTCCAATTATAACTTTTTATTTATTGAAGGATTGGGAAAAAATAGATAAATTTTTCTCTGGGTTTTTGAAAAAAATCTTTTCAGAATTCGGAATAAATATAATTAGGGAAATAAATATAAAACTGGGATTATATGCAAAAGGACAACTAATAGTCTGCGGTATTTTATCTTGCTTATATATTTTGAGTTTGTTTCTGATAGGCGTAAATAAATATTTTATCTGTGGAATCTTGTCCGGAGCTTTATCCATAGCTCCATTCTTTGGTCCGTTTATAGGTTTATTAGCAACTTTAGCTATATCTATTGACAGTTTTTCGCATTTTTATCAATATGTAATAACCATTTGTATTTATTTAATTATTCCTTTTATTGATTCGAACTTTATAACGCCAAAATATATCGGGGAAAAAACAGGTATACAACCTGTTTGGTTACTATTTTCCATTTGTTCTGCAGTTTCTATTTTGGGAACAGTGGGTATATTTATATCAGTTCCAATTGCTGTTATATTTTCAACAATTTGCAAAGAATTGATAAAAAAATTATAAAATTTTAAATAAAAGTTTACATGGCGGTTTCTTTTGTGGCACAATATTTTATATGAGCTGGATTTTTGTTAACTTTAAATGAAAAAGCTTTTCTTATATTTTTTCCTGAGTTTTATTTTTAGCAATCTTTCTTTTTGTCAGGATAATAATTTATTTAATTTAAAATTATCAGAATTTTCAACAAAAGCTAAAGAACTTTCTAAAAAACAACTTTCTGAAACAGATATAAATTATTTATCAAATTCTGCTTGGTCAATAATAGACGACATGAAAAAAAAGGCGATAGAGGATAAATTAAAATCTGAAGATATCATTTTAAGATATTCGGATAACAAACCTTTTCCTTCATTGGAGGGATGTAATAGATCAGATGAAAAAATAATAAGATTTACTACAGCTTGTGCATTGCTTTATAAATATATCACAAAAGACACAGTTACGGCAATAATAAGGAAATCTCCACTAGAAATGGTTTCTATAATAAAGGAATTAGACATATTTTTTAAGTTTATTTCAGCAAAACCTGAAGATTTTGGACATGGTGTATTTTCGGAAAAACAAGATAAAAATACGATAATTTTGGCGACAAATGATGCTATATTAAGGATAATGAAAGTTTTAGTTTATACAGATTTACTTGGAGAACATTGTCTTATATATAAATTATCCAGACTTGCGAGCTATTTATACAATAATTATGAAATAGCTAAGGCAGAAAATTTTCAATCGCAAATTGGTAACTTAAAGAGATTTCCAATTGATAATTCAAGAGTAGCGTTATATATTCCAAAGGTGGTAAAATGAAAAAAATAGTTTATTTAATAATAATTTCATTATTTTTCAACACATCTTTTGCAAATTTAGAAACCGTTACAAATAGTTATATTAGTCAATTGAAATTAAGCCAAAAGGAATCTAACAAAGCAGAAAAACAAACAGCTTATAACAAAACAAAAGAATATGCAAAAGCTTTGCTCGGTATTATTCAAGGAATGGATATAAGTTTTTTGGATAAAGCAAATGGATTCTATAAATTATTATCTGAAAAAACAACAGAGCTTCAAAAAAACACAACATCTGAAGACAAAAAGGTATCCTTAAGAGCTAATCGAGATATCACTAATTTCAATGAAATTTCTAAATATTTGAAATGTTGTTCAAAATTGTTAAACGCCTTATATAAGGAACCAGAGACTTTAGATTTAATATTAAGCAAAATTCCTGAATTTGTGCCTCAACTTGGAAAAGAAATTAGTGTTGCCCTTCGGGTTTTTGAATTGATAATGGAAAAGCCTAATGAGAATTTTAATAATGCAATTGAAAAAATGCGTGACTTTGCAAAACAATCTGAAGATGGAACATATCTACTTTCTCCGATATTATCAATAGCCATGAAAGAAGATAATCCAGATTCTTTAAAAATCCAAGAAACGGATTTTTCAAATTTGGACTTGTGTATATACCTCAATATAAAATAAACGAGAGAAAATATGACGGAGAAATTGAAAACAAGAATAGAGACTTATTTTGAAAATCCAGATAAAATAAATAAATTGACAGCAATTTCTGATATTGATAAAGTCATTGAGTTATTAAATGCTGGAGAAATCAGAGTTTGTGAAAAGAAAAATAGTGATTGGATTGTAAATACCTGGATAAAAAAAGCAATATTATTAGCATTTAAACTAAAAAGCCCGAAGAAGCAAGAATTTGATTCTTATGATAAATTAGGCCTTTTGAAATATGATTATGATTCAGCGCGTTATAGAAAAGTGCCAATCTCCTTGATAAGGGAAGGTGTTTATATTGGAAAAGATGCTGTTATCATGCCAAGTTATATAAATATAGGAGCTTATATTGGCGAAAAAACTATGATTGATATTAATGCCACGATAGGTTCCTGTGCGCAAATTGGTAAAAACTGTCATATTGCTGCGCTATCTTGCATTGGTGGCGTTTTAGAACCATTAGTTGCCAATCCTGTAATCATTGAAGATAACTGTTTTATTGGAGTACATAGCTCAATTTTAGAAGGAGTAATAGTTCAAGAAGGTGCTGTTATTGCATCAGAAGTTACAATATCTGCATCAACAAAAATAATAAATCGAGAGACAGGAGATATAACATATGGATTAATTCCAGCAGGAGCAGTTGTTGTATCCGGAAGTTATCCAAGCAATGGAGTTAATATTTCTTGCGCTGTTATAGTAAAGCAAGTTGATGCAAAAACTAAATCAAAGTCTAGCATCAACGAATTACTCAGAGATTAAGCTCCTTTTGCTCCTGATGCTGCATTATAATCAAATTCATAAACATAAGTACCAGCATCGACATTTTTTCCGCCTTCGCTGATTTGCTTTATATCTACTTGAGTCATTTTTACTTTTACAAATGAAAAAGAAAAGACTGTCAAAAATCCATAACTCATTGGATCAACGCATTTCATAAAACAAGTGGAATATTCAACAGTTTGCACTATCCTAGGTTGATCTTTTGATCCGCCAGCATCTATATATGCTAATGACGCTATTTTTATTTTATCAATCGCTCCTTGATGAAGTTTTTGCACCAATTTGGGAACAACAACATTATCAGGAATAACAACCCAAACATCTGATGCCCTTGCAGCCCCTGGTTTATGTAAATTTGGAAGACGAAAGTTTAATGTTGAGGTTTCATAAAATCCTGAACATGCAAGAACATCTAAAATCTGTTCCCCATTACAGTCTCCCAAAGCTGTCACATCCATTTTTACATCTGTGGTTAATCCACTTTCTGTTCCTCCAAAATTTATTATTTTTGTTGGAGTAATTGATCCTTCAACATAATCTTTTTGAAGTCTGTCCATATCAAAAGGACAGCCTCCAATTCCTGGGGTGGTTCCATCTGTTCCGCTAATATAATGTCTTAAAACCGTCATTAGATAATACAATTATTTCAGAATCCATACTAAAATTGTAACCCCAAAAGGTTAATTTTTCGTTAACAATACTGTTTTTTGTTTTAGGGATACTAAAAATATTTGGCAACACATCTCTTCGAGCGCACATAAAATATTTTTGCTTTATTGTGTATGAAATATCTAAATAATATAGGAAAAATCCCTAAAATTTTATGGGACTTTTTGATGTTTGACATCTGGGAAATGTTAAAGATATACTGGAAATATAGGAGATATTCAGGTGCACGACGTGTGGTAAAATATCAAGGATACTACACGTCGCGCGTCCGGATATACCTCACTCCCAGATTATAAACCCTTCCACCTTAGGGATGGATGTTAAATTAACCTTAAACCATATTGAAG
>CAUDEV010000053.1 GCA_958448685.1 uncultured Alphaproteobacteria bacterium | reverse complement strand
TAGATTAGATATAGTTGCCACAACTGAAAATAATGAAATAATATCTATAGAAATGTAAAAAGGTAGAGAGCCTCATATGGTTGCTAGACCCTTGTTCTATTGGTCTAAACTATTCTCTGGACAATTAGAAGTTAGTGAATCATACAAGAATTTACACAGGACAATATCGATAAATATACTGGATTTTAAACTATTTGAAAAAGATAAAAGATTTTGGAGAAAAGTGCTTTTATTAGATAAAGAAAAAAATGAACAATTAACAGATCTCTTAGAACTGCATTTTATAGAACTGGGAAAAATGGAAGAGATGCGAGAGGATAGTCCAATAACGTTTTGGATAGAGTTTTTCAAAGATCCATATTCTGAAAAAGTAAAAAAGTTATGTGAATATGTTCCTGAAATAAAAGAAGCAAAGGAATTATATGAAAAGGCTAAATCAGATCCAGAAGCACAGGAATTAATAAGATTAAGAGAAAAAGGATTACGAGATTATATATCAGGTCTAGAAAATGCCCATGAGGAAGGCCGTGAAGAAGGTATAGAATCAGAAAGAAAAAAGAACGCTCTTAATATGAAAGCTGATGGTTTGCCGGATGCAATTATAGCGAAATATCTTGGTATAACAGAAATGGAGTTAGAGGTGTTATTGAAATAATCCATTCTAAAGCTCGTACACGATAGTCTTTTGTATTTGGAGTATTTTTTAATTCTCATCAAAGGTATTAGCTCTGTAAGCTCTTTAAAGTAGGTAATAGTTATATGTAACAACTCAGACAGTGGCAATATGCATTTATTCCGTATTCAATGTTATAATAAAATAAACAAGATATAACAAAAACATACACATATGGAAAATTTAACTAAAGCTGAAATGAATGAATACAGACTAATGGAAGAGCTATTGAAAGCTTCTAGCATTAGTCAAATAGCGAGGGATTTAGGGAAGAGCCGATTAACTATTTATTCTTGGCTTAAGAAATATGCCGATGTCTCGGAATATTATCGAAAAGTTATAAATGATAGATTGAATAATGAAGCTGTTCTAATTGATAGAGAACAAGAGTTGGTGAATTCGTTAAGTAACATAGCTCAGAATAAAGCTTCAGGCCATGCTGCTACATAACAAAGACTCATAGCCTCCAAGCATTTGATAGAAATACAAAATCTCCGGAGAAGGAAAATTTATTAGATGATAATTCATTCTAAAGACCATACACGACATGTGTTTAGCTGTTCATTTTTGGCTTTCTCTTCTTTTGTAGTTTTCATTTGCGTAATTTCTTTCATATTTTTATTTTCTATTCTATCTTACCTCTTTATTTCCTATTTACACAAATCTCTGGATGGTCTCAAAATATCTCTCGCAACTCTAAGATTCATTCCGTTACAAATCGTTTTAAAAAGTGAATGATACACATAGTAAATTGCTTCTTTGCTGGTTTCTTTATCCATATACCCCAGTCTGTCCCGGGACGGAGTTCCTCCAAGTCCTTGTCTTGTGTCAAAACGGGCGGCATTTGAAAGCAGAAATGTCTTCTACGATATATTGTTCTTCGTAAGCGCCTTTACCTCCACGATTCTTTAACCATCTTTCGAAACAAAAATCTATAGATTCTCTTATCTGGTTTTCATTATGTGTGAATATGCCAAAATTTGAAGCGTAGACGCCTGTAATAGAGTAAAGGTGAGATATCACTAACTCTCTTCACTTGACCGTCAGCATCCTTTAAATCGTGTTTAGCGCATATTCTCCTAGACTTGATATCAAAATCTCTTTTTATGGCTTCTTTTAATGTCTCTGAAGTGTTATTTGCTGTTAGTTGTTTGATAAATTCCTCTGCAACCATACCGTGATACTTCCCACAATTTTCCTTCAACAGATTAGACAATGACGATCCGCTTTCCAGATTATGTAATGTGTTGTATATGCCGTATTTTGTATCGATGAGAACGTCTATATCAATACAGCGTACTTAATTGACCTGCTTTTGCTCCTATTTCTTCGATTTTGTCTGCAACACCAATCTCACCAGAGCTTAATATAGCAATTTTCCAATGTTTGGATTTTCGAAGGGAAGTATCAGAATACATGCGTTGTTTTCCGTGTTCATTCCCCAACATATAGAACACTTGCGAAACGTCTTCTGCTGAGACTTGGCCTAGTTCATCCAAGATTAACAATCCATGATTATGTTCAGCTGCAACAGATTCAAGAGCATTAGACGTTGTACGCCATTGTTTTATAAAATTTTCACCTCCCCAAACAGAAGCTGTAACTTGCAAAGCTGTTGTCTTACCTATGGAGCTTTTCCTAGTAAGATTTATCATGGTTGAGTTGATGAAATCCTGAAATTTCAACAATATACCTGAAAGGGACGTTGTTAAAGCCAAAGTAAGAATGTGATTTCCTTCACAATAACAACAAATATTCTCCTTCCATTCCTCTAAAGTCTCTTGTGAAACCGTTTGTTTAGTGTTTGGTGCAATATATTTAACATCAGAGTTAACGATTTGGAAATTCATCCCAATGTAATCCAGGTAATCCTTTTACCCAGCCGTTTTGCTGTGCTCTAACTAGTCTTTCTTTTGGCATTTCTGTTTTTAGGTAACGGTGAAGAGCCTTTGAGCAAAGGTTTGGATATCCCGTGGTGGATAGCACATTTGTGTAACTTGCTTTAAATCCACTAGGGTCTCACGTTTAATTTGTATTGTCTTCAGATTCCTATCGAGATCTATTTGCTCTTCTTGTGCTAAGTTTGCAAGTTCTGCAAAGCTGGAAATAAAGTTTCTTACAGGATCCTTTTTTCAGATCTATTTGCAAGAATACCAGGGCTATTTGATAAGGAGGCACATACTATTGCATCAATACCAATTCTGATCTAGTGGATATGTTCTTTGGTATCTATTGTATTTTTCCACGTCACATTGTTTTAAACTTAATAATTCAAAATTTACCATATAATTTTTATTTCTTTCCAAGACTTATTTATAAACAGCACTTCTGAAATCTATTCTGATGATGAAAACTGTAACTATTTCTTTCTCAATTTTATAAATCACACTATATTTCCCAACTTTAAAGCGATAATATTCTATTAAGTCACCTTTTAATGGTTTAAACACTTCAGGATATTTTTTTAATCTCTTATCTATGGCGTCTAAAATGCTGTTTCTGATATTTCTTGGAATTTTAGCAAGTTGTTCTACGGATTCTTTTAAATACTTAATCTGGTAAGGCATTTAGTATTTTTCTTACTTCTTCTGCTGGTATTGCCTCATTTAAATTGATTTCTCCGAGGCTTTTTATTAACTTAATATCGTAAGCATCTTCGTCCAATTCAATTTGTCTTTTAATAAAATCCGCACAAATCGATGAAATGGATTTTTTTGTGGCTTTCGCTATTTCTCTCAGAAGGGATAATGTATTACTATCTAAAGCTATATTTATGCTGGGCTCTATCGTTGCCATGACTGCTTCATTTTCTCGATATTTTAATTCTAAAGATATCACTCGTGGTAATTATTTTTCAACTAAAATCCTTATGGCTCACTATTAAAAATTACGCTTTCTTCCTAAGTTCATTAATACCGACGACTTTACTTTTGTTTAAGCTGTTTTCCATCAGGCTAACAGCTTTTTTAAGATGATTTGAAGCTAAATGCGAATATCTCTGTCATTGATATTGTTGAATGTCCCATTAGTCTTTGAATCGTGTATAAATCAACACCACTAATAACAAGCCAACTGGCATATGTATACCGTAATGTATGAAATACTACTTTTTGTCTTCTAGCCATAATTCCTTTGTTAAATCCTAATTTGTCAATTGCTCTATCAAAACTCCTTGATACTTCCGTTGTCTTTTCTCCTTTTCTTGATAGAAATACAATATTTGTATGATCATACTTATCCATTTTCTCAAACATGGTTTTAACATTTTTCGTCGTAATCGCATTTCGATTTCGCCCGCTTTTCGTGTCTTTTATTAAAATTGTTTCATTTGCAAAATCTATATCGCTCCATTCCAAATTGAATATCTCTCCGGCTCTTAATCCGCAATGTAATGATAACAATGATATATTATATAGCATAGGACTTACTCTGGCAAGTTCATTTAGGAGCAAATCTGCTTCTTCATGTGACAAAAAATGAACACGTCTATTATCTTCACTTGGCTTCTTAACCTTACTTACTGGATTATCCCCATGATACAAATCATGGTTTTTTGCATAGTTAAAGACTTGACGAATCAACGCCAGAACATAAGTTATTGTTCTAGGAGCTTTTTCCTCATCAGCCATACATTTTTTGAGTTTCTCCAACATAAATAGAGAAATTTCCTTCAGTGGCTTATTTTTAAACAATGGCAAAATCCATTTATTATATTTTGATTGTTCTTCGATACATGTTTTCTTTTCTTTATCCTCAAATGCTTGTTCGATATATCTTTGAAATACTTCAGAAAAGGTAATATTGTCTTTAGCCATTTGTTCAAGGACCATTGCCTCAACATCTGCTTTTTCTTTTGCTACTCTTCGTTTGCCTGCTAAAGTTATTTCTCCAATTCCTGTCCTTTGAGCCTCTTTCAATTCAGAAAGTCTCGCCACGGCTTTCTTTTCCGTCCAGCCTTGAGATTCCCAGCCCAAAGCCTCTTCTTTTACTTTCCCGTTTAATTTATAACGTATGGTAAAATATCGATCAAATCTGATGCCATGTTTCTTTCTTTAATATAATGGACAACTTCGAAATCCTCCCTACTAATGACGGCTTCTTTAAACAGGTCTTTGTGCGACCTGAGGTTGTGCTTTTGTAACGGTTAAATTCCGTTATCCCTGGTATTGGGATAAAGCATATCGCACTTTTACAGGGTTGGCAACCCTGTGGATGCAAGCATGCGATAAAAGGAGGAATGCTTAGTTTGATCTCGGATTTTATTAAAAAGGTAACCGTCCCTATTAGGTCTATACAAGTCGACGGAGAGAGTGAATTTATGAAAGATTTTGAAACAACAATGTGAAGAACTAAAGATTCCATTATTTGTTTTGCCGCCTGCTTCACCGAAGATTAATGGAAATGTAGAGTGAATAAATCGCATTATTACAGAAGAATTTTTACATGAAACACTGAGAGATTCATTAGTTAATCTTCGAATAGGGTTGAATAAATTTATTGATAATTATAATACTTCCCATATTCTTTTTTGCAAGGACATATCCATTCGCTGTGTATTAAATTTATGCTAGGGAACTCTTTCTTTGTCTCACATCTTATGAACCAACTAATACAAGATGCCTACTCAATTGCATAAATTAATTCATAGATGTATAATAAAGTCACAGAGTTTGTCATAAGAAATTAAAAATTGATATCAAGAATTTCAATTGAAAACTTTATTATTATAGAGAAACTGGATATTATATTTGAAAAAGGATTCACTGTAATAACTGGAGAAACTGGAACTGGTAAATCTATAATTCTTGATGCAATAAATTTTTCTTTTGGTCGTTTCCATTCTAAAAATATTCGCAGATTTCCAGAAAAAGATTGTTCTGTCGAAATAGAATTTGATTTGGGAAAAAGTATACATATATTGGAACGAGGTATATCCGGAACTGTTGTTATAAAAAGAACACTTAATCAATCAGGAAAATCAAGTTATTATTTCAACAATAATCCAATTTCAAATAAAGAATTGAAAGATTTTTTACCTCTTTTCTTGGATATAACAGCTCAACATGACACGATCTTATCTGAGGAATATCAATATGATACTTTCGAAAGATTTTTGAAAAAAACGGATAAAATTTCAAAAAATAATTTATCGCAAATTGAAAATCTATATACGAAGTTAAAACCCCTCGAACAAGAAATCAAAATTTCTGAAAATGAACTTGAAGAATCAAAGCGATATAAGTCATATAATCTGCAAATAGTTTCTGAACTTGAAAATTTATCTATAAAAGAAAATGAGGAAACAAATTTATTATCAAGACGAGCAGAAATATCAAAACTTGCTTCTAATAATAACTTAATAAAATCTTCTTTCGATTTGCTTCAATCGTGTTTCGGAAATTCATTTTATCAATCAATAAAAAACCTTGAAAGAATTAATAACAATACGACAAATGAAATAGCGAAACGCCTAGGAAATATTGATATAGAAGCGTCAGATATAATTTCCGAACTTAAATCTTTTGCAGAAAGTATAAGTTCTATAGAATCAGAGTTATCTGAAATTGATGAAAGGTTATCTGTTTTAAGAACCATAGCTAGAAAGTATAACACATCTGCAAGTACATTATTTGAATTCTTTGAAGAAGCGAAGAACAAAATTGACTTAATCGAAAGTACATATACGAAACTGACAGAGTTAAGAAAAGAGCAAGCAAATATTATTGATAAGTATGATGATTTGGCAGAAAAGTTATCGAATTCTAGGAAGTTGGCAGCAATTGAATTGACAGAAAAAATAAATTCAAATTTAAAAGACCTTTTAATGCCAAATACTGTTTTTAAAATTGAAATAGAATCCAATAAATTAAACAGAAAACAAGATGGAATTGATGATATAAAATTTCTTGCATCTTTTAATAAAGAAAAAAATTTACACTCTATATCCCAAATAGCTTCCGGAGGAGAAGCTGCTCGTTTGAATTTTGCGTTAAAAATATCCGTGGGCAAATATTCAGATTGCGATACAATAATTTTTGATGAAGTTGACATCGGAATAGGAGGATCTGCGGCATATGCCATGGGAAAACTAATGAAGAATTTTGCAAAGCAATCTGATATGCAAGTTATATCAATTACGCATTCCCCTCAAGTCGCTGCAAAATCTGATTATCACTTATTAGTGAAAAAATATATAAATCAAAAAAATATATCTGTTTCTATAGAAAATCTCAATGAATCAGAGAAAATTAATGAAATTGCAAGAATGATCTCAGGAGATGTGATAAATAAAGAAGCTATCTCGGCCGCTAAACAACTTATTCAAACAGACTAAATTTGGTAAGCAGAAAACAATGCGACTATAGAGTTAATATTAATTGGATAACTTGAATCACCGACCTACTGATTATTGAAAAATCACTCTCAATTACAAAATGTCATTTTTGCCATACAAGCTCAAGCATCTTCAACCATAATATAATTCATAATGCATTCCTAAATTTTGTATAAACCATATAAAAACATGACAATAGCGGGAGAAATTAATTTTCAATGGTGGGCGCCATAGGATTCGAACCTATGACCCACTGATTAAGAGTCAGTTGCTCTACCAACTGAGCTAGGCGCCCAAAACAAATGGCGTCTCCTACGGGGATCGAACCCGTGTTGCCGCCGTGAGAGGGCGACGTCCTAGGCCTCTAGACGAAGGAGACTATCCTTATTCATTCTACTAAATTTATTTTTTATTTTCAATAGTAATCTTGTATTGTGTATTAGTTCAAAAGAAGTGAGACAAGAGTCTCCTAACACAGATTTAGTATACAACAAAGGATATGACCTTGCAAGGAAGAATATGGACGGAAAGAGTTATAACAAAAGGCGCAAGTTTACTAGGGCATCAATTTAAAAAACTTCAAAAATTAATCCAGAGACTATCTTAGATTAATTTTTGGTAAATTAAAACCAATTTTTCGCAAGAAAAGTTATCTCTCGACTTTTTAAACCCTTCTACCTTAGGGATGG
>CAUDEV010000052.1 GCA_958448685.1 uncultured Alphaproteobacteria bacterium | reverse complement strand
GGTTAATTTAACATCCATCCCTAAGGTGGAAGGGTTTAAAAAGTCGAGAGTGAGGAATATCCGGGCGCGCGACGTGTGGTAAAATATCAAGGATACCACACGTCGCGCGTCCGGATATTCCTCATAATTTCAGTATATACAACTTATATTTACCTTGTCAAAAAAATAAAAAGTCCCATAAAATTTTAGGGAATTTTGTGAGGTTTTTGCATAATACTCGAAATATCTCTCAAATATTTTTTAAGTATTGTTAACGGAAAATTTACCTTTTTTTTTAGAATTGAATTTAGGGAAGAAAAGTTTTGAAAACGCTTCTCTATAACGTAAATATATCTTTTTATGGAGGAAAATATGAATAAATTATTACAAACAACATTGATTGCAGCTGTGTTATCTACTAGTGTTATGGCAGAAGAATCTGAACTACCAAATATTATAGAAGCAGATGTGATTGTCTATATTAACAAAGATATTAGGATTATAGGAACTACGGATAACTATGGCAATATAACTACTCAATGTGCTGAAGGATCATATCCGACAATAATGGGATATTCTCATATGCCCGATGAAACAGCCCTTATAAGAAATCATGTCGGAAATTTTGCAGTTGAAGAAACTGAAACAGACGCTGTTACTACTATAAAAACAAATAACGCTATAACGGATGTGAATTTGGAAAAGGTATACAAGATTGTTGAAGGAGGTGGAAATGTGGATGATCGTTTACAACTTAGTAACGTTACCATAGAAAAAGTGAATGATATTGATGGTCTAGATTTCAGATCTTTAACAGCAAATGATCTACTTTACCTAGGAACTGATGAAGAAGGAAAAACAATCCAAATTACCAGTGACAATGCGTGGCAATCGAAAGAAGGAGTAGGTAATAAATTCATTTATTTTCACTTTGGAGATCAGGGAGTCACTCAATACGCTTACAATGTGGAATTCTTGAATGATGATTGCGATAATATAGAAAGTGATTTTTCAAATTACAAAAAAGGAAGTATAAAGATTACAGGAAAAGGACATACACAATTTACTGAAGGTTCGAAATTTTATGTCCCAATGAGAATTGAAGCTTCTACTTCTTTGAATGGAACAGGCATTAATGAGATATATGGGAATGTAACAGTATCGAATACTGGACAGTTAACTTTTGGTCCTGGGGCAAAAACTACTCTAAAATCTGGAGCTACATTAACAATTGGAGAAGTTGAAACAAATTCGGGAAGCTAATATATAATGAGCGCCGTGTGTATAATAACATGCGGCACTCTAAACCCGTATTGTGTATTAATTCATAAGATGTAAAGAAAAACAGTTATTTCTGAATTTATAAAAAAGTTGAGAAAATAGTAAAATCATGGAAATAATGCACAAACAAAAAGTTTAATAAAGACATTTTGAATCTCATAAGAAAAATAAGAACTGAACACAAAACTTATGGAAAACGAAGATATCCCTTATATAGGAAACACAGAAAGTTTACATTGTGCCAAGTGTCGTAAATTTAAGCTTTATTCTCAGATGAAAATAGGAGAAAATGTACAAATCGATCATATGGTAAGAACATTAAACGGCCGTACATATCGTATTTTTGTTGCTTGTAAAAAATCAAAATGAGCATATGCTGAGCCTTTCATTAAAGCTAATAGCAAGAATGCCTCTAAATTTTTAAAGAATTTTATTAAGAAGGCCGCTTTTCTAATTAAGTCTATACAAGTTGATGGAGGAAGTGAATTTATGAAAGATTTTGAAGCAACATGTAAAGAATTAAATATTCCATTATTTGTTTTGCCGCCGGCATCACCAAAGACTAATAGAAATGTGGAGCGAATAAATTGTATTATTACAGAAGAATTTTTACATGAAACACTGGAGGATTCCTTAGTGGAGCTTCGAATAGAATTGAATAAATTTATTGATAATTATAATATTTTTCGTCCACATTCTTCCTTGAAAGGCCTCCTTAGTTGTATATTAAATTTATGTTAGGAGAATATCTTTTTGTCTTACTTCTTTTGAACTAATACATAAAAAAGTATGTAAAAATTTTTTTAATAATGTTATCCTTAAATAGATTATTTATTTTTCGAATTGGTTTATGTTATTAAGAAAGCTCTTGCTTATAACTTGTTTATCTTCAATTGTTGTTATTGCTTCTGAACCTCAAAGTACAGATAAAGTTGACTCAACAAAGAAAGTCGCAAAAAATAATCCTGATAATGCACTTTTCAAAGCTATTGAACATGCCTTGAGGAATAATAAAGAAATATTAGCAGCGCAAGAAGAGTTACAAGCTATTCATGAGAATCACGTTTCTGCTGCCGCTTCTTTCAGACCAAAAGTTAATTTTAGTACCCAATACCAAGCAGGAGATAAAAAAACTTGGTTATCTAGAGAAAAGACTCCCGCTGAAAGGAATTATGAAGGAAATTCAAAATCTTATGTAAAATCTTATAGTATTGGTGCAAAACAAAATATATTCCATGGTTTTGCTGATGTTGCTGCATTAAAAGAAGTAGATTGGAGTGTTAAAGCAAAGTGGAGTGAATTCGAAGCAAAGAAACAAGAAGTATTGAAAAATGTAGCTATTGCTTATTTCACAATAATCGCCAAAAAAGAAGAAATAAACCACTTGAAATCACTATTAGATGCCAGAAAAGAAAGCATCGAAGTTGCAAAGGAAACAAATGAAGCTGGATCAGCAAAATATTTAGATGTTGCACAAGCTAATGCAGCTTATGCTGAAACAGAATCAAAATTAGCAAAAGCTGAAGCAGAATATATTGCATATGTTGCTCAATTTGAGGAAATGACAGGATATAAACTTCCAAACAATCTAGTTATTCCTGGAGTGTTATTTGATGAAAATATGACAGAACAACAAGCAATAGATCTTGCGCTAAAGAATAATCCAACAATCTCTGCAAGTATTTATGCATTGTCTGCGGCTAAAACAGCTGTGAAAAAAGCTACTCCTGAGTTTACACCTTCTGTTGATTTATCTTATTCCTTCGATCAATCTTATGATCATTCTAGCAAACATAGATCCCCACAGGATAATAAGGCGAATTCAAAAGGGCATACTGTGGGAATTTCTTTGTCTATGCCTATTTATGATGGAGGCACAGCAAGAGCTGAAAAAAGAAAACTTATAAAACTAGCCACAAAGGCAGCAGTTGAAAAAGAAAAAACCATTGAAGATGTTAAAACTCAGATAAAGTCAGTTTTAGCTGCATTAAATGCCGCAAAACAAAGTCTGATTTCCGCAAGAGAAGCCATAAAAGCGAGAGAAATAGCTCTGAGAGATACAAAAGCTGAATGTAAAGCTGGAGTTAAGATAATAAAAGATGAATTAGATGCTCAAGAGCAACTTTTTGAAGCGAAATTTATGGAAACTCAAGCAGAGAATGATTATTTTTCCAGCCAGTGCAGAGCAAATGCTTTGCTTGGAAGAATGGATGCAAGATATTTGAAAGTTATAGACTCTGGATTTGATTATAAAGATCATTTTAGAAAAACTAGTAGGAAATTATAAGGAAGGATTGAATTTATGAATTTTTCTAATACACCTGACGAAGAAATGTCAATGGAAGATATTCTGTCTTCTATTCGAAAATATGTCTCTGAAGAAGATGAAAGAAAGAATACTGATTCTATTATTTCGCAACATAATGGAGAAGAACATTATAATGATACAGATTCAGTAATCAAATTGCAAGAATCAAACATTGTTTCTCCTGTTGAGAACTCTGCTGATATTCCATCAGAAGAATCTGTAATCTCTTATAACGAAAAGAGTACACTATCTGAAAGTGTCGTAAATGCTCCTCAGTTAATTGTTAAGAAAAATCCTTTTGGACAATTTGCGGATGCTTTGACTTCTTATGGAAAAAGCAAGATTTCCTCAAAATCTCAAGACAAGAAGGAATCATCACCAACGATAGATCAGTTTTTGACTGCTATAAGTGGAAAAATGATTGAAAAATGGATAAACGAGAATCTGAATGATATTGTCGAAAAGATCGTTATCCGAGAAATTGAAAAAATGAAATCTGAGGAGTAAGGAAATGTTAAATGTTTTGAACAAACAAGAATTGGATAGCATAATCAATTCAAATGAGTTAGTGATTGTTGATTTTTGGGCACCTTGGTGTGGTCCTTGCAGAATGTTATCAGCGGTTATTGAAAGTTATGCAAATTCTCACCCTGAAATTGCTATAGCAAAAGTAAATGTTGATGAATCAAAAGAACTCGCTGCTGAATATGATATTCAATCATTACCAACCCTTATTTTATTCAAGAACGGAAAAGAAATAATTTCTAAATGCGGATTTTTATCTAATTCAGCTTTTGAAAAATTTATCGAAGAAAATAAATAGATAATTTGTTATAATCTGTGTTTTCTTGGCGCGCGGCGTGTGGTAAAATATCGAGAATACCACGCGCCGCGTGGCTTTCGAGATTTTTTCATAATATATTACTTACGGCTCAAATAAGTTAGAAAAAGTTGTACATAAAACTAATTTCAAGGTTTATATATAAACTTTACAAATCTATAAAAATAATTCATACTTATTAATAATTGGCAACTTTTTAAAGTAAGTTGTTTATATGAATTGGTTAAAAGATTTTGTTACTCCAAAGATAAAGGCTTTTATAGGGGCTTCTTCAAATATTGATGAAAACCTTTGGACAAAATGCCCATCTTGTGAAAGAATGATTTATACAAAAGAGCTCGAGAGCAATCTAATGGTATGTGGATATTGCTCTCATCACTTTAGCATTTCCAACAAAGCACGCTTTGAATCTATTTTTGATGACAGGATTTTTGAAAAAATAGAAATTGTCTCCATAAAAGATGATCCTCTAAAATATAAGGATTTAAAAAAATATACTGATAGATTAAAAGATTCTCGTCAAAAAACAGGAAATCAAGAAGCTATTTCTATTGCCAAAGGAAAAATAAAAGGAAATTCAGCTGTTGTATTTATAATGAACTTTGCTTTTATGGGGGGATCAATGGGATTGGCTGTCGGAAAATCCATTATTAAAGCAGCTAAAATTGCAATAAATGAACGAGCTGCACTGATAGGCTTCACCGCTTCAGGAGGAGCTAGGATGCAGGAAGGTATGTTATCTTTGATGCAAATGCCTGCAACGATAGCTGCATTGTGTGAATTGAAAGAACAAAAACTTCCATATATAAACGTTTTTACGAATCCAACAACAGGTGGGGTTATGGCATCTTTTGCAGTATTAGGAGATATACATATTGCTGAACCAAAAGCATTAATAGGATTTGCTGGAGCAAGAGTTATCGAAAAGACAATAAAACAAAAACTACCAGAAGGATTTCAGAGATCAGAGTTTTTGAAAGATCACGGACTTATTGATATGATTGTAAGCAGACATAATCTTGCAGAAAAATTGGGAAATATATTAAATTATACAATGGAGAAATAATATGCAATTTGATACGATCGCTTTAGCTTCAGATCACAGAGGATATTGGTTAAAACTCGATATAATTGAATATTTTAAATTGCAAGGATATGAAATAGAAGATTTCGGATCCGATAATGATTGTGTTTCAGTGGATTATCCTGACTATGCCAAAAAAGTTGCAAATTATGTTTTAGAAAACAGAAATTCTTTTGGAGTTTTAGTTTGTTTTTCTGGAATTGGAATGAATATAGCTGCGAACAGATTTAAAGGCATACGTTCAGTACTTTGCTATAACGAAGAAATTGCCAGATTATCTAGAGAACATAATGACGCTAATGTTATATGTTTTGGAGCAGGGTATATAAATCCAGAATTAGCTATTAAATGTGTTGACGTTTTCGCAAACTCGAAATTAGCAGATGAAAGACACAGGATTAGAATAAATAAAATCGATGAGATTTAAAGGATGCTTTTTAGCTGAAAAAGAACGTTTTTTATTATTTGTTCCTGTTGTCTTAGGGATCGGAATACTTGTTGGAGTATTTTTTCCTTTTAAATCATTTTTTAATCTAATAGTATCATCGACTTGTCTTATATTAATAGATTTCTTAATTCATAAAAAATCCAAAATATCTTCTGTTATATTGTTCATATTTTCCTTAGGATTATATTTATCTCAGACGGGAGGAATATTAAACACAGAGTTTCTTCCTCAAAAAAAGTTTCTAGAAAAAGAATATAATGGAATAAAATTTACAGCTACAGTTAAATTCATTGAAGAAACACATCCTATTATGAAAAATATGCGACGTATTATTTTCAAGAATATAGACTTTCCAGATAATAAAGAATTGAATTTTATAAAAACAGCAAAAATGACATGTTCTGTTGATTCAAGTGAAAATATTGTTCCGGGAGATATTGTTGAATTGAAAGGCAAGATAATTCCTCATAGAGTTCCTGCAATTCCTGGAGCATTTGATCAACGTCAATATAATTCATTAGTAAATATCGATACAAATGGAATAATATATTATACAAATAAGATAAAGGCAAATAATAATTTTGATTATTTTTCATATTTCAGAAGGATATTGACTCAAAACATTCTTGTGAAACTAAAAGGAAATGCAGGAGGAATAGCCGCAGCATTACTGACCGGGGATAAATCTTCTATTCCAAATTCTGTAAGAGAGATATTTATCAATTCAGGAACAGCCCATATTCTAGCGATTTCCGGCCTTCATATGTCTATATTAGCATCTTTGGTTTATCTTGTGTTTCTGAAATTGTTTCAATATTTAAGTTGTATATTTTATCGAATAAATCCAAAAATTTTGGCTGCTCTCTTCACAATTCCAATTATATTTTTATATCTAGGATTATCAGGATTTTCCCCTTCTGCAATACGAGCATTTATTATGACATTACTTTTCATGATAAGTATAATCTTAGAACGCGGAGTATTATCATTGAGGAGCGTTGCAATTGCTGCTTTCTTGATTTTGGTATTCAATCCTGCGTCATTGTTTTTAGTAAGCTTTCAATTATCATTTTGCGCTGTCGTTTCTCTTATTTCATTTTATGAATCATTTCAATCTAAATTAATTAAATTTCGATTAAAGTATAATAACTTTGTTTGGAAAATCTTGTTTTATATTCTTGCTTCATTTTTAACAACAATTATCGCATCTTTCGCAACAAGCCCGATTTCTATAGCTACATTTAATCGTTTAAATTTTTCCGGAATATTAGGAAATTTAGTTGCAATACCTGTTATGACTTTTTTAATTGTTCCTATCGGATTTTTGACTCTTATTACTTCAAGTTTTTCAAATTTTTTTATAAATATTCTTGAATTTATATTAAACAAAATGACAGAAGTTTTGGCGATTATATCAGCTTTGCCGTATTCTAATGTAACAATAAAATCTCCAAGCTTGTTTTCTCTTTATATCCTGATTTTGGGTGGAATCATACTATGTTTGTTACGGACTAAATTACGTCATTTTGGATGGTTAGGAATAATTTCAGGAATTCTTCTTTGGGCAATTGAAGAAAAACCTGATATTATTATTTCTCCTAAATCAGATGTAATTTGCTTTGTTGAAAATGGCAATTTCTACACGACTTCAATACAAAAAGGAAGGCGTAATACTCTATCAATTCAAAGAAATTTAGGATTTGATGGCAAATTGATTAAAAAAACTTTTGAAAAAGATTTTGGTAAATCTGAAAACGGATTGTTTATTTGGTCAAAAAAAGGATATAAAAAAGAAATTGCCCAAAGACATCATCCTTATTGTCCTGCTTATTTCAAAACGGCTAAATCACCGAACGCCACTCAGTATCTTAATTTCCTTTTTTCAAGATAGATTTTAAACATAAATATATTCATCAAATGATAGGTTATGTCTTCCGAAAGCGCTGTAGGTGCCCCTGCGGTGTCATCAGCCGTTTGCCGGTGAGGTCTTCTTTCTAATTCACACTTTCGTGCAGTGACTTATTTTGATAGGCTAATTGTAAAGTCACAACTTCTTCAATA
>CAUDEV010000051.1 GCA_958448685.1 uncultured Alphaproteobacteria bacterium | reverse complement strand
CGCCTCACCCAACTCTCGTTTTCAGCATCATATGTATAGGAGAAGACATCATCCTTGGCACAGATAAGTTCTTTTCTGGATGGAGAAGAGACTTCCTCAGGAGAGAGAGTCTTTATTACACAACTATGGTTACTTATAGATATATTATTACTGTATATGTTTACACTATATCCTTCAGCATCTGTTTTATATTGACCTGCATTATCTGGATCTTCATATATCTCAATAGATTGGTCATATTTCAGAGGAACTGTGTAGTATGTCTTTCCATCTGCTTCTCTTGATTCAAGACTTGATAATGAATCTTTAGCTATAGATTTATAGATAGAAGTCTTTATTTCCAAAACTCCAGACTCTGTTTTACTAAGAGTGAAATACTCTTCTTCCATCATATCTCCTGAACTTCCATCCCAAACCACATATCCAGTATTACTACTCTCATCCCAATAGATATTTTTCGAAGTTCCATCACTGAAAGTTACAGTGTAATAATTTTTGTTCACCTCAGTTAGTGGATTTGAGAAAGAGCCCACAGGCCAAGACATAACTTTTGGATATTCTGATGGATTTCCAGCTATTGGAGAATTATCGTATTCAGTTCCAAGTTGCAATTTCGTCCCTGAAGGTATGGTCAATTTTCCATTAACAACTAAAGCCCCTCCTTGTATATCACGGATTACCTCATCCTGTGCTTCATTTAAACTAAATTTACTCGATCCATTTACGGTAAGATCTTTTGATAAAGTTAGTCCTTCTGCTGGAGCAATAGTTAGTTTTGAACCTTTCTCAACAGTTGTGTCAGTTTGGAAAGCTGAAATAGGTGTTGCATATTCAACTTCTGCTGGATTATCAATAGTTCCAATAGTCACTGTTCCTTCATTAAATCCCGAGTTATTTCCTGTAAATTTCAGTTTGTTTTCCATAACAAGTGAACTTGGAACAAGGCCTTCGATTGAGGCATTTGCATTACCCAACGCTGCAGGGATTTCAATGCCTGAAGTTGTTCCTCCAACACATTTTGTGTCTGTTCCAGAGCTATTTGCCACATAAACTAAATCCGTAGCCGTATGAGAGGATGCGTAAGTAGCAAGATCTGCGTTTGTCTTGTTCAAAGCCTCTGCTGGATCAACTATTACTGTCTCATCAATGTGACCTTTATTCGTTTCATCAAGTGTGTGAACGGCAAATTCAGATAATCCAGTTGCGGATAGTATGGCATCTTTATTCGTGTCATCTTGTTTATAAGTATTGCCATAAACGTTGACTTTTCCATCTCCGGAACACTTTATTGTGCCAGTTCCTGTTAAAGATCCATAAACATCAAGGGATTTTCCCTCGGATAGTGTGAGTGTTTGGCCTTGGAAATTAATAGTAGCCCCAGTTTGAACTTCACCACCATCTTGGAAATTTGCCATATCTGATGCAAACCCAGAAGTTGCAGTGATAGCGCTTGTTAAGATTAATTTTGTAAATTTATTCATAAAAACCTCCATAAAAGTTATATTTATGTTATAGGGAAGTGTTTTCACAACTTTTCTTCCCTATTTTCAATTCTAAAAAAAAAGGTTAATATTTCGTTAACAATACTCTTTTTTATTTTGGAGATATTTAAAATAACTTTCTAGAAGCCTCGCAAAAATCTCTAAAATTTTATGGGACTATTTAGGATTTGTTATTTTCTAGAACTGAAATTGTATCACATGAAATGAATATAATAAAGGAAAAATCGGCGTAACTTAAATTTTTTTAATTTCAAACCTGATAAAAATTTCATTTCTTATATAATTTTTTAGCTAGTTATTCTTTAATATTTAGATTAGTTTAAACAAATTCCAAAAGTAAAATCAGTTTTAATTTATAGTTATAATGATATTTAACATACTCTAAATTAAAATAATTTTATTTAAACACAAACGGGATTTTTGTTATTTTGTTTCGGAAAGTTTTATAATTTTATTAGGATAATTCTATTTTTATTGATTTGAGATAATGGCATTTAAGTTTTTTTTAACAATTTTGGGTAGTTTTTTAATTGCATTCGGAAATATAATAAATACATTTTCTGCAGAAAAACCGAAAATAGGAATTTTGACATCAGGAGGTGATTGTTCTGGACTAAACTCTATAATATATGCGACTTATAAAAAAGCAACCAATTTGGGATATGATGTTATAGGTTTTAAACATGGGGTCCATGGATTAGTAAATGGAGATTATATAATCCTAAACAAAAAAATATGTACTCCTGATATTTTAAGAAAAGGAGGAAGTATTTTGAAATCTAATACAAAATCCTTAAAAGACAAATTCGGGAATCCTTTGTCAAAAGAAGAGGGAGACAAAGCTATTATTCAGGAATATCATAAATTAAAACTACAAGGACTAATTTATATAGGAGGAGATGGGAGTATTGGATTGATGAAAAATATTCTTCAAAAAGATCCTTCTTTAAATATCATAGCAATTCCAAAAACAATAGATAATGATATTGCAAATACGGATGTTTCAGTTGGATTCTCTACAGTAACAAAAGTAGTTGCTAAAGAAATTTCAAATACAATAACAACAGCTCAAAGTCATAGTCGGATCATGGTGATTGAAGTTATGGGAAGAGCGGCAGGATATATTGCATTGAGCTCAGGATTAGCAGTTGGTGCAGATGCTATAATTATCCCTGAAATAAAATGTAATATGAATAATCTTATCACAAAGATGAAAGAGCTTTATAATTCCGGAAAGGATTATGGTATCATAGTTGTGTCTGAAGGAGTTGAATTTGATGAGTTTAAATATAAAAATACAAAATTCTCTGACGTTATTTCTAGAAAAGCTTATGGAGGAGTTTCTAATTTTATAGTAAAAAAATTAAAAGAAGCCGGATTTGATGCGAAAGCAGTCATACTGGGGCATACTCAAAGAGGAGGAACAACGACTGTTGAAGATAGGATTTTAGCCCAGAAATTTGGAATAACAGCGGTTCAATTAATTGCAAATAAAGATTGTGGATATCTGCTGGGGATTTTAAATAATAAGATTTCAAAAACAAAGCTTTCAGATATAAAAACAACGACGAGAAATTTGACTTTAAATGATCCAAATATTATTTTAGCTCAAAATTTGGGAATTTATATCGGCGGTTAAGCCTGTATGAAGAATAGGAGCATTAAATTAATTTATATGCTAATATAATAGCCTACAATAATAACTCCATTTAGTTAGGGAGAATTACTTGACTAATAACTTTTTCTGTAGTACTATATATTATGCATATATAAAACCAGGATAACTTAATGAAAAAATATTTATTATTGATATTTTTAGTTTTTTCCTTTCCTAAAATTTTATCAGCATCTCTCCCAAATACAGATATTGACGATAGTATTATAAATACAATAAACGAAAATAAAATGACTTACTTTTATGGAATTATGTATTCCGGGAAATCTTATACGTTAATGGAAACTTATGAAAAACTAAACTCTAATGATTCAAATATAGTTTTAGCCTTCGCCCCTAAACGAGATACAATTTCTTCAGAAGGAGAAATAAAATCAAGAGATATGCCTGGTTATTCATTACCCGCATTGCCAATATCAGATGGAGAAAATATTTGCCACACTATAGAAGAATCTTTAAAAACAAACCTCGGAAAACACATGTATATACTTTTCGATGAAGCACAATTTATTTCAATAGATATTCTTAATACACTTTGGACTTTTATTCGTCCTCTAGAAAATATTAACGCATGTTTTTTTGGTTTGCTAGTAGATGTATTTGATAATTTTTTCCCAGGAAGTAAGTGGTTTTATGAAAAGCAAGATAATCCTTATATAGCTTTTTTGTCTATCGAATCAAGAGCTTTATGCCCCTGCGGAGCTAGAGCTGAATATTCTATAAGACTTGATTTTGAAGGTAATGTTGTTTTAAGCGGAGAGCAGACAGTTTTAGAGGGAGCAGCAAGATATGATGTTCGTTGCAAGAACCATCGCTATGAAGGTGATAATTGGAAAAATCATTAAATAAATCAGCCTATAGCTAAGTTTTGTAAATTAGGAAATTGTTGGATAATATTATTATAAGGATTCAAATGCTAGTATTTTATGATTATCAAATAAGGAGATTACCAAATTTACCTTGCTTAAGTCTAATATCTTTCTCACCATCCCAAATTGTCATATAAATTCTCATAAATTACCTCAAAGATTAATAGTTATTTAAATAAAGATTGTTTTAAAGTTTGTCCTCTAGTAAGCTTGAGGATGCCGTTTGTTACGTATCCTTTTATATTATTTTTTTCGAAAGGAACGATAAGAGAAGGATTGATTTACGAAATTTAGTCAAGTCTAAAGAGTGAGTGAAACGACCTAAGACTTGACGAAATGGGAGTAAATCAATATAATCGTTTCCGCCTTTCGGAATATATAATATAGATTATGCAAGAGTCATATGGATGGCGCGCGACGTGTGGTATACTCTTATATTTTACCACACGTCGCGCGCCAGAATTTTTTTTCTTATGTTAAATAGGTTATTAAAATTTAAACCCTACATTAATGCTTGCTTTAAATCCTTTAACTCCTCCAGTTTTTTTCGAAAATTTTAAACCTACATTAGTCTTATTATCTAAAGATTGTCTATCTATTCCGACACCAAATTCAATATGATTCTTTTTTGTTATATCTTTATATTCAGTTCCTCTGAATGTATACGTACCTTTCGAGCCAAATCTTCTATGGTAATTTGCGAATACATTCGTTTTCCATTGTCCGAACTTAGCATTAAGAGCAATTTCCGGAACTACATCAACTCGATGAATGTTCTTCACATTTGTTGTTCCTGTAGATATGACAGAATAGCTTGGGGTTTTTGCAAAAGTGTAATCAACAAGAAGACTTGGTCTCAAGGATAATTTGTCAGTCAAATTGAAATTATAAGCACCTTTTGCACCAAAACTATAGAGGTGACTCTTTATATTGACAGAATATTGGTTTTTCTTTGATTCGCTCTTAACAAGCTGGTAGCTTCCTATCAATTCCAAACTAGATTTTGAATTAAAGAAGGCGCCCTTTAAACCTGCAATATAACTGTTTTGATTTGCTTTGTGTTCTTGAGTTTGATATATAAACTTCATATTTTTATGTGACACGCCTCCAAACACAGTTCCCATAAATTCCGTCGTGCTTTTTCCAACGACAACTGGTTTTGCATCAAATCCAAATATAGTTCCATAATTCGTCGATTTTATATCATTTGAAGTATCTGTTTCGAATTTATCTTTTCCTCCGAAAGTTTTGTTCCAGAAACCAAATTTTCCAGTTTGATATTTATCAACATATCCATAATCATCGGTAACAAGTCCTAAGATTTGTGAAACGCCAGATAACGCTGTCAAATGCATTGACTGAACAGGAATTGCAAAGTTATCACCTGAAATCACATTTGTAAGCTGACTCACTCTGATAACATAATTTCCATATCCTGCAATATCTGAACCATAGATATAACGCACCGTTGTGCCATCTTGTATTCTCCATCCTCCAGATCCATCATTCAATGGAGATGTTTGAAGTTGGCTTCCTGTTGTTGGATTACCATAATTATATCTCACATCAGAATTTGGATCTGCTGTGTCTCCTGTAACTCCACTTGGCAATGTAGTAAACCTTCCTGCACTTTGATAAGCCACAAAGGTTGCCCTTGTTTCTCCTGTATATATTGCTCCGATTTCAACTGGAATATTAGTTGCTGTCCCCCCATTTATTACTTGGAAAGTCCGTGAATCCGCTATTGATGATAAATTGTTATTAATAAAGTTGATACCTCCGATTTGTACTCCGTTTCCGCTATGGATAACTGTGCCGTGTTGAACTCTCACGCCGTCAGTTTCCCCTGTGCGCGGATTTGCGTCTATAAACAGTTTTAACGTATGATTATCTGTGATTCTCAATGTTCCCGGAGTGGTTTCATTTCCTATTGTGAGATTTCTATCTATGCGATTATTTCCCCAAAGGGCGATTGTGGAACCGAGTTCGGCATTTTCTGTTTCAATAGATCCTTGAACAGCCAAAACACCTCCTTGGAGGGTGAGGCTTTTAGCTTTCATTTTTCCATCAGCAACAGCAACACCTTTGACTGTTACACCTTCAACTTCAGATTCTCCTGCGATTTCAACAAATGAATTTCTTTCCAAAGTGGAGCTTGTGAGAGTCAATTTCCCTCCGTCTTCCTTGCCGTCATTCGTCAAACGCATGTATCCATTGTTTATCGTAATATTTTGTATACCAGCCGTATCTATTGTTGTTTTTGTTTTCGGAGTTCTTACAAGTTCTCCAGCTTTGTGTCCATCTTTATCTTCTCCATATATCTGATAGATGTTTGCGTTCGGGAATACCCCACTATAAACCGAACTACTTTCCGCATCACTTGATCTAACTTCGAATTTTGCCCCTTCTGTGATTGCAAGACTTCCTTTATATCCCGATCCATCTCCTTTCCAACGGATTTCACCATTTTGAACAATAATTCTATCTTGTTCTGTTCCATGAAGGCTTCCATAGAATGAGAAAATTCTATGTCCATCTGGGTCTGAAGTCACGTTAAAGAACAAGCTTGAATTACCATTCATGTAAATAGCTGGACGGTTGTATTCATCTTTTGGACCTCCTTGAAATTCGAATTCTGTAGGAGCTGTTAATTTCGCAGCTGCGATCGCTGTCGCATCTTCTCTTTCAATTGCTTCATGAAATTCTCTTGCATTCTTATATCCATTTGAAACTTTTCCTAATTCAACTCTACCCCCAAAAAGCTCAGCAGTATTAGGAATAACTACCGCTCCATGTTCTAATCTGAAAACACCGTTATACCATGAGTTTGCTCCCGAATATACTGTAACTGGATCCTTTGGATCCCATTCTTCGAAAATAAATGATCCATTCCTTCTTGATTCTTCAAGCTCTGCCTTTAACTTTGCTTCATATCTGTTCCTTGCTTCTCCTTCAGGCATGGTTTTTACTATAGTTAACCTTTCATCTACTTCAGGTATAAAAACAGGAATATAGGAATAAGTGCCGTCTTCTAACTTTCTTTCAAAGCTGAATGCGGTTCCTGTCTGTCCTTCAGGCAATGCCGCAACTTGATTCGGATTATAAGTTTTAACTATTCCATCTGTGTCTATTATCGTATTATAAGTTTTTCCATTTATCGTTTCAGAAAGAACGATATCTCCAGTTACTGAAGATAAATCAGAAACTGACCTCACGATTTTTCCATCGTGTGTAAACTCATGTCCATTATCAATCAGACCTTGAATAGTTTGTTCTCTAGTTAGTTTTGTATAACCTCGAAGAGAATGTATTGAACCAGGGATTTCATCCTTCACAGTTGAACTATGAATTGATGTCAAACCTCCTTTTTCAGCAAGAGTTCCTAAATAATATGACTTATTAGCTTCAGTTCTACTTTGGACAAATCCACCTCTAGGTTCAACTCTCACACCAACTCGTGATTCATCAGCTGTAATATATTCTCCGTCTGGGCTAGACTCGTATTCCATTTTAGTACTTGCGGAAGATTTTTTTATCGTGGCTTGATCTGCTGTATAGAATTCATCAATCGGAGTTGCTTCGCTTCTGTGAGCAAAGTCATAATAAGCAGATTCCGCCAAGTCAGAACCTTCGATCAAAGTTTCCGATTCTTTGGTGGCATAAGTTGAATCCAATTTTCCTGTTCGTTCAGTGTCTTTTTCCACTTTTCCATAGTTAACAATCTTACCACCTCCGGTAAAGCTACCTCCGCTTAGGATTATAATTTGATCATGATTGTGTATTGCGCCGGTATCTTCATCATCGATTGTAGAATCTGAGCCCTTGTGTATTCGTATTTTTCCATGAGAGAAATATCTCCCAGGTTTTTTAAGGACATGCTTTCCTGTAGAGTGTATTTCATGAGGAACCTCGGATGCAAAAGTTTCAATTGATAAAGTTAAAATTGCCAAAAGGCTAACAGATAATTTTAAGCAAATTTTCATATTTAATGAAACAAAAAATCTTCCCCATAATTTCATTATGAAAAAAAAAGGTAAATTTTTAGTTAATTTATAGGGAAATATTTTTATGAATCTGACTTCCCACAAAAATGTCTAAAATTTTATGGGACTTTTTATTTTTTGACATCTGGGAA
>CAUDEV010000050.1 GCA_958448685.1 uncultured Alphaproteobacteria bacterium | reverse complement strand
AGGTGGAAGGGTTTAAAAAGTCGAGAGATAACTTTTCTTGCGAAAAGTTTATTATAGAGGGTGCCAGTTTTGGATTTTCTTTTTTGGCGCGCAACGTGTGGTAAAATATTCAGGATACTACACGTCGCGCACCTGAATATCCCCTATATTTCCAGTATATCCCCCGCTCTTCTCTCGTGTCAAATCTTAAAAAGTCCCATAAAATTTTAGGAATTTTTTGATGTGTAACATGAAAAAATCACACAGGATATACTGAAAACAAGAACTCATAATAACGTTCACTAAAAATAATATTAAGTTTTCCCATTTCTTATGAACTAATACAAAAATATTTATATCCATGCCAAAATAATTTCTGTATAATAACTTATGGAGTATTTATCTTAAAGACAACAAGTGTAAATATGGTTAATGAAGTCATATCAGATATACTTTCCGAAAAACCTAAAGAATTGCCACGAATCATATCAGTTGCATTTCAATTGCAACCTGGAGGTTATGGACATGGTGATAAATTTTGTGGAACAAAATGGCCTGTTTTGAGGAAAACTGCAAAAAAATATAAAGATATTTCTCTTTCCGAATGTGAAACTCTTTTGCAAAATCCTTTGCATGAAGCAAGATTCGTAGCTTTGGCTATTTTAACTTCAAAATTTAAAAAATTTCCAGATGAAGTATGTGAGATTTTTATGAGAAATTTAAAATTCATTAACAACTGGGATCTAACAGATTGTTTTTCGCGTTATATTTTGGGAGAATACTCAATTTTGCATAATGATAATTCACTTATAATTGAATTGTCAGAATCAGATAATCTTTGGGAAAATCGAATATCTATTGTTTCAACTTTTGCTTATATAAAAAGATTTCAATTCATTTTAACATTCAATCTTTGTGAAAAGTTTTTTAATCATGAACACCATTTAATACACAAAGCTTGCGGTTGGATGCTTCGAGAAATAAGTAAAATCGAGCCAGAAACGGTTATTGATTTTATTAGAGAAAATCCACAAATGCCTTCTATAATGAGAAGTTATGCAATGGAATGGATTCGAAAAAAATCAAGACAATTATAAAATATTGGCTGAAAGTAATTTATTTCGATTTTATAAAGAATTCTAATAGAGAATCTCGAACAGCAGAAACAGGATCTGTTTTTCCTTTTTTTATTTTTAACTCATTTTTTAATATTGTTAAAAAAGCAGATTTATGTTTTTGGGTATTCAATCCAGAATATATAAGTTTACGTTGCAACACTCGATGTATCAACATAGCATCAGTTATTGCATCTTGTTCATGCAAACCATTTTGGAGCGTAACATTAACAAAATCCTTCGTTAGGGGATTTGTTGTTTTTTTTATTTTTTCATTTTTTGTTTGATGCTTTTTCCCAAAAATATCATTTTGAATAATCTCCATTATTACACCTTCTCTATGAAATATGCGTTTTTTATATGTTTTCCAAAAAGAAATGCATCTTTATTTAAGCGGTTTATACTATTCAAAGTTGTTTCTTTCACCCGACATTTGTCTAAATAAAAATACAATTTAGCAGTAATACCAAAGGGAATGTAATTCCTTATTATTTCTTTCATTTTTTGTAATGGAGACATTAGCTCATCTTTGGAAGATAATTTAGGGAGAAATTTTATATAATCATGAAATTGAAGAGGGCCAATAATGATATCTATACCTCTTGTTTGATCCCAAATTTTATTGCCTAATATTGCATTTTTCCCCAGCACGTTATATTTTTCTTTTTTATTTCCGATTGCAGTTTGCTCTTCTTTATTGATTTCAATAAAGTCTCCAGAAAATTGTTTTATTTTTATTGGTAATTTAAAAAAACTTGTTAAAATTGCTTTGAGTCCTGTTGCTGATCTAGTATAACGCCAAAGTAGATTTTGAGCAGAAACTTTAAATTGTTCAGGGATATTTGATTTTCGTATATCTTCAGAAGTTTCGGCATTTATTCCAGAGAGGTTGAAAATAATATTTCCAATGAATGTTTTTTCAATAGGTTCAGATAAAGACTCAATATTTTGTTTTTTTAAATAGGAATAACGCAGTAATAAGATTTTTTCATTGAATATATCAAAAAAATCAATTACAGCTTTTTTAGATTCTCTATTAAAAATTATGAAATCTTCAAGATAACAATCAGGCAAAGCTCCATCTATTCCTGAAATACCTCCTAAGTTTGTGTAAATTTCAGCATAACCGTCTTTTAAACCTTCTATTAGTGATATATCGTTAAATTTTGAAGTAAAATTGATATTGGATTTTATTTCAATAAACTTTATATCGCAGACCTTTGCGGCAATATCTATAGCTTTAACAAAAGAGAATTGTTCTGGATATAGTATTAATTTCTCAAATAAAGTTTCAGTTTTTTTCTCTTTTTTGATCTTGATATTTTTCTTTAATTTAAGAGAAAACAAATTTTATACCAAGGAATTGGTTGCGGGGGCTGGATTTGAACCAACGACCTTCAGGTTATGAGCCTGACGAGCTACCAAGCTGCTCTACCCCGCTTCAAACTTATTATCATAATATAACATATTTAACATTCTGTCAATGGTTATTTTATGTGATATTTGCCCGTGAGTATGGTACATTGAATATTATACCATACTCGCGGGCGCCTTTTATGGAAATAATATAAAGTTAAAATTTGTAATTTCCGGAAGGATTCCAAAGGCAAAATTGACTGATTTGACTATATCTTAAGGCATCTATTTGTGATTGTACTTCTTTTTGTTTGTAGAACTTCCAGGATCCTTTTTTTAACCAAGTAGCTGAAAAAGCTTGTAAGTATGGACGTACTTTTTGAGAATGTCCCAATCCCAAAGCTTTTTTAGACAATTCCATAGATTTTTTAACAATAGTAAACGGATCCAGATCAGGATATTCAACATTAAAAGAATCAATAGGCCAATGAGAAGGATAAATCATCGGACAAATGTAATCGGCTATTTCCGCTATGTCTTTATAATTCTGTCCCAGGTTTTCCGAGCTTTCTTGAGTTAATTTTCCCATACAATCCGGGATAATACAACCAAATACATCTACAGATACTTTTACATTAAGTTTATGTAATTCATTAACAGCTTTTTTAAGAAATTCATTTATAAGTTGAACTTTAGATACCGTTTTTAAGTCATTTTCTATTTTCGTTTGGTATAAATTCTTGAAAGGTGGAAATCTAATATAATCAAATTGTATTTCATCAAACCCTGCTTTTGTTGCTAATTTTGCAATATCAATTATATAATTTTGTGCTTCCGTTGAATATGGATTAAGCCACGATTTCTTTTCTTTATCTATATAAATGCTTCCGTCTTTGTTTTTTATGGCTAAATTCGGATCTTCTTCGATTTTTGATTTATCTTTAAAAACAACAATCCTTGCTATCGTATAGATTCCTTCTTTTTTCAATTTCATTAATAAAGATCTTATATCTCCTATATTCTTATTGGATTTATAATTTCCCAAATCGCAAGTTATTTCTCCAATGTCATTTTTTACATCTATGACAAATGCATTTATTGAATGTTTCTTTGCAAATTGAATTTTATTTACTATTTTACCAGAAGCACCAACATATATCGCTCTTATCTCAAAGTTTTCACATTTTAAAGTTTCAGAAATTCCTTCTTGAAAAAACATAAAAGTCAAAAATATATAATGAAAGTATGACATGTCTATTACAAAACTAAACTATCTGATTTCAGAATACACAATTTTAAATAATTAATCAAAGAAACTAACTCCTTCAATACCTGAAATTATTTTTCTGTTCTCAATACTCAAATTTTTCTTGTATTTCGTTTCAATTTCTATTTTCTTTCCGTTAAGCTTCTTTATGATAAATGAGACAGTATTTTTCCCTTCAGGAATAGATTCTAAAGTATCATATAAAGTTTCAATATCTGTTTGATCCGTTATCAATATGAAAACTTTTTGATGTTCTATAAATGAATCTATATTTTGGAAAGTGTTTCCAAGCAATTTTGGTTTGTCTGATTCAATTTTTAAATTAGCCTCCACAATCAATGGAGCACCAACAACAAGCAATTCCTTATATTTTGAATAAGAATCTGGAAACACAGTTACTTCAAATGTATTATCTTGGTCTGAAATAGTTAAAAAAGCATATTTTTGGCCGTTCTTAGATAATTTTTCTTTCTTTGATATCAGAATGCCTGCTAATGTTACATTCGTGTCAGATTCTTTAAAATCACGACTTCTGGTTATATTAAATTTCCCCAGATATCCTGAATAAATATCCATAGGATGTGAATTTAAATAAAATCCGATAGCTCTTCTTTCCAAATCAAGCTGTTCTATAAGATTCCATTCTTCAACTTTTTTTAACTCTATAACATCTGGTTTTATATCTTCAAACAAAGACTTTTGAGACGTTTTTTGAGTTTCAGTTTTTTGTAAAAGCGAAATAGATTCAAAAATCTGTCGTCTATTTTTATGAATAGAATCAAAAACTCCTGAAAATACCAAAAGTTCAATTTGCCTTGGAGAAATAGAAAACTTTTTAACTCGTTTAAAGAAATCAAATATATCTTTAAATTCACCATTTTTGTTTCTCTCATCAACGATATTTTGCATAACAGCTACTCCACAACCCTTTAAGGATCCCAGAGAATATCTTATATCGTTTTCATTCTCCCCCGAAAAAAGAGTTTCGGATTTATTTATATCTGGTGGTAGTATTTTTATTCCTGAGCTCCTTGCATCTTGCACAAAAACAGAGATTTTATCGGTATTGACTAAATCCATATTCATTGAAGCAATATAAAATTCTCTTCTGTAATTTGCTTTTAAAAATGCCGTTTGATAAGATATAAGAGCATAAGCTGCAGCATGCGATCTATTAAAACCATATCCCGCAAATTTTTCCATGAGGTCAAAAACTTGATTTGCAGTATGTTTATCTATTCCTTTCTTCTCAGCTCCTTCAGCAAAAATAGATCTGTGGCGTTCCATTTCTTCTTTTATCTTCTTTCCCATGGCACGTCTTAAAAGATCTGCAGCTCCAAGAGTATATCCTCCCATAACTTGAGCGGTTTTCATAACTTGTTCTTGATAAATCATGATGCCATAAGTACTTTTCAATATAGATTCAAGAAGCGGATGTAAATATTCAACTTTTTCTCTTCCATGTTTTCTTTCGATATAAGTTGGTATATTATCCATAGGTCCTGGTCGATATAAGGAAACAAGAGCTATAATATCTTCTATATTATCAGGCTGAAGTTTTTGGATAACATCCCTCATTCCAGCACTTTCTAATTGGAACACGCCAATAACATCAGTTGAACATAATAGTTTATATGTTTTGATATCTTCTATATCTATTTTTGAAATATCTAAATCGATATTTTTATACTTTTTGATATATTCGCAAGCATGCTTGATAACAGTCAGAGTTTTTAAACCAAGGAAGTCAAATTTCACTAAAGTAGCAGATTCAACAAATTTCATATTAAATTGCGTAATAGCAAGCTCTGTCTCCCCATCAGAATATAAGGGCACGAGATTGTCAATACTTTCGTTGCCAATAACTATCCCTGCTGCATGCATTGAAGCATGTCTATAAAGCCCTTCAAGTTGCAATCCTGTATTTATGAGAAATGCAACAGTTTCGTCTTCATTCATCATTTCTCTAAGTTGAGGTTCTATTTCCAAAGCCTGGGCTAAATCAACCGGATTTGTTGGATTTTGAGGAACCAGTTTTGATATTTTATCAACTTGTCCATATGGCATTTGTATTACTCTTCCGACATCTCTCAAAACAGCTCTTGCTTGTAATTTTCCGAGAGCTATTATATGCGCAACTCTGTCTTTCCCATATTTTGATTGCACATAATTTATAACTTCTTCTCTTTTCTCTTGGCAAAAGTCTATATCAAAATCCGGCATAGAAACACGTTCAGGATTTAAGAAACGCTCGAATATTAAATTATATTTTATCGGATCAAGATCTGTTATGAACAAACACCAACCAACAAGTGAGCCAGCTCCGGAACCACGTCCTGGCCCAACAGGAACATCATGAGTTTTCGACCATTTCACGAAATCAGAAACTATCAAAAAATAGCCGCTAAATCCCATTTTTTTGATGACTTCCAGTTCATATTCAAGTCTTTCTGTGTATTCCTTTTTAACCGCATCTTTGTTGATATCTTTGTAATTAAAGACAACCTCATTAAGCCTGATTCTTAAACCTTCTCTAGCTTGTTTATCTAAAATTAAATCTTCATCGTCTCCTGATTCATCAGTAAATCGCGGAAGTACTGGAGCTTTCTTTTCAGGCATAAACGAACATCTTTGAGCTATAAGAGATGTGTTTAAAACTGCTTCTTTTAAGTCCGAAAATAACTCAAACATTTCTGTTGTTGATTTAAAATAATGTTCTTCAGAAACCCTTCTTCGATTTTTGACTGTCATATATGTTGCATCAGCAATACACATAAGAGCATCGTGAGAAATATGCATAGATTTATTCAAGAAAAATACTTCATTAGTTGCCACAAGAGGAATATTATTATTAAGTGCGAAATTAATAAAGAATTGTTCTGTCGATTTTTCTGCGGCCTCATTAGTTCTTGAAATTTCTATATAGAAATTATCTTTAAAAATTGTGTTTAGGTTTGATAAAAACTCTCCTGATGTTTCCTTGTTTCCATTCAAAAATAATTGACCCGCAGGTCCATTAGCGCCACCACTTAAAACTATCAGACCTTCAGAATATTTTTTTAAATTGTCTAAGGTTATATATTTTATAAACTCCTTGTTTTCTATATAATAACAGGTCATTAACTTCATTAAATGCTTATAACCTTGTTCGTTTTTCGCTAATAATACTATTCTGGAAAGGAATCCTTCGATTTTTAAATCAGCAGTTAATCCCATTATTGGTTGTATACCGCTAGAAGAACATTTTGTCGCAAACTCAAAAGCTCCAAACATATTATTCGTATCTGTTATTGCGACTGCAGGAATATTTTTCTCTTCGCAAGCGTGTATTAAATCTGGAATTTTTACGGCTCCTTCACAAAGCGAATAAGCTGTATGTACCCTTAAATGAATAAACGGTAAATTCAAAATTTAAATCCAAATTTAACAGATATATCTGATTTTACCATATTTGCCTGATATTTTTGAATTTATTTTGAAATCCTTATTGTATTCAAAATAACACAAAGGCCTGAATGTTTATTCAGACCTTTATGTCATGTCTTGTTATAAAACCAATTTTCCTTTTACGGTTAATTCGTTACAAATATTTAGACCATGACTTCCGGTTACTCTCCAGGTTTTGCCCGCAGGAACCTCTATGACTCCATCTTCCCTACTGTAAATGTCTAAATTACAGGTTTCATGTTCAATATCCATATCACACTTTGGCCAATTTTTTATAGATATCCCTATTGGATTGCTACCATCATTTTTCTCTATAACTTTTCCATTTGTCAATTGACTCAAGTCGACATATTGATTCAGAGCTACATCTATAGTTAATTCAGGATACCCCCCACCAGTTGAACAAAAAGATTGCCCGCTCCAATGCCCATTATTTAAAGCGGTATTTTTATTTAAATTAAACTTTGCACTTCCCCCATGGGCATCAAGATCATACATAGTTCTCGCGTTATCAAGTTGTCCTAATGCTAATATTTCTATTGGATCACTTGAAGACCTTATATCAAAAGATTCCTTTGAAGGCACATATGCTATAGCAGGATCAATATAACCTCCCGTAACTTTATGGAGAGTCCAGTTTTCAGTATCCTCACCTATTATACTTTTATACGATTCATTCAAATCTTCTGTATCTTTCGAAATTTGAGTTCCTTCATCAAATTTTGTTGCTGTTATCTCAACAATAGGTTTTTCTTCACCTTCTTCAGCAATACTTTTTATTTGATCTTTCCCCAGCACAACCGGCATACCTTCAGGTGCCTCGTCCGCCATAAGATGTTCGGGCATTATTTTGCCTCTCACGGTCAACTTTGTTCCAGCACCCATTGCTTTAGCTATTAAGTAATAGGTTCAATTTTTTCATATCTTCAGGTTCTTCAGCAATAAATAACATTTCTCTTTTCAAAAACGGATGAATGAAAAATAATTCTTTAGAATGAAGAGCTTGTCTTGGGAAATCTTTTATAACATTTGGAAAGCAAGGATCTATTTTCCCTTTCCCATAACTTTGATCTCCAATAATAGGTGTTCCCATAAATTTCATATGAACACGTATTTGAT
>CAUDEV010000049.1 GCA_958448685.1 uncultured Alphaproteobacteria bacterium | reverse complement strand
TTTTTCGTGAACTGCGTGTTGATCAATGATCATTATCCCATCATCAATTTGCGTAATGATATAAGAATTAAAAAGTTGAACAATCGGTTTTCCAAAAAAATGGTTCTCTGTTTTCTCCTCAATAATTGTATGAGGCTCTTTTTCAACAACAGGAATTTCAGATATATAAGGTTCAGAAGTGTCTGGCACTTGATTAATCTTTTCTTCAAAAATATCTTTTGATATAGATGACGAATTTTCTGAAAACTTTTTCGAAGTAAAATTATTTTCTGCAAATTTGGGCAATTCCGGTTTTATATCAAATGAAGGTTTTTCAGAATTTTTTGAAAGAGGAAAATTTGTAATTTTGGAAATGTCAAAATCTAAATTCACTCTGTCAAACTTTGAAACAGCTTTCTTAAAAGAATTCGTCAAAAATTTTTGGACATATGCCGTATCTCTGAAACGAATTTCTGATTTTGTTGGAGATATATTCACATCAATATGAAATGGATCCACATTTATAAAAATAGCAGCCACAGCAAATCTGCCACTAGGAATCAGATCCTTATAAGCATTTTTCAAAGCACTTGAAGTGATTTTGTCTTTTACTATTCTGTTATTGATAAAAATCTTTTGATAACCCTGGGAATACTTGCTGTCCATAGGATGAAACAAATAACCCGAAACAGAAATTACATCATCTTGATCTTCGAAGTATATCGCTTTATTAAAACTCTCTTTTCCCAAAACTGTTGAAATTCTCGATTGTAAAGTATCATTATGAAATGAAATCAAGTTTCTCTCTTCTGCTCTAACAAAAAATGATGTTTTAGGATTTGTTAATGCAAAATTTTCAATGACAGAAAGACAACAGCTTAATTCTGAAGAATCAGATTTCAAAAATTTTAAACGAGCCGGGAGCTTATCGAAAAGATTTTCTATTGTCACTTTCGCCCCATTTTCAATTTGTGAATGAAAAATTTCAGAGGTTTCAGAAAAGTTTACTGAAATACCAAATAAATTTGACTCGATTGTAAAGTTACTTACTGAAGCAATAGAAGGAAGAGCTTCCCCTCGAAATCCATAACTGCTTATATCAAATAAATTTGAGGTTGATAATTTTGAAGTCGCATGACGTTTTATTGCCATTTTTAGATCTTCTTTTGAAAGTCCAATTCCATCATCTTTCACGATTATTTTTGTTTTCCCGCCATTTTGGAGAAATATTTCAATAGTATTAGCTTTCGCATCCAATGCATTTTCAACGATTTCTTTCAGTGCAGATGCAGGTTTTTCAACAATCTCTCCCGCAGCAATTTGGTTTATTAAATCATCACTTAATAATTTTATTCTACTCACTATTGTCAGGAAATATCGGGAAAACAATTATGTTAATTATAATGCAAAAATTTTTCAAAATCAATCTGTAGTATATTGTAAGATATAATAGGAATTGAATCTGGCTACTATATAATCAATTATCCTGAGAAATAATAATATTAATGATATAATTCCACATGGCGGAGAGAGGGGGATTCGAACCCCCGATACGCTTTTGACATATACTCGCTTTCCAGGCGGGCGCCTTCAGCCACTCGGCCATCTCTCCATATTCTTTATTTTAACTTATAGCATTATAAATATCAATAAAGATTTCTGATACTGTACTATTTCATAAGATATGAGACAAAAAGAGAGTCTCTTAACACAGATTTAATATATAACTAAGGAATCTTCTAGTGCTTCATGTAAAAATTCTGCTGTAATAATGCGATTCATTCGATTCACATTTCCATTAATTTTAGGCGATGTTGTTTCAAAATATTTCATAAACTCAATGCCTTCATCAACTTGTATAGACTTAATGGGAAAAGCGTCTTTTTTAATAAAATTCTTTAAAAATTTAGCGGCATTTTTGCTATTAGCTTTAATGAAAGGCTTCTGCATATGTCCACTTTAATTTTTTATCACAAGCAACAAAAACGCGGTATGTATGGCCGTTTAATGTTCTTGCCATATGGTCGATTTGTACATTTTCTCCTATTTTCATCTGGGAATAAAGTTTAAATTCACAACGTTTGGCATGCGATGTAAACTTCCTGTGTTTTTCTATATCTAGGGTTTGATAACGACCTTGTCATACCAAGTTTCTTGAGGTTTCTTCTCACAGAACTTTCATTAATTTCTATGCCATAATCCCTTCTTAAAATTACAAATATCTTCACTTTTCCATAAGTTCTGTGTCCGATTCTTATTTTTATTATGAGATTCCAGATATCTTTATCTAGAACATTTCGTTTCGCATTATTTCCCATGATTCCACCAATTTCTCAGCAGTTTTTATAAATTCAGATTTCGTATTTTCTGGTAAAACAGAACAATATAGTTTATAAATTTCTTGTGTAAATATTTTATCTGCATAAAGTCTCCTTTTTATTGTTTTCAAATATATTTTAGGAGACTTTTTGTTATCCAAAATAACTATTTCCTTTATGCTTTTTGCTTATTTAATTATAGCCTCCATTTGATTGATCATATCTTCTCCGTATATAATGGAATTAAAATCTAAACATTAAATATTGCTAATACATACATTTTGATTATTGGATATTAAGTTATAAACGAAAGTTAGTGTAATTACTATAGCGCCTGTTATAAAATGTAGAATATTTTTTCTATAATATTCAAAATAGCTTTCAGCTTTTTCAGAAGAATTTTGGGACCTTAAATTTTGATCAGAAAATGATATATAATGTTTGAATTTATTAATTATTTCATTTACATTCTCCATATCGCAAATTTTCTCTATTAACTTTAAAACAGCATAATAGTAATTATCAGTTGTTTCATTACATATGGAATATATTGCTTTATTATTCTGATCTTCTCTCTTTTCACATAAAATAACATTCTTAATATTATTTTCAACTTCATTAGGACTGCTGATTCCTTCAAAATATACTTTTTTAATATTTGTTATCAAATTATCATCTAGAGATCCAGTATCTTGTTTTATTTGTATATCCGCCTTATGGTTATATCATTAAAAGTCAATGCAGTTCCCTGAAAATAACTTTTCCAATTATATAAATCAAAGATTATAATAAATAAAAAATTAAATGCCTCCAAAATATATAAAACTAAAACAATAGTACGATTATTTTTTCATTAAACTTAAATAATTACAAGATTTGAAGTAATATGTTCTTATATTCCAATTTACCTTATTGATGGGAACTTTCCAGATAAATTTAACTCTATGGGATAGCAATAACTTAACAAGATTTTTTCTCCAACGGTGCAATTTCTCAAATTGAAATACTAATCAACCAAGATTTTTTTGCTTCCAAACAAAAGCCTTTTAAAATTAAATTTCTTTTTTCAAACTCTTAATTACATGTTAAAAACCAAATATAAAAATATGAGTATCTAAACACGTCACTCATAAAATAGGTATTTCTTTTTAAACCACTCAAGAAGTTGTAAACACTAATTTAAATTCACTTGCTTAAATAGAGATATTCATAAAATACATTCCAAGCGATATTTATATAATACAACAAATCTAGATGAGCTATAAAATAATATTCTGAAAATTAACAAATATTGGTAATTCAGCTCAATCTATCCTATCAATTAATGAGATATATTAAATCAACTCTTTTTCAAAATTCAACTAGATTTTTTCTTCTGCAGATGTTTTATACAAATTTTTAAATGTGTTCAATTCTTTAAAATCAGAAACTAATCTTTGTTGATTTATTTAAGTTTTAGGAATATATATGAGGTATTAGGTCAAATCCATACCTCATATACTTACAATCAATTTATTGAAAATTCGCTCTTAAGTGTTTCCTTAATAATTTGAAAATCTGTACCAGACTTTATTAAAACATTAGCTCTGTTATTAAATTTCTTTAATTCCGATTGTCTTTTAACCAAATTCTTAATTCCCGGATATTTAATTTCAAGCATTGCTTTATATTTTGCTTGCAAACTCTTTAATTCTAACTTCTGTTGTTCTATTAACTCTTTTTGCGTAATTTTATTAATTCGTGCATTTTCTTTAGCTAATTTTTCATTAGATACAGATTCACTTGCTGAATTAAGATCATTTTTAGATTGTTTTAGTTTCCCCTGTTCCTGCATGATTTTAGTATTTACATATCCAAGTTGCTTTTCCAATTTTAATTTCTCTTGTTTTAGTTTGTTAATATTATTTTGAGTTACAGTAACATCACTACTTGCTATAAGTTGTTGTTTTTGAGCATCGCTTTTTCCTACCCCTTTAAATTTTGCACCTAGTTGACTAAATGATGGAACAGCCATGCAATCTGTCATAACAAAATCTGATTGCAAAATTGCTGCGGACATCAAAATGATTACTAATAATTTTCTCATAACAAAAACCAATATATAAACTTCATATTTTCAATATATCTCGAAAAAGTTAAAAATATGTTAATATTCTATTTTATCTTGTTTATTTTTCCAATTTTCAAAAATTTCTTTTGCTTTTCGCGAATTAATTTTGATCATTTTTATGTCTCTCAGGTCAGGAATACACGTAACTTGATCATAGATATAAGAATCATCAAACCCGATCTCCGCTGCGTCATATCTCGTGTTTGCATAATAAATCTTGCTTATTCTTGCCCAATATATAGCTGCCAAACACATAGGACAAGGTTCGCAACTTGTATAAATTTCAGAATCGATCAATGAAAAAGAGCCTATATTTTTACATGCATTTCTGATTGCAACTATTTCAGCATGAGCAGTAGGATCATTTGTTGAGGTAACTAGGTTTTTTCCTTTTCCTATTATCTTTCCATCTTTTACGATAATTGCTCCAAAAGGTCCCCCTTCATTTATTTTTATGTTTTCTTCAGATAACTCTATTGCACGATTTATAAAATAATTTTCCATTACTTTACCATTCTCCTAATAATTGAGGGTGACAAAATGGTTTCTTATAAGATATATTATTGAACAATTCTATAGATTGTTCTTCGTGTAAAACAAATGTTCTATGTTCAAGAGAATACATAGCGTCTATGAACTCACTGTATTGTTTTTCTGTAATAGACTCTTGAAAATACCATATATCAATAGAGAAATCTTGACAATCGCAAGTTGTACATTTCGTTATGGAAGTTTTTATATCATATAATTCCATTATTTCAGAGGATGACGCTAATGCTTCTATGCTAAATAAAGATTGTAAAATTAGAAAGAATAAATATGATTTTTTCCCCATAAAAACTCCCAACATATCCTATGCCTATATATAGTTTATCACATTTTACGAATCCTCCCTAAAATTTTATAGATAAACATTTAGAATTAAATCACCTGTGGCGCGCGGCGTGTGGTATCTTTGATATATTATACCATGTGCCGCGCGCTTATCAAAAACTAGTTTTTAAATTGCATATTATAAAGATTTTTATAACGACCATTTTCTATTGACATAAGTTCATCATGATTGCCTAACTCAACGAGCTCACCGTTTTCTATAAACGCGATTTTTGTTGCATTTTTGATTGTTGATAAGCGATGAGCAATAACTAGAACGGTTTTATCTATCATTAGATTTTCAATAGCTTTTTGTACAATAGCTTCAGATTTATTATCCAAAGCAGAGGTCGCCTCATCCAAAATTAGTATAGGTGCATTTTTAAGAAAAGCGCGAGCAATCGCAACTCGTTGTTTTTGGCCACCTGACAACAATATTCCCCTTTCTCCTATTTCCGTATCAATGCCATTCTTTAATGTTGATACAAACTCATTTAAATATGCCATTTCCAGAGCTTTCTGAATATTTTTGTCAGAAGCATTCGGATTTCCCAACATTATATTTTCGCGTATTGAACCTGAAAATAAAAAATTGTCCTGAAATACAATAGCGATATTATCTCTCAGAGATCTCAAGCTATAATCTCGAATATCTATTTCATCTATTTTTATAGATCCTGATTTGATATCATAGAATCTTGGTAACAAATTCGCTATCGTAGATTTTCCACCTCCTGAATTTCCCACCAATGCAACAGTTTCTCCTTTATTTATTTTTAGATTAAGACCTTTTAATACAGGACGGTTTGGAATATATTCAAAAACAACGTTCTCAAATTGGATTTTATCTTTAAAGAATTCTAAATTCATTGGATTTGGTTTATCCTTTATGTTTGAAGTAGTATTAAGCGCAGTTAAGACTTGTTCAACAGCTAACATAGACATCTGAAAATCTTTTATATTATTTCCCATGCTTTTTACTGGATTATATAACATAATCAAGGCTGTTAAAAATGAGACAAAATTTCCGCTCGAAATTTTTCCTGAAACTATCAAATAACTTCCATAAGCAATTGAAATACCAATTCCTATTGAAACAATAATATGCATAATCGGAGATAACCATGCAGTTTTTTGAGTGAGCTTTATTCTGACTCCTGTTACCGTATTTAAAATGTTAAGAAATTTTGACTCCTGATAAGTGTGAAGATTATAAGCAGAAATCGTTTTATTACCTGCAAAGCTTTCATTATATTCAGTAACTAATCTAGCACTTCCTTTCACAACATTTGACATAACTTTTTGGATCTTTTCGCGAATTCTTGCAACAGGCAAAAAAGCGCATCCCAAAATAATAATTGCAATTATAGAAAGCTGCCAAGAGTTATATATCAAAACGCAAATTAAAGATATTGAAGAAAAAATTCTGGAAATCAACATTTTCATCTTTGCCAACAAACCCGAACTAGCAGCATCAGCTTGATTGTTAAATTGGAAAACTATATTTCCCGAATAGGTTCTATCAAAATAAGCCGAATCATAAGATAATAATTTTTTAAATAAATTAAACTTTAAATCTCTAGTAACTTTTTCCCCAACCCAAGAGTTTAGATATGCTGCAAAATAATTCAATAACCCCTGCATAATAGCGAATAATACTATGGCAAAAGGAATATACCAAGCTGCTTTTACGGATTTCTCGATCATAACAAGATCTGTGTAAGGCTTTAAAGCCATAGCGATAACAGCATCAAGACTACCAATAGGAACACATAAACTTATTGCTAAAACTGCCCTAAACGCATAGGGTTTGAAATAAGGAAGCATATTAGAATAACAACGATAAAACCGATTAGTTTTGATTTTATCTATTAATTCTTTTAATAATTTATCTAATATATTTTTCAAATCTTTAGCAATTATTAATTACTGAATTAAAATCTATAAAGCTAACAATATCATAAATTAGTATTTATATCAACAAAAATGATTTTATTGCTATCAAAATTTATGATTTTTTCGCGCGGCGTGTGGTATTCTTGTTAATTTTACCACACGCCGCGCAACCTTTATTATATGGGCAAACCTGGTTCGTTTTTATGTCTATTGACACTGATATATGTTTTAATATTACTAACTAGTCCCTCAGATTGGATTACTTCCTTCAAAATTGTTTCATATTCAAACATATCCTTTGCCACAATAGATAAAATAAAATTCTCATTCCCGGATGTAGAACTGCAGGTTCTTATATTTTTACATTTTTCTATATTTTTCAGGAAATTATTAACATCTTTTGAATCTTGAGATGCTAAAGTAACAACACATATTGCATGGAAGTTTAAGCCTAGTACTTTAGCATTAACCTCTGCATGATATCCTTTTATAACGCCATTACTTTCCATCAGTTTTAAACGACGTAAACATGGAGGAGCTGATATTCCAACAGTTTCAGCTAAATCAACATTGCTAATTCTTCCATGTTTTTGAAGATTACTTAGAAGAGTTCTATCTATACTATCTAATTTCATAATTATTCAAAGAAAAAGAATATTTTAGAATATTGTAACAAACGCAAAACAAAAATTGAAAGCGAAAATGAAATATTTTTTCAACCTATATTAGAAAAATAATTGTTTTTTAACGTATCAAACTAAGCTTTACCAATACGTGACAAAATATAACTTTATTCCTAATTTATTTTTATTAAAAAACTTATTAAGTCGAAATCCCGCAAAAAATATCCCAGATGTTTAAAAAACTTTGAATATCACTCTGTGTTCTTAGAAGTTTCCTTGTTGAATTGCATTTAATTCATCATCTGATAAATAGTGAGTTACAATTTCATCAGAAAAATCATTTGGCGTATCCTCTATTACAGCATTAATACTATTTCCTCCATGATTTATTAAAAAATTCATAAATTCGTCGGAAAAATTATTCAACATGCTATTTGTTAAAATGTTAATATCATTAATATTAGAATTTGTATTTCCCTGAATATT
>CAUDEV010000048.1 GCA_958448685.1 uncultured Alphaproteobacteria bacterium | reverse complement strand
GTGTGGTATAATATTAAGGGTACCACACGTCGCGCGTCTGAATATTCTCTATATTTTCAGTATATTCCTCATTCTTCCCACAAGTCAAATCCTAAAAAGTCCCATAAAATTTTAATGATTTTTACAGGAGGTGTATGCAATCATTTCAAATGTCTTCAAAATATTTTTAAGTATAATTAACGGAAAATGTTACCATCCTTATAGCTACTTATCTGCCAATTAATTTCAAGATAAATAAGTCTCTGCCAGTTGGAAATGGATCAAAAACTCGTATAAATGATGTCCACACATTAATTCTTTCTTCGTGGGCTAAATTATATTTATAACTTCATAATGGCGTTTTATATCGAAACGCCATCTATATAAATTCCTGGATACTAAGATTCTTTTCGGTTAAAATTAATTTAAGGGTTTTATAGATGCTATAATAATTGAATATTTTTAAATTTCTAATTACTATAATTGTATTTTCCCTAGCGATTCATTCTGCAACGATAAGAGGGATTGATGATCCTGATATCTTAAGTTTAATAAAATTGCAGATATCGAATTGGGAAAATTTTTCAAAAGACTCTATTTCTGCAAAGTTCAAAATAACTCGGGATAAGTATGAAATAAAGAAAATATTAAATTCCCTCAGTTATTTTGATGCGAAGATCAAAACTTTTTTTGAAAAAGGAAAGGTAATATTCAATATATTTCCGAATGAAAGATATAAATTTGATGAAGTCCTTTTAATTTATACAGATCAAAGAGATTATAGATCTGGGCTAAAGATAGGACAGGTTTTCGATTTAATTAATATAGAATATGACAGTTACACAGACACCAAGCAATTAACGGATGCAAAAGATAAAATAATAGATTATTTAAAAACACAAGGTTTTGCTTTTGTTTCGATAAAAGACCCGAAAATTGAAATAGATAGGAAAAATAAAAAGATAAAAGCCATATATGAAATCACTCTAAATGGCAAAACAATCATAGATAACACGATTATTAATATAAAATCCAAAAAGGATCCAGAATTGTTAAAACCATTTGTCAAAAACAGAATTTCCTGGAAAAACGGAGATATATTTGATCAGCAGAAACTTGATGAATTAAAAGAATCTTTAATGTCAAGTGGTATATTTTCAGGCATTTCAATAAACCTTACTCCTCCTAAATTTCTTAATAATGATTTAAAAACATCTCACACGACTATAAATATAGATATAGAAGAAGGATTATTAAGAGATGTTGCAGCAGGTGTAAAATACGGAAGTTCCGAAAAGGCTGGTGTATTATTTTCCTGGAAACATTATAACATAGATGGAAAAGGATCTGGCCTAACTGTTTTAGCTGATATTGCAAAAGTCTCTAGGAATGTTCGTACGAAATATGAAGTTTATGATCTGTTTTATAAAAAGCAAAAATTAACAAACCAAGTGTTTTATTTGAAAGAGGATGTGGATTCTTATGATGTTTCAAAGGTCGGTATAGAATCAATTTTATGGCAGAATTTTGGACAAAAACTTAATTTAGGAGCCGGGGTTTGTGGAGAAAGATCAAAAACAAAAGATAAAATTGATTTAGATCACATAAAATTCAGAGCATTTGGAATTCCAATAGGAATGAATTTGGATACTACTGAAAATTTCCTAGATCCACAAAAAGGAATAAGATGTTCTGCAATGCTTACTCCTTATTTCGGTAATTTAACAAATATTACTGTATTTTCAGGGAAAGCTTCACTTTATTTGCCATTCAAAAAAAATTCATTCAAGAATTCAATGGTTTTTGCAGCTTATTCAAAGTTCGGATCTATATTCAGAAATAAAAAACATAAAATTCCAAGAGATAAGTTTTTCTTTTCAGGAGGAGCAAATTCAATCAGAGGTTATGGATATCAAAAAGCAGGCCCAGTTAATAATAACAAAATTCCATTAGGAGGAGAATCAGTTTTTGAGTTTGGGTTAGAACCAAGATTTAAAGTTAATGATAATATAGGCCTGATAGCTTTTTGGGAAGGTGGAAATGTGTTTTCCACAAGAGTTCCAAATCCATTGAAAAAACTTTTATTTGGATATGGTGTTGGTGTGAGATACTACACGCCTTTGGGGCCGATTAGATTAGACCTCGCATTTCCAACTTCCAGGAGAAAAACAACTGAAGGGAAAAAGGTAGATTCGTTATTTAACATTTATATAAGTATCGGACAAGCTTTTTAAACTTATACCGAAATCCTGATTGATCCCGAAAAAAATATCTGTTATGCTGTATAAAGTAAGAGCATGTTATCATGTTCGAAGAGTATTTTTATTTATTTCTAAATTTGGAAGGAGTTCTTTTTCATGAATTTTGAAAACATTAAATCTGATGGAATGAGCCTTGAATATAAAGTGACATTTTCAGCGGAAGAAATTGAGAGTGATATTGAAAAAGCAATAGAAAAAAGAGCAAAAACTTTTAAAATGCAAGGTTTCAGGCAAGGACATGTTCCTCTTCATATTGTCAGAAGCAACGTTGAAAATTCAGTAATAAAAGATGTTTTAGATAATCTTATTTCCGAAGCCTGCAAATCTGTAATAAAAGAGGCAAAAGTTAAAGATCTCGCTTCAAAACCTACTTATAAATTTGAAAATAGATACGAAAAAGGAAAAGATCTCAGCTTAACAATATCTATTGAAACTGCTCCTTCTTTTGAACTTCGTCCTTATGAAATGGAAATAACAAAAGTGCTTCCAAAAGTTTCAGAAAAAGAAATAGAAGAAGCAATAAAAGTTCTTATGTTGACATACCCAATTTATGAAAAAGCTGAACTTGGATATGAGGTAAAATCAAAAGACGAAGTTTCATATAAAGCAGATTGCTATAACAAAGGTGTTGAAAGCAAAAAGAAAAGTTTCACTAACAAAGTTATAATTCCTGATGTTATTCCTGAAGATGCAGAATTTTTGAAGAATTTTATTGGGAAAAAAGTCGGAGAATCATTTGATTTTGTTCCTGCAACTGATAAAAATTTAACATATAAAATAACGATAAAATCTATTAAAAAGGCATTAACAGACCTTCCTGTTGAAGAATTTGCTAAAAAGAGAAATTTCAAAGACATAAAAGAAATGCAATCAGCAGTAAAACAAGAACTTGAAACAGATATAAATAACCAAGCATTTATTTATCATAAAAATCAAATCTTAGAAAAATTGGAAAAGGAGTATAAATTTGATTTACCTCAAGGGATACTTGATAAAGAAATGAATGCTGTTTTGAAAAATGTTAAACAAGAAGCTGAAGCAACAGCCAAAAAAGCTGGCAAGAAACCTGAAATAAAAAGCGATGAAGAACTTCGTAAAGAATATGCAGATGTTGTCAGAAAGAGAGTTTTGCTTGGATATGTCTTAAATAAAATAGCAAAAGAAGAAAAGATTACTGCAACAGACAAAGAAGTTCAACAAGCAATTCTTGCAGAAATAAATAGAAATCCAAATATGGCTCAGTTCATAGTTGATTATTATTCAAAAAATCCTGAAGCGCTTGCTTATAAAAAGGCCGAAATAATAGAATATAAGGTTGTTTCTTTCTTAATTTCAAAAGCGAAAACAAAAGAAGTTGAGAAAACTAAAAAAGAGATTGATGAAATAGTCAATAAACTTTTAGAAGATTAATTATTTCAAGGAGATTTTATATGTCAAATTTTGTTCCTATTGTCGTTGAGCAAACCAGCCGAGGAGAAAGATCCTATGATATTTATTCAAGATTGCTTAAAGAAAGAATAATATTCTTAACTGGGCAAATTTATGATGAAATGGCTTCATTAATTTGCGCTCAGCTTTTGTTTTTGGAATCAGAAGATGCTCAAAAAGATATTAGCATATATATAAATTCCCCAGGAGGAGTAGTTACTTCTGCATTATCAATTTTAGATACTATGAGATATATAAAATGTGATGTTTCAACTCTTTGCATAGGACAAGCTTGTTCTGCAGGATCTTTATTACTTTGTTCTGGAACAAAAGGAAAAAGATTTATACTTCCAAATGCACGAGTAATGATTCACCAGCCTTCTGGAGGCGCTCAAGGGCAAGCTACAGATATAGAAATTCACGCCCGTGAAATATTAAATATAAGAGAACGCCTAAATGCAATATATGCAGAAAATACTGGAAAAGATATCGAAGTAATAAACAACGCAATGGAAAGAGATAGGTTCATGTCAGCGGAAGAAGCCTTAGATTTTGGGCTAGTTGACAAAGTCATAACAGAAAGATAAAAAGTTTTTAGTTTGTTAACGATTTATTTAGAAGTTTTTGAGATAATAAAATTACGGAGGTCCTTTTAGGGATTAAAAATATGGCTCGAAATTCTGGAAAAAATGAACTGATGTATTGTTCCTTTTGCGGCAAATCTCAAAAGGAAGTGAAGCGTTTGATTGCAGGAACAACTGCATTTATATGTGATGAATGTATTTCTCTTTGTGCAGATGTAATAAACAAAGAAACTGGGAATGAAATCAAGGAAAAATCAAGCGGATTTCCAACACCTTCAGAGATTTTTGAGAAATTAAATCAAAGTGTCATAGGACAGGAAAAAGCGAAGAAAGTCCTTTCAGTTGCTGTTTATAATCACTATAAAATGATTAATTGCAAATCAACAAAATATCCAGATGTCGAAATTTCAAAATCCAATGTTTTATTAATAGGGCCAACTGGCTCCGGAAAAACACTTATCGCTAAAACACTTGCTAAAATAATTGACGTTCCCTTCACAATTGCAGATGCGACATCTTTAACAGAAGCGGGATATGTTGGAGAAGATGTTGAAAATATTATATTAAAATTATTACAAGCAGCGGATTACGATATAGAAAAAGCTCAAAAAGGCATAGTTTATATAGATGAGGTTGATAAAATTACTCGAAAATCTGAAAATACTTCTATAACACGTGATGTTTCAGGAGAAGGTGTCCAACAAGCTTTATTAAAAATAATAGAAGGAACGATTGCTTTTGTTCCTCCTCAAGGTGGAAGGAAGCATCCTCAACAAGATTTTTTGCAAGTTGATACGAGTAGTATATTATTTATTTGTGGAGGAGCTTTTTGTGGTTTGGAAAAAATCATAGCAGCCAGAGGAAAAAAATCAGGCATTGGCTTTGGTGCTGATGTCGAAAAAGCTGAAGATAAAAATACAGGTGAATTATTTAAGGAAGTAGAGACTGAAGACCTTTTGAAATTCGGATTAATTCCAGAATTTGTTGGCAGATTGCCAATTACTGCAACTTTGGAAGATCTGAGTGAAAAAGAACTTTTGAGAATATTGACTGAACCAAAAGATGCTATTTTGAAACAATACGAAAGTTTGCTTGATATGAATAATGTCAAATTAACTTTCACAGATGAGGCAAAAAAAGCGATAGTACAACAAGCCATAGCAAAAAAGACTGGTGCCAGAGGCTTAAGATCAATAGTCGAAGGAGTTTTGCTTGGAATTATGTTTGATATTCCTGATAATAAAACAGCAAAAGAAGTTGTCATAAATGAAGATGTTATTAATGCGTCATCAACCCCTTTAATTATAGAAGAAAAAGAGGAAAGCGCAGCATAAACTCATAATAACTAAAGTTAGTATAGTTGAAACCAGCCAAGATTTTGCAAATGAATCAAAAGACAGAACCATAGTTAAGCAAGCTATCAGCAATAAGATAGTTAATTATGAATAAACTGGATTTAATAATAACTAACTTGCCCTTTTGGCTCACCTTCTTTCTTATCCTTATATCTTTCCTTAAAGTATAATTTTATGTTTTTGGGTAAATTAATTCGCATATCCTGAATTTAAAAACGTGTAATAGTGTTTACTGATTTAATTATTATATTTCCGAAAGGCAGAAAAGAGTATAATATTAATGAACGCCCGTGAGTATGGTAAAATTAATGAGGATACCATACTCGTAAGCGCATACAAAAGCATAATAGATTCAAATAATTATATTACAAAATTTTAACAAAAATTTGTTAGACTGATATTAGGAACTTTGTTTGAAGGGAGGCTCTCATGAAAATCAAAAATATTTTATTAGTTTCTTCATTAATAAGCTCAGTATTTGGATCGGAAAGACAAGCTATAATAATACCGAGGGATGTTGTTTTTTCATACGAATCTTTACGATATACGAAACTATATCTCAGCTCTATAGATAAGTATAAAAAAATTTCACATCATAAAAATTATAAAAAGCGTTTAAAGTATATATTTCATGAAATTATGAATGACAGATCTGAATCAAGAAATTTTTTAACTTTAAATAAAGATATTTATGAAGACGGCATAACATTTTCTTACACCTTTGCGAAAGGCTATTTTGGAGATTTAATCACAAAAAATGAATATAAAACATTGACTTATACAGATTCCGCTTATAAATTATTTTGGTCAAGAATTTATAGCAACTTCTCATCATAAAGCATATAATAGAAGTATTATAGAAATTCAAGTACGACAGAATGGACAGTAATTCTAGCTTTGAAGAGACAATAAATTTCTGGAAAAGATATTTGCAATATTCAAGAAATTTATCTGTCCATACTGTGTCTTCTTATTATTCAGATTTAAACCAACTTATCTTATTTTTAAAAGAGTATAAAAACAAAGAAATAGATTTAAAAGATTTTGTTGACTTGGTCAAGAATGATATAAGAGCTTGGGTTTTGTGTAGAATAAAGAAATCTGAAACACCTCGCACAATTTCTCGAGGGCTGTCTTCAATAAAGAGTTTTATAAGTTATTTAATAGAAAACAAATTTTTGAAAAGCAGTGAGTTAATTAATGTGAAGCATCCAAAAATTCCGAAATTGCTTCCAAGACCACTATCGATAAAGCAAATAAATGATATAATTTCTTCAATATCTGACATAAAACAAACTGATTGGATAATAAAACGAGACAAAGCCCTAATTACACTTATTTATTCAGTTGGATTAAGAATTTCGGAGGCATTAAGTTTAAATAGAGAAGAATTCATTTCATCGCGGGATTATATTAATATTTCAGGAAAAGGAGGAAAATTTCGAACAGTTCCGCTAATTCCTGTTATTAGAGAAACTGTTGAAGATTATTTAAATTCTTGTGAATTTAAAACAACTGAAGCTTTATTTATAAACAATCGCGGAGAAAGACTCTCTGCTTCCGCTTTGCAAAAACTAATAAGGAAAATTCGCAATAACTTGAACTTGTCTGAACATGTCACACCTCACGCATTGCGTCACAGTTGCGCAACACATTTGATGGAATATTCAGGAGAATTGCGAGAAATACAAGAACTTTTAGGTCATTCTTCAATAGTTTCAACTCAAATTTATGCAGATGTTGCAAAGAAGTATATAACAGAAGTATATGACAGATGTCATCCTTTATCACAAGAAAACAGAAAGGATAATCAGCAATGAGGGAAATATCACTCGATACAGAAACTACAGGTCTTTCATTTATAGGCGGAGATAAGCTAACCGAAATAGGTGCTGTTGAGATAATTGATAAAAAAATTACGGGAAAAACTTTTCATTTATATATAAATCCTGAACGTGAATTATCGGAAAATGCATTTAAAATAAGTGGTTTAACTTATGACTTTTTGAAACAATATAAACCTTTTAGAGATTGTTATCAGGAGTTTTTAGATTTTATAAGAAATGACAGATTAGTTATTCATAATGCTCCTTTTGATATTGGATTTTTGAATTATGAACTAGAACAGGTAAATGCTTCGAAGTTAGATCTGAATAATGTTGTTGATACGCTTGTTATGGCAAAAGAAAAATTTCCCGGGTCTCCTTCAACCTTAGATGCTTTATGCCGTAGATTTTCTGTTGATGCTTCTGGAAGAACAAAACACGGAGCGTTAATAGACGCTGAATTATTAGCGGAAGTATATCTTCATATGTCCGTTGAGGTTTTTCAAAAAGCCTTGTTCGGATCACAAGATAATTCAACAACATCAAATGAACCAATTTATATAAAAACAAATATAGAACCAAGAAATTTTCCAATAGCAGATTCTGAAAAAGAAGAACATTTAGAATTTCTGAAAAAGTTAAAAAATCCAATTTGGAATAAATTACAACAATGAAAAATATATTATTCACAACTATTGAAAAAATGGGAAATTGGGCAAGTAAAAAGTCGATGTGGCCTTTATCTTTTGGCACGTCATGTTGCGCTATAGAAATGATGCAAGCAGCAGCTAGCCGAATAGATTTAGACAGATTCGGTTGTCTTTTCAGAGCAAGTCCAAAACATGCAGATTTAATGATGATAGCAGGAACTGTTACAAAAAAAATGCTTCCTCAATTGTTAACACTTTATGATCAAATGTTGCATCCTAAATACGTAATTGCAATGGGAAGTTGCGCAATAAGTGGAGGACTTTACGCTGAATCTGAAACAGTTATAAGTAATATTGAAGACTTTCTTCATATAGATAAAAAAGTGTTTGGATGTCCTCCAGCTCCAGAAAAATTAGCTTTGGCAATCCTGGAACTTCAAAAAGAAAGGTAAAAAATCCCTAAAATTTTATGGGACTTTTTATTTTTTGACATGGGGAAAAAG
>CAUDEV010000047.1 GCA_958448685.1 uncultured Alphaproteobacteria bacterium | reverse complement strand
GCGCTTGTGCTAACTGAGCATCCACACTCTGTTTCGCTTTTTCCGCATCCGTGACTCTTTGTCTCTCTTGTGCTAAATCTTTTCGCGCTTGCTCTAACTGAGCTTGCATAGAATTCAGAGAGGATTGTAGGCTACTTTTTTCATTCGTTGCTTCCTGTAAGTCTGTTTTCAATTGTTGCATTGGATCTGTAGGTTTTGGAAGGACAACTGGCGTTTTGGATTGCGCTGTTGCAGAAATTCCTGACGCCGATGTAGACGTTTGATGTGGCAGAACTTGTGGTGTAGGCAATGTTGAAGCAGGGGTAGTTACAGGCTGCTTCGGTGCTGCTGACGTTGTCGTTTGCTGCTGTTGCGCTCGAACGGCTCTCAATGCTGCCAATCTGTCTGCTGCAGTGGTAGCAGTGGTATTATCTATATATCCTGCAAAAACAGCTAATATCGCCGTTGTTAATAAAATTTTTCTCATAATAATATTCTCCTTAAAAAATAATTAATCTCTTGTTTCTTCGGGTTTTTCTTCCGAATATCCACCGAAGCAATATTCCACGACATAATCAATTGTAGACACTGCCCAGTTCAATTCTTCTTTCAGTTTTTCAATTTCTCTTAAAAGTCTGGTGTTTTCTTGTTTTAATTTTTGTGTTTCATCCTCCTGTTCTTTTGTTTTTAATTCCAAATTTTTTATCAAAGTTTGCATATTTCGAAAATCTTCTTCTCGAATCTGTGGGATAGATTTTGGGACAGGTAATGTTGAGGCAAGCTTAGCTACAGGCTGACTCGGTGCTACTGTCGTTGTAGTTTGCTGCTGTTGCTTCGCTAGCAATTGAGCTCTCAGTGCTGCCAATCTGTCTGCTGCCTTCGCATTATCTATATATCCTGTAAAAACAGCTAATATCGCCGTTGTTAATAAAATCTTTTTCATAACTTCCTCCTGCAACAAAATTTAAAAACTACGACCTAACGCCAAACGCACAACATATCCATCAAGCTTTGTTTTTATAGACGCTGATCTCGTATAATTAATAGGTTTTGCAGTCCCTGTAGAATCAAAGCCATCCGCGACAAAATTCCTTTTCAAATGTCCAGATCTTTTTGTTTTTAAATAATAATCTCCTTCAAACCGAACAAAAGTATTAGGGAATTTCTGCAAATATTTTTCGAAACCAAATCCCAAAACAGGAGTAAATTTCGAAAGCTTCAAACTTCCTCCATGTTGAGATGTCAATTTCGAACTGACATGACGAACACCAACTCTTCCATAAAATACAGCATTCAATTTTTGACAGATTATTCCAAACTTGAGAGCCAATGTTGGATTGATTCTTCGAACTTTGTGTGTTATATTTCCAAAGTTACCATCTGTTGCGTTTGATATTTCACCCAGAGCAGGATCATATAAACTACTTTCTGAAACAACTTGAGGAGTATCATTCTTGACTTTTTTACTGTTCTTTGTCATATCCAAAGTCAAATTCAAACCCATATAGATTTTATCTTTGAAAACTTTTCCATAACCGACTGATAAATTCCCTTCAAAAAGTCTGGATTTATTCCTAGAAAATTTATTATTAAATGTTCGAGACAAAACTCTAACATCTCTAACATTATCTACATTTAATTTATCTAAATCAATGATATCATCAGCTGCAGCATCAGAACTAGTCAATCGATGACTTTCAAAAATAGGATTTGAATTGTGAGCAGACATACCAACACCAGCAGCTATATTAAATCCTGAAAAATGCTCTGCAGCCGCACAACTCAAAGCAGAAACAGTCAATAAACCTATAACTTTATAGTACATATTATCAAAAAAAACAGTTTATATACTATTATTTTACTATTTTTTTTTTTTTTGATTTCAAGCTTTATTTGAAAAAAGTGCAATAATTTTTTCAAAAATAATTGCTAAAGTGCCATTTCCTAAGACATTGCACATAGTTATTAATGGGTCAAATAATATATAGAGTGCAGTGACTAACGCCAACATATCAGAAGACAAACCAAGATAATTTTGCATAACAGGCAGCATAACCAAGACACCTCCCCCAGGAATTGCTGCCACAGCAAATTTTGCCAAAATAAAATGTAATGCAAAAATGAGATACTGATCAAATGTAGGTTCCATTAAACCGAAAGACTTCATGGCAGCAAGAGCGATCATTGGTATGAAAAAGCAATCCCCAACAAGATGAATATTCACTGTCGCAGGAACTATTATTCCCGCATTGTTTTTGTCTTTCAAATTTTTCTCCGCAGCTTTTATCGAAAGGGGCAAAGCCGCCGCACTTGACATCGCCCCAAACGCAGTTATTACAGCCGGAGAAATATTTTTTAGATAAAATCCAAGTTTGGGAAAATTAAATTTAGAAACCAAAATTAATTCCATAAATACTGTCCCATAAGCAGTAATTAAAAATACGATCAATACTGGAAAATACTGTTTAAAAATCGATTGTAAGATCCCGTCATGTTCCAATTTCAAAACAGTTCCCATAACAAAAAATGGCATAACTGGTATAAGAAACTTAAAAAATATCTTCGTAAATTCATCAAAATGCTCAGAAATTTTCGATGTTAAATTAGGCGCAAATATACCAGAAATTAAACCTGATAAAACGCCAAATAAAAGCGAAAAATCATTTGAAATTATATTTTTTAATTCTAATACAAAACACGGATTTAAAGCTCTCCCAGATTCACTTTTCAATGTATTTAAATCGAAATTTAATAAATTAACAGACGAAAGATAAGAAAGCATAGTATTCAAAAAATTTGAACAACAAATAAGTGGGATTATTATTGCTATGTAACGAAGAGCTTTAGCTCCCAACTTTGAAATTGAAGAAAAAACCAAGAAAAATATAATAAATGGCAAACAAAAAATTAATATATTCTTAATAGATAAACTAACCGAGTATAGGAATGACTTTATATTTATTGATATAAAGTCAGCAAAAAACAAGGAAAAAAGTAATACCCCTAAAAAGATAAGGGGCATTGCAAAACTTTTTATTTTCGGGCAAAATCCCATAAAAATTATCTCTTTGAGAACTGGAACCTTCTACGTGCTTTTCTTCTTCCGTATTTCTTTCTCTCGACAACTCTTGAATCTCTTGTCAGGAATCCTGTCTTTTTCAAAATTCCATGCAAATCAGGTTCAAAAGCATCAAGAGCTTTGCTTATACCATGACGTATTGCGCCAGCTTGTCCGGATAATCCGCCTCCAACAACCGTGCAGAAAACGTCATATTGTCCTTCTCTACTTGTTATAACAAACGGTTGAGCTATTAACATACGAAGAACAGCTCTTGCAAAATACGTTTCTTGATCTCTGCCATTAATTAAAATCTTTCCGGAACCAGGCTTTATCCAAACTCTAGAGATAGAGCTTTTTCTTTTTCCCGTTGCATAGGCTCTTCCTTGAGCATCAAGTTTCTGCTCTCTTTTTACAGGCTCACTTATGGCATCATTTGCAATATTAATATCTTCAATCACGATCTAATTCTCCGACTATTTTTACTATTTAATTTTGCTACATCCAAAACTTCCGGATTTTGAGCTGTATGAGGATGCTCAGCACCTTTATAAACTTTTAATTTGGAAAGGATTTGACGACTCAAAGGACCTTTCGACATCATTCTTCTGACAGCATTCATGACCATTCTATCAGAACGAGGTTCTTCCATTAATTGTTTCATACTACGGTTTTTTATTCCTCCCGGATACCCCGTATGCCAATAAAACATTTTATTATTTAATTTTTTCCCAGTTAATGCAACTTTATCAGCATTTATAACAATAACATTATCTCCACAATCTGCATTTGGAGTAAAATAAGGTTTATTCTTTCCACGAAGTATATTGGCTATCACAACAGCCATTCTCCCAAGAATCATACCTTCAGCATCAATAAGTATCCATTTTCTATTGACGTCAGAAGACCTCATAAAGGACGTACTCATATCCTAACCTAATAACAAAATTACCAGATAATGTTATCAAATATATTCAATTCTGTCAACGCTATTATGATAAAAATAAAAAAACGAATAATGGATTAAGGTAATGTAAGAATATCTTTACATAAAGAATTTGAGATATTGATATTGTAGCAACAACGAGTTTTATATTGTATCTAATAAACTGTTTATCATAACAAGCCTATTCCTAGATATCAAATTTATAATGAATTAGCATATATTGGAAAGATTATAAAAGTTGGTTTTAAATAATATAATATGTATAATTTATTATTCGGCTGTTTAACCTTCTGAGAGAGATTTATTCTCTCCCAGAATTAGGCAATTATGAATTGCTTCCAATAACTATACTCGTTCCTTTAGCTATTGTAAGGCTACCACCGTTTAATTGTAAGCTCTTTATAGTAGTAGCACTTTCTCTTGAATTGGTATCTATTGTATTTTCTCCAGAAGCTATTACTAACTCAGTTGAAGAAAAATCTTCTGCAAGTTTGTGTGGAAGGGTATTATTACCACTTGCAGTTATACTAGTAATTCCTGAAACGGATACGGTTCCCGTATATCCTGAATTATCTCCAGAAAATGTTAATTTACCAGAATTTGGGATACTGCCAGATGGAGAATCTTGAAATTCCAAATTATCAGAACCTTCGAGACTGAAGTGTATTTCCATAAGTTTACTACTAGATTCTCTATCAACACTTAAAATCTTTGTGTCATCCCTCTCTTTCTTTGTTACCTTGGATATTGCAGACTGCATACTAACATCATCAGTGGTAGGAATTATATTGCTTGTTAACAATATATTTCCTTTTGCATTTAAGCTAGCAGTAGATCCTATCAATCCCGTGTATGATCTCCTCTGATCTCCCACACCACTTTCATCTCCAAAAGCATAAAAATTCGGATTTATAGACTCCGATAACGCAACACTATCATTAAATCTCTTTTTAAATTGTGTTTCAGCATTCTCTAGCACTTGATCAGCGTTAGTTCGTTTAGATATTATATAGTTTTCATCATTAACGGTCGTTTCTACATAATCTGTTTCTTCTGTTTTATACTCATAAACACCGACAATATCTTGAGCAGACATTTGACTAAAATTAGCTGTTGTTTTGCGACTTAACTTTACAGTTCCTTCTTGAATTGGTCCAGTAAAAGTTCCTTTATATGTAGCATCTGTGAAATCTAAAACACCTTGAGTAGGAAAACAATTTGCATATGATGAGTCATCTATAGAGGCATTAGGTGTACTATTTTGCTTGAGTACGCCAATATTAACACTTGCCTCAGATATATCTGTCCAATTAATTCTTATATTGATTCCGGAGCACTCAAAATCCTTCAAGTTTGCTATAGCTTGCTCATATGTCTCAGCTGTTAATGGCACACGATTTTGAAATTTTCCACCTTTTATTGTCACATCTGGTGTCGAACTCCAATCCTCATCTGAATACGTTGTTTCTGATGAATCAACAAACTCCCAATAGCCTCTGTTAAATCCTGCCGAAGAGATATCTGCTAATGCGACATTTCCACTTGTTACCGTTCCTACTAAATCACCTGCTTTAAAAGCATTCTTTATCAATAAACTCCCCGAATTTTGGTTCAAAATATTTTTTTTGAATGTTATAACATCATTGTTTTGTAATGTACCGCCTTGAACATCTAAGGTTCCTCCAACAGAAATTGGATTATTCACCGTCACATTTCCGTCAATATCGAATGTTGTTCCCTCATTGATCCCGCTGCTTATTTCCGTAGCAAATCCGGAAGTAGCGAAAATCGCTGAAATCAACGTTGTTTTTAATAATTTATTCATAAAAACCTCCATAAAAGTTATATTTACGTTATAGGGAAGTGTTTTCACAACTTTTCTTCCCTAAATTCCATTTTAAAAAAAAAGGTTAATTATTAGTTAATTTTATTAGTTAATTCTTAAATAAATTTTTTATGAAATCTCTATGCAATTGAAATTTTGTTGTTCTAATTCATGCTTAAATATATTATATAATATGCCGCTGCTAAAAAAATATTCTTATATTTTTATAATTTCAGTTGTAATCAGGATAAAAATCAACCATAATTAGAAATAAGCACATTTTTTCAACTATTTTGATATTTTTCAATAAAAAATATCAAAATTTACTTGGATAAAATAAAAAATGGAGGGATTCAGTTATGGAAAAAGATATATCGCTTGTTGCAGTTCTAATTGGCAATAAGGTTAAATATAAGTCGGAAGAATTCTATTTTTCAGAAAAAGATATTTCCAAAAATACCTTAAATATTAGTAATCAAAAGTTATATATTGAAAAATTAGGGAAAACTTCTGATAATGAAAATATATTGCTTATAACAAAAAGAGATTATCAGGACCATAAATACAAAATCCCACAACTTAAACATGACATTCGAGAACCTTTAAAAAATATTTCTAATTTCTTAACTTTAATTGAAAAATCCATTCTATCAGGAAATATAAAACAAACTAAAGAATACATTAGTTTTGCAATTGATGCCGTAAAAATATTAAATAATTTTTCAAAAGGAATACTTAATGAACAAACCGAGAAGCAAGCTGTAGATCTTAAAGATATAATATCTGATATTAAGTCGTTAGATAAAGCTCTATTTGAAAAATATAATTTAAAAATACTATTTGATAATAATATTCCAAAATTAGAAGGGAATTATTCGGATTTGATCAGTTTGTTTAAGAATCTGATAGAAAATTCTATAAAGCATTCAAACAATGAAAAAATAATTATTATAATTAAAGTAAAATTAATTCAATCTGATTCTATTATTATGTCTTTTTCAGATAACAATATATTAAGCAATAAGAATAGTGCAAATATAGAATTAATATTACAAGAAAATATAAATCTTAAAAATTCAAGCGGTTTAATAATTTGCAAAAATATAATTGAAAAACAAGGTGGAAAACTGAAATTAAATAGAGAAAACAAAACTTGTTCCTATGACATAACATTACCTTTATGGAGAAATTATGAAAACGTCTAGTCCTTCAAATATAGATAAACATATTGGTATTCAACTCAGAAAAATAAGGAAAAAACGAAACATGACTTTATCGGACGTTTCATTAAAAATCGGTATTTCTTATCAGCAAGTCCAAAAATATGAACAAGCTATCACTAAAATTTCAGCTTCAACATTATATAAATTCGCTGTATTATACGAAGTTAATATCGAAAAATTTCTTGAAGGATTACCGGATTATAACAATAACAAAGATTCAAGTCGAAGTAAGAATAAAATGTTAAAATCATCAGAAGTTAATTTATTAATAGTTGAGGATAATCCTGGAGATGAAGCTATAATTAGACACACATTGATGGATTTTAATAACTTAAACATATTGTGTGTTCATGATGGAATACAAGCTCTCGATGTTTTGAAATATAAAACTTTATGTAATGATTTTCCTATGGCTAATATAATATTTCTTGATATCTTCCTTCCCAAAAGAGACGGTTTGAGTGTTTTGAAAGAAATAAAAAGAGATAAAGAACTCCAAGATATACCTGTTATAGTTTTAACAAATAATGTAAGTCAAGACCTTATGAATAAATCATACCGCTTGGGTGCTTCTGGATATATTCGGAAATCTTTTGATTTTGAAATATTCAAGGAAAGTATTACAGATTGCATAAAATATTGGACCAAAACAGTAAATCTACCGAACAGGAATATATCAGAATAGATAAAATGTTCTCGTTGTAATCATAAAAATTTAATTTCTTTTAAATTATCGAAGACAGTCTATATTATCGATCGCTTTTTCAGTAACATTTTTTCGTAGTACCCTATAAACCATTCTCCACCCGAATAATGAATTAAAGAAAAAAATAAGAAAGAGTAAAATAGACGGTGAAGTAATATATTTAAGGCCTGCAATGTATAAAGATATCGCAGAGCTTTTTTATGTATCTCTTTGATCTTATATATTTCGATTCACAATGTCTACCGAAAGCGCTGGAGGTGCCTCTGCGGTGTCAATGAAGTTTTCCGGTGAGGTCTTCTTTCTAATTCACGCTTCCGTGCCACACTTTAATTTTTATACGTCGCAAATCGTGCTCCATCTGCGATATGTCTAAAAGGTTGACTATAACATCCATCCCTAAGGTGAAAGGATTTATTTGGGAGAGATTCTTGGGGAGCGCGGCGTGTGATATCTTTGATATTATACCACACGCCGCACCTGTTATTATCTGCATTTTGAAAAGCGGACTTTGGTGTTCCAGATCTCCTGCGTTTATGAAATCTATTCGCGTTGCTAGCGCTTATGTCGGGGATAATGCTGGGACTTCAGGAATAATTGATAAAGCTTTACATTCTTTATTCTTAAATACCAATCTATTTCTCAAGATAATTCTCAAAAAATATCCATGATAGTTAATACGTTTCAGAAAAACCGGAAAGCTCCTCATACGAAGTCGATGTTCCATTTTCTTCCTTGAGGCATCGCGTTCCTTTAGAATTTTGATCATTTCCTCACGACGTTTTTCCTCGCGAATCTCATTTTTCGACATCACATGACGGGCAAACTTCACATTACAAACATTCATCAAAAGCTTTTCGATATAATGCTTTGAAGG
>CAUDEV010000046.1 GCA_958448685.1 uncultured Alphaproteobacteria bacterium | reverse complement strand
AGGAACGAGAAGAGAGGAATTGATTTACGAAATTTAGTCAAGTCAAAAGAGTGAGAGAATCGAACGAGACTTGACGAAATAAGAGTAAATCAATATAATCGTTCACGCCTTTCGGAAAATATAATATATAGTGAGAGTCACACGTCGCACACTTGAATATCCTTTATATTTTCAGTATATCCTGTGTGTCTTCTATATGTCAAAAAATAAAAAGTTATTAGTTAACGCATCTAATTGCGATGACATACTTATCTTGCGTTTGCCAATATAAGTAATCCTCCCACATTTCTTCAGACTATATGTTTCTCATTAATCTACCTCAACTAATTCTTGTTCTACTTCTTCGCCGCTTTTCGTTTGCCGACTAGAGTTATTTCTCCAATTCCTGTTCTTTGAAGCCTCTTTAAATTCAGCAAGTTTCGCAGCCGCTTTCTTTTCTGTCCATCCTTGGGATTCCCAGCCTAACGCCTCTTCTTTTTCGTTCAGTTTATATCGCATCTAATGCCGTGTTTCTTGTTGGATGTTCTCTATAGCGTACACCTGTCGTTTTTGTTTTTAGCCAATTAAAACTCATTTCTTATCTCCTAAATTTTACTTGCAATTTAGATCCGAAAACTTTAAAATCTTTTATGTAACAAGGTCTGAGTGCATGAGTTTTTGTCCCGTTCCTGTTCCGCTTTTTTATATGATTTATACAAAATTTAGGGACGCATGACAAAACTATATTATGGCTGAAGATGTTTGAGTTTGCAAGACAAAAATGACATTTGGTGATTTATAGTGATTTTGCAATTTTTCAGATTCATAATCAGTAGGTCGGAGGTTCAAGTCCTCTCTTCAGCACCATTATATAATTTAGGAGATTGTTATTATAATACATTTTAAACAAAACTTTCAAAATAAAAACATTAAATTTTTCAGATTATTAATAGTTGCCTTATTAGGTTTTTCTGCTTGGATGATTTTTAGACCTCTTCCTGGCTTATCTGAAAAAGGTTTACATATGATAATCTTATTTGTCATATCAATGATGGGAATCATGCTTGAAATAGCTCGTCCTGTTGCTTTTTTGTTATTAACAATGCTTATTGCCACGTTGACAAAAACTATAGGTATAAAACAATGTTTTTCAGGATTTTGTAGTATTGTTCCCTGGCTTTTGTTCCTAGTTCTCTCACTTGCCAGAGTTATTACTAAAACAACTTTGGGAATAAGGCTTGCTTATATTTTCATGAAATATTTTGGAAAAGGAATTTTTGGACTTTCATATAGCATCATACTGACTGAATTTTTCATAGCTCCGATACTTCCAAGTAACACAGCAAGAGGTGCTAGTGTTGGATTGCCATTAGTTACATCTATATCATCTTATATTTCTTCTCATAAAAAAGGTATTTCAGAAAAAAGAATTGGCTCATATCTTGCGATTCTTTATGCCTATAGCAACTCAATATGCAGTTATTTATTCATAACCGCGATGATATCAAATGCCTTAATTCTTGAAAGTATGGCATCTATAGACTTATCTGTTTCATGGATTTTCTGGTTTAAATATATGATATTGCCATGCTCTATTTTGCTTATTATTCTTCCATTTGTGATCAAATTAATTTTAAACCCAAAAATAACAGATCTTGGAGATATTAGATCACAAGCAGTAAAAAATTATAATGAACTAGGTCCTCTTTCTGAACAAGAAAAGTTTATCCTTATCGTGTTTGGCATAATGTTAATAATGTGGATACTTGCTGATATTATTGATATCCCTGTTATGGTGACAACACTATTTGGAGTATGCTTATTTATGTTTACGGGAATACTTGACATAAAAGAAATGATGTCTTGTTACAGTACATTTAATGCGGTGTTATTGCTTGGTATATTGATTTCATATGTAAATTGTTTAACAGATTTAGGCACAATAAATTGGTTTACTGGAGTTATATCAAATTCAATAGGTGGATTTTCTGCAAATGTGTCTTTTCTGCTTTTGACCATAATATACTTTTTTGCGCATTATTTTTTCACAGGAGAAGGCGCAAGAATTACGGCTTTATATGCTCCTTTTTTAGCAACAGGCTTAGCTCTTGGAATAGACAAAATTACAGTAGCTATGACTTTGGCGGCGTTTAGCTCTATGTCTGATGTCATAGCGAATTACACATGTCCTGTTGCATTAACTATGTTTTCTTCTGGATATGTTACTGCGAAAAAGTGGTTTATGTGTGGTTTTGTATTTGCAATATTGTCAATGGCAATTTGGTTTTCTTATATTTTCTTCATAGCATAAAATTTTTTGAAAAAAGGTTTATGAAGACTGTTGCTTGTATGCTACAATCAATAATAACCCCTCTATGAGGTTGTATTTAAATTTTATGAATCTTTTTAATGAGATAAATAAATTAAAAAATTACTATTCATATATCTTTGCCTTAGCTGGAGTTGTTTTTGTTGTATTGACTTATATTCTTATTGATTCAAACTCTGTTAGTCCGAATATAATTTTAAGTTTAATTTATTTCGATTCTCTTCTCTTTTTGATAGTAGCTTATTTCATATTAAAGAAAGTTCAAGGAATATTTCGTTTAAAAACTATTAGGGGGAAAAAACAAGGCTTCCATAGACAAGTTATTATTCTGTTTTCTTGCATTGCGATTATTCCTTCTGTATTGGTTTTTGCGTTTTCTATGTTATTTTTTAACATAGGTATTGAAAATCTATTTAAAACTCCTGTGAGAAATGTGATTACCAACGCCGAAAAAGTTGCGGACATTTATATTAATGATATAAAAATAACAATTGAAAATTTCACATCAGGCATAGGTTGTCAGATAAACGAATGTATTGACGGAATTTTATATGACAAATCTAAAATAGAAAAAATTTTAAGTGAGGAAATATCTGAAACAAGAGCCGAAGGATGTGTCTTTCAAGTTCAAGAAGATGGAAGTATAGATTTTATTGTAAATACTCCTTTTTCATTATCAATAAAATTTGAATCATTGCCAAAAGAACTAGAACTTTTGAATAATGGAGATGCTATATCCTGGGAATCTGGGGATAGAATCATTGGGGCAAGTGTTGTTGATAAAAATCTGGGAATTTATTTGCTAACGTCGACTCCTATCAGTGATATTATATTGGAGCATAAATATAATATAAAAAAAGCAATAAATGAATATACAAATCTGGCAACACAAAGATCTGGTTTAAAAATTTCTTTTATAACATTTTTTTCAATAATAACCGCTATTTTGTTACTTATATCTATTTTTATCGGGGGAATCTTTGCCAACAGAATACTGAAACCAATTAATAAATTAATTATATCTACAAAAAATATCTCATTGGGAAATTACGATACACCAATTAATCCTGATGGTATTAGTAGTGAATTCAAGATTTTGATTTCGACATTTAATGATATGATTTCAAAGTTAGATCAACAAAAGCAGCAACTGATAATTTCCAACAGACAAAATGCTTGGAGAGATATCGCAAGGAAAATAGCTCATGAGATTAAAAACCCATTAACCCCTATTCAATTATCTGCAGAAAGATTGAAAAATAAGTATAGGAGTGAGATTATAACAAAACCTGAGATTTTTAATTCATGTATTGATACGATTATAAGACAAGTGCAGTGTATTGGGAATTTAGTGAAGGAATTTTCTGATTTTGCAAGAATGCCCGCACCTAAGATAGAAAAAATTGATATTATATCTTTGATCAAAGAAGCTGTTTTCATCCAAAGTAACGCACATAAAAACATTTGGTTCCATCAATCATATGATAGAGAAAGTTGTGTATGTGATATAGATCAATCTCAAATTAATCAGGTTTTAATGAATCTTTTACAAAATGCCGTAAATTCAATTACAGAAAATAGTAATTTAAATACTAGTAACATAGGTAATATTTCTATAAATTTTTATGTAATTAATGAAACGATAAATTTAACAATAGAAGACGATGGTCCAGGATTTACTAATACTGCCCTTGAAAAAGCATTTGATCCATATTACACAACTCGAGAAAAAGGAACAGGATTAGGATTGGCTATTGTTCAGAAGATAATATTAGATCACTTTGGAGAAATTAATATTGGAAAGTCAGAGAAACTGAAAGGAGCAAAGATAATGATAAAATTACCACGTAAGTTTAACATAAAAGAGGAAATAACAAATGGCATATAATATTCTGGTTGTTGATGATGAATCAGATATAAGAGAATTAGTTTCTGGAATACTAGAAGATAATGACTATGACACAGAAACGGCAGGAAGTTATATTGAAGCTGAGGAAATAATAAAACGAAAACGCCCGAATTTAGTTATTTTAGATGTTTGGTTAGGCGAAAGCGATCGTGATGGATTACGTTTGTTGGAATTAATAAAAAAAGATTATGAATATGTTCCTGTAATTATGATGAGTGGACACGGGACAATCGAAACAGCTGTTTCTGCTATAAAAAAAGGAGCTCATGATTTCATTGAAAAACCATTTGATTCAGCAAGATTAATAACTTCTGTTGAAAAAGCTATAGAAACTTCAAAACTTCAAATGGAAAACACAGAATTAAAAGTAAAAGCAAAGATTTCTGATAAAATCCTTGGAATTTCTCAAAATATTAATAATATAAAACAACAAATAACAAAAATAGCTCCTCTTAATGGAAGATGTCTTATATTAGGCCCTGCAGGATCTGACAAGGAAACAATAGCTAGGGAAATTCATAAATTATCACCAAGAGAAAAAAGCCCTTTTGGTATTTTAAGTTGCAGTTTTTATAATTCGAGGCAACTGGAATCAGAATTATTCGGAGTTGAAGTAAAGACCCTTGATGGAATTACAATAAAGCAAGGACTTTTAGAAAAAATCAATGGTGGAACTTTATTTATTGACGAACTAACTTCAACATCTCTAGATTTTCAATTAAAATTTTTAAAAATGTTAAAGGAAGAAGGTTTTTACAGAATAGGATCAAACTCAAAAATTCCTGTAAATATAAGAGTAATTGCAGGGGTTTCATCTGATATAGAACAATTGGTAAAAGAAGGAACGTTTAGTAATGAGTTATACTGCAGAATGAATGCAAACTTGATAAAGATACTCCCATTAAGTTCCAGAAGGGAAGATATTTCATTCCTTTTGGAATATTTTATGGACCAATCAGCAAAAGCTCATCAAACAACTTCTAAACATTTTTCAAATGAAGCCTTAGGTATTCTAAATACATATTCATGGCCAGGGGATGTTATGCAATTGAAAAATATGATAGACTGGATTTTGACAATTGCTATTTCTGAAAATGAAAACAAGAGTATAATTTCTATTGATGATTTGCCAAAAGAAATTATTGAAGGAAAGTCAGGAAATGTTCCCAATACACAGTTTATATCAATTGTTTCAGAACTATCCATACGTGATGCACGAGAAGCTTTTGAAAGAGAATACTTTGCAGAGCAATTAAGAAGATTCAGAGGTAATATTTCACAAACTGCAAAATTTGTTGGTATGGAAAGATCCGCACTACATAGAAAGTTAAAAAATCTTAATATTCTTGATTCGAAATCATTTAAATCGGAAAGGTAATAACTGTATAGATGAAAGTAGTTATATTAGGTGCTGGAAAAGTTGGATATGACCTTGCAAAAGTTTTGTCTTTAGAAAAAAATGATGTGTCATTGATTGATTCATCATTAGAAGTTTTAAATATAGCTTCCAACAAATTGGATACAAAAACGATTTACGGACTTGCCACGGATATTAATTCTTTAAAGGAAGCAGATATCGAACAAGCAGATATCTTAATAGCCGTAACTTCATCAGATGAAGTTAATATAACAGCATGCCAACTAGCAAATATATTATTTGATGTTCCAACAAAAATAGCCCGAGTGAATAATCAATCATATTTTTTAAATGCTGATTTATTTAATTCTGATAAATTAAATATTGACTTTGTTGTTTCTCCAACTTCTGAAATCTCAAAGTCTGTAAAAAGGAATATATCAATCCCTGGAGCTTTAGATGTTATTCCTTGCGTAAATAACAAATTACGAGTAATTGGCGTTGTTTGCAAAAAAGGTGCTCCAATTGTAGATATACAACTAAAATACATTTCAACAATTGATAAGGACTCTTTAATCACTATTTTATATTTAAAAAACATGAAAGGACAAATAATATTTCCTGGAAAAAATGACATTATTCATGCGGGAGATGAAGTATATTTTCTTTGTCCAACTGAAAAAGTTTCAGAAGCAATGTCATTTTTTGGCCACACATTTTCTGAAGAATCCAATATTGTCCTGATAGGCGGAGGTAATATAAGTCGAAATGTTATAGATACAATTTCAAATTCTGCAATCAATATAAAAGTTATAGAGAAAGACATGAGAACAGCAGAATTACTATCAGAAAATCTTAATAATATAGAAATTTTAAATGGAGACCCTCTTGATCCTGAGATATTAAAATCTGCGGGTATATTAGATTCAGGAATAGTTATTTCTTTGACTCCTGATGATAAAATAAATATACTTTCTTGTTTATTATCAAAAAAGCTCGGAGCAAAAAGAGTTTCTGCAATTTTAAATGATTCTTCTTATGCAGATTTGTTATATTCATTAGGAATAAATTCTATTTTGGATTCAAGAGCAGCTTCCGTTTCAAAAATTCTGCATTATCTGAAGAAAGGAAATATAGAGGAAGTAACGGAATTTAACGATGAGATAGAAGTTGTTGCAATAGAAGTTTCTGAGAACAGTCATGCAATTGGAAGTCTGAGTGATGATATAATTTCAAAAAATGAAACATATATATCAGCGATTGTTCGTAATGACAATATTTTTATTATGCCGAAAAAAATGTTGATAGCTGCTGGGGATAAGATTTTATTTACACTAAAAAAACAAGCGCTTGATAAAATACTAAAACTATTTCAAGAAAATCCGAAATATTTGATATGATAAATCTTTCCAAGCAAGATTTTTTAAATTTATCAAATGAGTACGAAGTTACATTTCATGAAAGCTTAATATTATTATCACCAATCTTAAAGCGGTCTTATTCTGAGTTGTTTTTTAAAAATAATTTCGAAATTTCTAAAGATGACTTAAGTCTACTGAAAAGTTACTTACTAAGACGACAAATGAAAGAGCCTATTGCAAAGATTATTGAAAAAAAAGAATTTTACGGAATAAATTTTAAAACGACAAAAGATACTCTTGATCCGAGACCTGAAACAGAATTAATCATAGATTTATTTCTACATTATTACCCAAACAGAGATCAGGCCCTTCATATCCTAGATCTAGGGTGCGGAACTGGATGCATTGGTTTGACTATATTGAAGTTATATAAAAACATAACCTGTGATTTCGTTGATATAAGTGAAAAGACCTTAAAAATCGCTAAGGAAAATGCAGAAAATTTAAAATTATCAGACAGAGCAAATTTTATTAAAAGCAATTGGTTTTCTAATCTCTCTTCTAAATATGACGCAATAGTTTCAAATCCTCCATATATTTCAAAAAACTACCAACTTGATTTAGAAACTTCATATGATCCTGAAATTGCTCTTTTTTCCGAAAATGAAGGCATGTCAGATGTCGCTTATATTGTTTCAAATGCTTGTGCTTACATAAAATCAAACGGAATATTATTTATTGAGATGGGATTTGATCAAAGTGAAAAAATCAAAAACATAAAAACAGAATTAAAACTTATCAAAATTGAAAAAGATCTTTCACATATTGATAGAATAGCCGTTTTTAAATTATAGTCTTTAAAATTTAATTTTCATCGATATCATCATATTGATCAAGCAATCTGTCCATATCATTACGTTCTTTAGAGTTTATTCCTGATTCTTTCTTTTCAACTTGTATTTTTTTTGGTTTTAAAGTTGCTAATTCTTCAGCTGTTTGTGGAATATCCGTGTCATCATCAATAAATTCCTCGTCTTCTTTATTTATATTCTCTGCAACTGCGGAATTATTCAATGTTTCTTTCAATGGAATGTTTGTTAGGAAATCATTTTGAATAAAATCTAACAAAGACTGTTTTTTGATTTGATTCATATGAGAAAGGATTTTGGCTTGTATCGGATCCGGAAGGATTAATATGATAAAATCCGAAACGCTAGTTATTGTTGGTCTCAGTTTTGAATCTTCAATCCATTTTGGCGTTTCATTTAGCATACATTGAGCAATAACCAAATCTAATATTGCAACAATCAATATGCCTCGTATAATGCCGAATATTGCCCCTAATGCCTTGTCTGTTATATTCAAAACACTCTTTTTTATAAAGTTTGAACAAAAATAATTAAATATACTTATAATTGTCAGAAAAAGCACGAACAATCCACAGATAGTAACGAAATCAGCTATTAATCCATGGCTTATATATGAACGAGCAAGTTCTTTTGTGTATGGAAAAAGGATAACAGCCAAATATCCACCTCCAAACCAAGCTATTATTGATAACATCTCCTTAGTAAGTCCACGTACCCAACCGAATATAAGAGATAACAGCACTATAGAAATAATAATTATGTCAACTGAAACCAAGATTAAAGTCTATAAAAAACATTCAACATTAGCAGTATATCATAATTTATAAAAGTTTTCCATGATCGATTATGGTTGTATTAAATCATAAAAAGTGGAACTCTCTTTTTGTCTCACATCTGTTTGGACTTGTATAAATTATTTATGTCTTCCGAAAACGCTATAGGTGCCCCTGCGGTGTCATCAGCCGTTTGCCGGTGAGGTCTTCTTTCTAATTCACGTTTCCGTGCAGTGACTTATTTTGATAGGTTAATTGTAAAGTCACAACTTCTTCAAT
>CAUDEV010000045.1 GCA_958448685.1 uncultured Alphaproteobacteria bacterium | reverse complement strand
GTGTTGGAATTATTACTTTTTCGAAATCTAGTTTTTCTGAAACTTTTAGAAATATAGGTAAAAGAGCGTTAATTTCCTGTTTTCTGCTCCCTGGAAGAAGCAATAAAGTATTTTCTTTTGTGGTATTATCTGTTTCTTCAAAATATTCCACTGCAGGATGCCCAACAAATGTTGTTTCCAATCCAAATTTTGTGAAATATTTAGGTTCAAAATCGAACAATGTTAATAAATGGTCATACAATTTTGACATACTTTTTGCTCGTCCTTTTCTCCATGCCCATACACTAGGGGCAACAAGGTGTATTAACTTAATATTCTGATTCTTTTTTCTTACTCGTTTTGCAACACGAAAACAAAACCCAGGAGAATCGATTGTTAATAAAATATCTGGATTTTTTGTTATTATATCATCTACGGTTCTGTTTATAATGTTTTTTATATGAAATATATGCGGAACTATTTCAATTAAACCACCAATCGAAATTTCTCTTATATCAAACAAAGATTTTAATCCTGCTGCTTCCATTAAATTCCCCCCCACTCCATATATCTCAAAATCTGAAGATTTATTCAACGACTGAAGTATACTTGATCCAAGAAAATCTCCTGAAGGTTCTCCTGCTATTATATAAAGCTTCTTCATTTTTTAACTCAGAATAAAAGACGAATTGACCGTTATCGTTTCGTTATTCAAATCAATTTCCAAAACAGAATTTTTATTAAAAGGCAAGGTTGATATTTTTCCATTAATATTTAACTCCAAAAACACGCCTGCCCCATAATCAAAAGCCTCAATCACTTTTCCTATTGTTAATTTATTTTGATTCAAAACTACAAGGTTATTCAAATCATTAAAATAATACTCATCAGCTTCCAAGGTTTTTAAGTCTTCACGATTTATATAAAGTTCTTTTAGACGAAGTTTTTCAATAGAATTTCGATCTTGATATCCTTGAATAGCTGATATAATAAACCCTTTTTCATTGAGTGTAGGAGAGAGTAAAACTATCTCTTCATTATTGCTTAAAAATAATTTCGGAAATTTGAGAATCGTATCAAAAGAATTTGTGAAAGGTTTTATTTTGACTTGACCTTTTATACCTACAGGCTTTAAAATAACACCTACACAAACTCTCTTTGAAACCATATATTATGCTTCTGCAGAAGAGTTCTCTTCAGCAACTTTTAATCTTTCTTGAGCTTTCTTTTTTGGAGCAGATTTCTTTGGCCTTTCTGAAATTGCTGGTTTTTCCATAATATTTAATTCAGCCAACAATTTTTCTACTCTTTCAGATGCTTGTGCACCAATGGATAACCAATGTTTCACTCTTTCTGCATTTACAATCAATCTTTCTTGATTATCTTTTTCCAAAAGTGGGTTATAAGATCCCAATCTTTCTAAAAATTTTCCATCTCTTGGAGCTGTATTTTCTGCAACGACTAATTTATAAAAAGGCCTCTTTTTTGATCCACCACGAGCTAATCTGAGTCTTAAAGCCATTTATTTTCCTCTTTTATAATAATAAAAATATCACGAATAGTATTATGATAACTCATTCTATTATAATTAGCAATGATTTTCAGCTTATTTGAAGTGATAATTTAATGAGAACAGGATTTTTGTAGATGATGTTTGGAAAGAGAGGCCGTTTATATTGAATTTTGAAGTTAAGCCTTTTATGAACTTCGCACTAATAGAAAATCGGTCAGACAAAATATAATCTGAACCAACGCCTATTTCATATGAAAGTTTTCCTTTTTTAACGTGGAACATATCGGATTTTATATCCCGTTTCGCGCATTTTACACCCCCCAACGCATATATTGTCCAATTGTCCTTCTTGATAATTCCAACAAATGGACGGAATCCAAATGATTTTTCCTTAATTGAAAAACCGTTTGATTTCGATTCATTTGGATTGATTTCTGCAAAACCTTCAACACCTGTATAAAGTCCAAAGGTTGAACTTGTTTTTGGAAATAACGCCTTGCTGTAGGCTCCACTCAATCCCAATGTCAGTCCGTTTTTCTTTGTTGTAACAGGATTTGTTGCAGCTGCCCAAGATTGAATAATATCAGACTCCACTGGTGAAATTATGCTTGTAATTCCCTTCATCAATGTCTCAGAATTAGTTATTGTTCCATAAGAAAATGTATAATTTCTTGGATAACCTCTTAGTATTTCTGTAGCAAAAGAGGGGTAATTTTTATTTCGTAATATGACACTTGTGGAATTTATAGTCCCAAAATAGCTAGTTAATCCTTCCGTGGTTTTTCTATTTATTGCAGAAATAGTCGGATACCCAGATATATAAAATCCAGACGATGCAGGAAATATACTATATATATGTTTATAACAGGAATCTAAATAGGCTTTAACTTTTCTATTAAATGTAGAAAAATCTCTAACATGATTTGTGACAGTGCTAAAACCTATACCGGGATCTTGTAATTCTCCAATAAGAATATTCGTTCCGTCTGATTTAGTAGTTTCTACAGTTATATTCTCTGTTATATTTTCTGGAGTAATTAAATCATCAGGGGTAATAAGTGTACAATATCTCCAATAGTCGTTTAGATCAGAAACATATTTTTTTATGGAAAAGTAAATTTCATTATTGGGGGATTTCGCTTTTTGTATTGAAACTCCCCCAGAAAGTGAGATCTTCCATTCTGCAAAAGCTATATCAGATAGTAATATAATAGCAATTACACAATTTAATCTCATTAGAATACTTCCAGATAACTAATTACCACCTAAGTCTCCTTCTAAATCTACAGCATCTTCCGAGTCTTGAGAATCGGAATCTTCTTTAATATCTTGAGAAATTTGAGCTTCTTCAGCTCCATATTCTGCAAGGGCTTCCCTGAGCATTCGCTCTATGTAATCAACCTCCGTAGATTTCCATCCCAATTTTTCCATGAATAAATTCAATGCAGATTCTGTAGCTATCTCTTTTTGTTCTTTAAAAAAAACTGAATAGTCAGTTTCCAATTTTGTCTCAAAAGTCGCTAAATCCTCAACCATAGCATCCCTAAGATCAAATTCCATACGAGTCTTTCTAATTTTTCTTTGAGAGTCAAGTGCTGCCCTTTCTAATTCACTTGAAATCCAAGATACTTCAGTCTCAATATCTTGATCTTTATATTTTGTGGTAGTATCTCTCGCTACATTTTCAAGTGCTTGAGCTATATTTGCCTCAATTTTTTCTCTTCTTTCCACTATAATTATCTCAGCATGATTTGCCAGTTTTTCATTTAAAAAGCTAATTATAGCTAATTTATTTTTCTCCCTTGCTTCTGTTTCCGCTTTCTTCAAAGCTTCAGTTTTTGCATTAGTTTCAGTCGCTAACTCAACTTCTTTTTGTGCTCTAAGAGAAGCTTCCGCTTCAGCTTTTGTTTCTGCCTTAATTTTTTCAGATTCTATAGCTTGAAGAGTTTGTTGATTTCTCAAACGACTTTCTCTTATCTTGTCTCGAATAGATTGACGTCTTTGTTCTTCCAATTCTCTGCTTTTCTGATATGCTTTAGAAGCTGGCGATAAAGTTCCATCCACAGCTGCTGAAATTTCTACATTTCCTAAAGTTGCGAATAAAACTGCGGTTAAAAGTAATCTATTTTTCATTTGTTTCTACCTTTCTAAAATTTATACACTTTTATTTTTACCCCCCAAATTTTCTTATTTCTCTGTATTTTTAGTTCTTCAAAATCTAAACCTCTATACCAAATAGTACTTGAGCCTGAATTGCTTTCATAAATCTAGTATTCAAACGTTGGGTAGGATCATATATAACTTTATTTCGTGGAGGATCAGTCATCACAGATGCCTTGTCAACAAAATGTCCTAATAATTTTACCATTTCTGCTTCTGGTTCAAAATCTTCAGAAGCAATAGCCAATGGTTGACCTGCTATTACACAGGTTAATAATCCTATTGAAATTTTTTTATTCATTTATATTCACCTTTTTAAATTTTATTTATAAAATTAATCATGTGACTGCTTTTGTAAAGCATCCTTTTTACGTTTTGAATAAATCCTTGTAAGATTCTTATAATCAAATCCTGGAGTTTCTTTTATAAAATCATATAACGCAAGTATCATATGAGTCATGTTATCAAATCTAGTTAATAAAGACTTATTGACCGATTCTCCTTTACTTATTCCAATATAAGTTAAAATATTATTCACGTCTGCTCTTATTCCTTCCAAATCCATTGCGTCAACTTTTTCTGACAAACTCTGAATCTGAACAGTTAATTCAGGATCTCCAGTACTTATCGATGCCTTTAATTCATCCAATTGAGCACGCAATTCTTTGATTTGAGAAGTGAAGGCTTCCGAAACTTTACTCATATCAGCTTCAGTAGAAACTGGATTTGGCGATTCAACTAATGAAGTCTGTTCTACCGCCTTTTGTTCCCTTAACTTCCTAATTTTCTGTTCTAACGCCGCCGTTTTTTCCCTTAGATCTTCAACTTCCCTGGTTTTTACTTCAAACGTAGCTTTGAATTCATCTAAATCCCTCTGAAATTTTCGCGATTCGAGCTTTTGTTGTACTTCGAAAAAAAAGTTTATAAATTTGCTTTTACCAAAACAGAAACAGCATGAACTATTCTCAAATATTTCATAGTAAAGATCATTCCAGACACTTCTGTTTTGTTCGGCATATTCTGCAACAGCCTCAATGGCTTCCAAATGGTACTTAGCGGATGAAGTTCCGTGTGCCTTAATCCAATCTTTCCAATCATTTACGGTTTCTAAACTGGCCAATTCTATTCTTAAAGAAGTCTTGCAATCTCCCAATAGAGGTTGACTATCATCACTTGCCGCATATAGATTAAAAATCGATAAAGTTAAAAATACTAATAATAATTTCCGTTTCATAAATTAATTTCAGGACACCTACCTGCATACAAAAAGCATTATAAAGTATTTATTTTTTAAGTCAATAGAAAAAATGCGATTTTTTAAACTTTTGAAATTTATTTACAATATAAGAAGGAAAAACAATTATAATGTTTTATTATTTTTAGAAATATGTTATATAAAAATCCCCGAAAATAATCTTTCGGGGAAATTAAAAAAGGTATTAAAGTCTCTTATGCTACTTTCAACTTTTTTCTTCCAGTGCTTCCTAAGCCTGTTGTTTTTGCAATATCACTACGTCTCTTTGCATAATTTGGAGAAACAACAGGATAATCAACAGGAAGTGCCCATCTTTCTTTATATTGCTCAAGAGTCATGTTGTAGACTGTACTCAAATGTCGCTTTAACATTTGAAGTTTCTTTCCGTCTTCTAAGCAAATTATATAATCATCATGAACAGACTCCTCAACAGGAACTGCTGGCGTCAAAGCCGGACGATTACGCAAGTTATAGGCTTCTCTGGTTATATCCGCTATTGCAGAAAAAGCTTTTCTCATTACTTCTGGTATATTTTCTATAGAAACCTCATTATTAGCCAAATAAGCTGAAACAACTTCGGTCGTATAAGCTACTACTTCTTGAGCAGTTAAATTTTCGGACATTAAAAACTCCGTCATATTAAAATAAAAATATCTTATATACAGTTTTATTATAATTCGAAAATTAATGCAACAAAAAAATCATCTTTACATCAAAATTTTTAAAAAATATTATTATATTGCCAATACTGATACAAAAAATCAATATTTTTCAGCGTTAAATTTAAATAAATCAATCTTTCTTGGAGTTTTAATTTTTTATTAGCAAATAAGTTTTTATCAGAAATATTGAAAAAATTAAAGCTGGTATAAAAGGAATTTTCTTTTCTTGACGTATCACTGCAATTAAAATTCCAAATATGCCAATCATAGTTATAAACAATGACCAATAATTGTCCGGCAAAATAAATGATATCGCAAAAACTATTATGTAATCTGCAATCCCAAAGGCTTTTTTGTGTAATATTAATTGATAAAATACCCCAATGATAGAAAATATAAAAACAGGATATAAACAAATAGGTTTATGGTAAATAATGAAATCTGCAACACAACTAACTAAAAAACCCAAAGTGGGAAACAGGTTCACGGTTTTCGATTTCCAATCTTGAATAACTAAGATAATTCCAAAGATAAATATAAAGAGGTACGTTATTATTTCAAATTGCATAGAGTTTCATAAGTTAATCTTGCTTTATATGAAGACCTGACAAGTGGGCCTGAAATCATTTGTAAACCTCTTGATTCCCCATATTTCTTATATTCTTCAAATTCTTCAGGAGTAACATATCTATCAATCGGATAGTGCGAAGTTGAAGGAGCAAGATATTGTCCTATTGTTAGTATATTCACTTTTGTATTAATAACGTCATCGATCAATTCAAATACCTCTTCTTTAGTTTCTCCAACACCAACCATTATTCCGGTTTTGGTAATCATATTTGGATTTATCTCTTTTACTTTTTTTAAGACATTTAAGGAAATTCCGTAATCTGCAGGTAGTTTTTTCACGTTCTTGTGTAATCGTTTCACTATTTCCAAATTATGTCCATAAACATCAGGATTCGCATTCACAACAGTTTTTATATCGTTTTCATTACCTTGTAAATCTGAAATTAGAATTTCTACTTTAGTTTCCGAATTAAATTCTCTGATTTTACGTATTACTTTTGAGAAATGTTCAGCACCTCCATCTTTCAAATCATCACGTGTAACACAAGTTATCACAGCATATTTTATTCCAAGATCTTGTACAGATTTTGCAACTTCTTCAGGTTCATTTTCATTCAATTTGCTTGGACATCCCGTTTTAACGTTGCAAAATCCGCACATACGTGTGCATGTGTCTCCCATTATCAAAAATGTTGCGGTTTTGTTTTTCCAACATTCACTTATATTTGGACATAATGCTTCTTCACAGACTGTGTGAACATTATGTGTTTTTACTACATTTAATGTTTCGATAAATCCTTTTGAAGATGATGATTTTACTCGAATCCAATCAGGTCTTTTTAAATTTTCCATAATCTAACTCAAAAAATTCTTGGTCACTTCAATTAATTTATCAAAATCCTTGCTATCAATTCCCCCACATTGCACCAAATCATCACGCCCACCAAACTTTATATTTAATCCTAAAGAACTATTGATGTTTTCCAAAATAGATTTCGCACTCAATTCACTCAGAAGATCCTTACTTATGAAAACACTTAGTGACATTTTGTTATTCGATGTATTTTTGTTCGCAACTATTAAACATGTTTGTTTTGAAGTTTTTTCTTTATCAACTATAGATAAAATTGCTTTTTGATCTGCATCATTAACAATTACGTATTTAAACTCAAGATTTCCAATTTTTTCAGATTTTAAGTTTATGTTGCTTGAAAATTTCTGAGATTTCAAATCAGAAATTTGCTTTGTAAGGTTTTTTATTTCTTCATTTTGTTTTTCAAACTTCTGAGAAAGTTTATATACTTCATTTTCGAAATAATTTCTTAATTCACGTCCCGTGACAGCTTCTATTCTTTTTATTCCAGAACCTATAGAAGATATCGAAGTTATTTTAAAGCATCCAATTTGAGAGGTATTCGAAACATGTTCACCTCCACATAGCTCTTTTGAAAAATTATTACCTATTGTTACAACTCGAACTTTCTCAGGATATTTCTCTCCGAACAAAGCTAATGCTCCTGTTCTTTTTGCTTCTTCAATCGTCATTATTTCTGTTTTTACATCTAACGATTCGTCTATCGCATTTATTACAGCTTTTTCAACTTCTGTTATTTGATCCTTTGATACTATGCCATTATGGATAAAATCAAAACGCAAACGTTCGTTAGTGACTAAAGATCCTTTTTGCGTAACTGTCTCTCCTAAGATTTTTCTTAAAGCTGCTTGCAGTAAATGAGTTGCCGTGTGATTCTTGGAAGTTGCAAAACGTTTAGCATAATCAATTTCCAAAGTAACTTCTTCATTTATCTTTAATTCTCCGGATTTAACAATACAAGAGTGAACAATTAATCCTGCTATTTTCTTCGTATCTATTACTTCAGCGACACCTGATTTAGTAAATATTTTTCCCCAATCGCCAATTTGCCCACCACTCTCAAAATAAAATGGGGTTTGCCTTGTAATTATATATACGTTTTCATCTGATTTTGCGGATTCTGCTATATTCGAATCCTTGATAATTGCCAAGATCCGAGAATCGAGTTTTTTTGTTCCTCTGATAAACTCAGTTTCACCAATCTTTTCTTTTATATCAAACCAAATTTTATCTGTGAAAGAATCTCCAGAACCAACCCATGCTTTCTTTGATAATTTCTTTTGTTCTAATGATATTTTTTCGAATTCTTTCTCATCGACACGTTTTTCTTCATTTCTTAAAATATCTTGTGTCAAATCAAACGGAAAACCGTATGTATCATATAATTTATAAGCGACGTCTGCTGGAAAAATGTTGGAAGAACCTAGCTTATTCAATTCATTCCTCAATATGAACATGCCTTTATCTATAGTTTTCATAAAGCCTTCTTCTTCATTTTTCAATATTTGCTTTATTGTCTGCTCACTAGAAATCAGTTCTTTATAATACTCTCCCATAACATTTTTCACGCTTGATACCAACTTATATAAGAACGGTTCTTTCATTCCCATCATATATCCATGTCGTAAAGCTCGCCTTATGATTCTTCTCAAAACATACCCTCGACCTTCATTCGATGGTATAAGCCCATCAGAGATCATAAATGAAATTGCTCTTATATGGTCTGCAATAACTCTGTTGTTTGAATCAAATTCAGAAGACTCTTTTCCCGTCAAAGATTTTATATCCCCTATTATTGATTGAAACAGATCTATATCATAATTATTATGAACTCCTTGCAAAACTGCGGCTATTCTTTCAAGCCCCATACCTGTATCTATTGATGGTTTCGGAAGATTGATACGAGAGCCGTCCTTTAATGTTTCATATTGCATAAAGACCAAATTCCAAATTTCAATAAATCTGTCACCATCTTCATCTGCAGATCCTGGAGGGCCGCCTTGAATTTTGTTACCGTGATCATAAAATATTTCACTACATGGACCACATGGTCCTGTATCTCCCATCGACCAAAAATTATCATTTGTTGGAATTCTAATTATTTTTGAATCTTCCAAACCCGAAATTTTTTTCCAAAACCCTGCTGCTTCTTCATCACTTGAATGAACTGTCACGAGTAATTTTTCTTTTGGAAGTCCTAAGCGCTTTGTCACTAAATTCCATGCGAATTCTATAACTTGTTCTTTAAAGTAATCTCCGAATGAAAAATTTCCAAGCATTTCAAAAAAAGTATGATGTCTGGCTGTATATCCTACGTTCTCAAGATCATTATGCTTTCCGCCAGCTCTTAAACACTTTTGCGAAGTCGTCGCTCTTTTGAATGGGAGTATTTTCTTCCCTGTAAATGTATCTTTAAATTGAACCATACCCGCATTTGTGAAGAGTAATGTTGGATCATTATCCGGAATAAGAGAACTTGAATCAAGATGTTTGTGTCCGTTTTCTACAAAATATTTAATAAACTCAGACCTTATATCACTAACTGAAAACAACATAAATTTTATACTAACTTAACTAATGATTTTATTATATCATTTTTGAAATTCTTTGTAATTTAAAAAGCGCCGATCAATCTATAGTGTTTAATGATTTGCTTATTGATCGGCGTTCTCCCCACAACTGCACTCTTTTTATCAAGGTACAATTATATTTTAATAAAGAAATCTTAAAATTTAGTTAATATATTAAAGATTTTTTCAGAAACCGGTATTTTATTCATAATGTCTACCGAAAGCGCTGTAGGTGCCCCTGCGGTGTCATCAGCCGTTTGCCGGTGAGGTCT
>CAUDEV010000044.1 GCA_958448685.1 uncultured Alphaproteobacteria bacterium | reverse complement strand
AGTGCAAATTTTAATAATTATAGCATATAATATTCTAAAAATTCTTCGGTGGCTCTTTTGAGTTAATTTTTGTATAATATATACATACAATTTTAAAAGAGATAAAAAACATGTCTGAACATTATATTGTTTTGAGCAGAAAGTATAGGCCGAAAACTTTGGATAATATAATTGGACAAGATGTACTTCAAAAATCTCTGAAAAATTGTTTGGATTCAAAAAAAGTTCCTCATGCTTTCTTATTCCATGGTATAAGAGGCGTTGGAAAAACAACATCTGCTAGAATATTAGCCAGATGTCTAAGCTGTATTGGAAGCGACGGAAAGACAGATATAACTTCAAATCCTTGCGGAATTTGCCGTTCTTGCATAGCATTGGATAAAGATCAGCATATGGATATAATGGAATTTGATGCTGCAAGCAAAACGGGAATTGATGATATACGTGAAGTAATAGATGCTGCTCAATATTCTCCTGTTCTTGGAAGGTATAAGATTTTTATAATCGACGAAGTTCATATGCTTTCAAAAAGTGCTTTTAATGCCTTGCTAAAAACTTTAGAAGAACCTCCGGCTCATGTGAAATTCATATTTGCGACAACTGAAATCAATAAAATACCTGAAACTATCTTATCCAGATGTATGACGTTTCATTTAAATTCTGTTTCAAAAGATGCTCTTTCTGATTATTTGATTACAATAGCTGAAAAGGAAGGTTATGTTTTGGAACAAGATGCCGCAAAAATAATATCGGAAGAATCAGAAGGCTCTGTGAGAGATGCCTTATCAATTCTAGAACAAGGCATTATGATGGTTCAAGATACCAACTCTTCGATCACTGTAGATCTTGTTTTGAGTATGCTTGGAGGCGTGCGTATTGAAGAAACAGAAGTTTTGTTGAATTTAATTCTGAATGGAAACACGAAGGAAGCTTTGTCTAAATCAGAAGAACTTCAAAAATCTGGAGCAGATCCTTATGTCTTATTTAAAAACTTACAGTCTGCTTTGTACAAGATGATTACGGAAAAAGTTTCAGGAAAACAAACGGAATACACTCTTTCGAATTTGCTTTATTTATGGCAAATTTTCCTGAAACAATCGGAAAATTTGAAAAATGCAAGTTATCCGGAATATGTTTTTAATGCTATTATATTAATCTTAGCACACACAGCTTCATTTCCAAGCATAGAAAAATTAATGATAAATGAAAAAGAAATTACTTCAAATGTTTCACGTGAAACATTTGAAGAAAGGCGAAACCAATCATTAAAAAGCGATTTAGCTGAGAAAGTCGGAAATATTATTAACAAAGAAGTTACTTTAGAAAAAGATAATTCAAGAGAACTTATAGGAAATATATTAAATAAATTTCCAGGATCTACTGTCACAGAGATAGAATAGATCTTTTATATAATAAAAACTTGTGCTATAATCATATTGTTAAGTTAACAGTTCTTTTATTCAAAAATGAAAACCAGAAGGATAAAACTTTATTTATATAGTATTGCGCCTGAAATATTTTCTCTTTTTAAAAATAGATATTCTTTTAATAAGCTTTATAAAGATGTATATGCAGGTTTAATAGTCGCTATTATTTCATTCCCATTGGCTATGGCTCTTGCTATTGCGTCTGGGGCTTCTCCTGATAAAGGATTAATAACAGCTGTTGTTGCAGGAGCTTTTACATCCCTTATTGGCGGATGTCGATATCAAATAGGCGGGCCTACTGGTGCATTTGTTGTTATTATATTTAATATAATACAAACCTATGGTTATAATGGACTAATACTTGCAACTATAATGGCTGGTATTATATTAATTATTTGTGGTTTTCTTAGAATAGGCAAAATAATACAATATATTCCATACACTGTTACAGCTGGATTTACTGCTGGAATTGGGATCACGATATTGTCCACACAAATACATGATATTTTGGGAATTAGTTTACCAGACACTTCAGGAAACTTTATTGATAGGATGATTTTTATTTTTAATAACATATCAAATTTGTCCTTATATGCAATTATTCTTGGGACTTTGGTCGCTGTTGTGATATTTATTCTTCAAAAATACAAATCTTCATTTCCAAGATTTTTATTAGCTTTGGCCATAGGCGTGTTATCTGTTATGATTTTTGGAGATTCATTTGAAACAATAGGATCGAGATTTACGGATTTAAAATGGAATGGATTTTCTTTACAATTTCCTAAAATTACTTTTTCTCTGATTCAACAGCTATTTCCTTCGGCATTAACCATAGCGTTTCTTTCTGGTATTGAATCATTATTATGTTGCACAATTGCGGATAGTTTAACTTCCACAAGACACAAATCTGACAGTGAATTAGTAGGCCAGGGTGTTTCAAATGTCTTTTCAGCATTATTGGGAGGACTTCCTGCAACAGGAGCATTAGCAAGGACTGCAGCTAATATAAAAGCTGGCGCTGTTTCTTCATTTTCTGGGGTGTTTCAATCTTTGTTCGTTTGTTCTTTTATGTGTTTTTTGATGGATTATATGCGATATATTCCTATTGCTTGTCTTGCTGGTATGCTTGTCACTATAGCTTGGAATATGATTGGCTTTAAGCAATCTTTATATATTTTTCATTCTTCCAAAAGTGATTTATGCGTTTTCTTGGTAACATTAATATTAACCGTCGTTGTTGACATAACAGTCGCTGTTGAGATAGGTGTTTTGACTGCAGTTTTCTTTTTTGTGAAAAGACTCATCGAAAGAACTGAAATAGAAATATCTCATATATCAAACAATCAACCTGAATTGGAGAAACATGATAATATTGAATTGCATGATTCCATTCAATGTATTAATATAAAGGGACCTTTATTTTTCGGATTAGCTCCAGCTATTGGAGAGATTTTGAAAAGAGTATGCCGAAAGCCTGAAGCTATTATTCTGAATTTTGAAGATGTTCCATTGATTGATGCAACAGGGGCAAGAATGATTAGAAACCTTGTTTCAAATTCAAAAGGAATGCCTATTATTTTGACAAATCTTAGGAAATATCCTTATGAATACATTTCGCACATTGATTATAAACAAGAAAAAATATATGGTTATCTAACAACTAATATGAAAGATGCAGTAAATATTGCTAATAATATTATTTCCAAAGTCTGAGTAAAGGTAAATACTATTTGAATGATATCATTTTGCATATCTTCGGCATTTTTCTATGTCAAAAATAGCCCCATAAAATTTACGGGATTTATGGAGCTAATTACCGGCTCTAATTACGCTAGGCCTAGCTTGCTTTTCAAAGACTCGTTTCCACTTATTACGGATATATTTTTCAAAAAATCATGTAGACGTGCTAGAGGAATTAAAGCTGGGGATTGTTCTAAACCGGATTTTGTAAATTTTTCCATATCTTCATCATTTAAAAGTAAAATAATTCCTTTTTGACAAGTGCCTCTTTTTAATTTAGCAAAATCAGATCCCCGTCCCTCAGTATATTTGACATCATATTCTATAACTTTACTTAAATAGGATGTTGTCCCATCAAATCCTAAAGGCATTACATCAGGCGATACAAGCCCGGCGCCTGTGCTCCCGGGATTATGGAAATTAAAGTATTCCGTAAATTCTATCTCATTTTCTTTTTCAGAATCAATCACTCTTATATTGCAATGTGCTTGTATTCCTATATCATATTTATCATCACTTTCGTAATAAAAACTATCTGGGAGACCTCTGGCTATACTCCACTGCGGTTTGAATTGAATAGGGTTTTTCTGTTCCGTATCTTCTCTTGTTGAACAGTCACTTAAATGCTGTATTGAAAATATTATATAACCACTTGGTGTGGAGATAACTTTACTAAATCTAGGCAGATCAATTTGCGGACTATGATAACAATGGGCGTATGGTACTAAAGGAGCATCAAAATCTCCGACGGCAACTGGAAGACAATTTAATGAACTAGGGCGCCACGTTTCAATGGCTGCAGTTGTAGCAAAAAAATTTACTACAACTAATATAGATAAAATTAATTTTTTAATCATAAATACAATTAAAAAACACCTTTATACTTATATATTAAACTTTATCAAACGTAAAATCAAGTCAAATTGTGTTGTTGTATTAGTTCATAAGATATGAGACAAGAGTCCCCTAGCGCATTATAATATACAACAAAGGAATATGGCCTTGCAAGGAAGAATGTGGACGGAAAGAGTTATAATTATCGATAAACCTATTCAATATCTATTCAAAGACTTTTCCAGTGTTTCATGTAAAATTAATCTTGAGGTTTTCAAAATCTTTCATAAATTCATTACCTTCGTTGACTTGTATTATGGTCGTTTAACATTCTTACCATATGATCTATTTGTACATTTTCCTTGTTTTTTCAATCATGTTATGTTAGAAATAATAAATACAAATATAATTCATTTCCTAAAAACAAAATGAAATTATTTATTTCAGCTGAAGATAAAGATATTGAAAATCGAGTATCCATAACTCCTGATATTGTGAAGAAATTAGCTCTATCCAATCAAGTTTATGTTGAAAAAGATGCGGGACACAATTCGGGGTTTCCTAATAAGGAATACGAACTTTCCGGAGCAAAGATTGTTTCAGAAAATGAAATATCCGAAGCTGATTTGATTTTCAGTATTAATCCTTTGAAAAAAGGGAAACTTGAGAAAGTTAAAGAAAAAGCAACAATAATCGCTGCGCTCGATCCATTTAATAATATTGATTTAATAAAGGAAATGAACGTAAAGAACATAACTTCTTTTAGCTTAGATTTCATACCAAGGACAACCCGAGCACAATACATGGATATTCTTTCATCTCAAGCGAGTTTGGCCGGATACAAAGCAGTTATTGAAGCATCACATATATTGAACAGAGCACTTCCGCTTATGATGACAACGGCAGGAACGATTCCAGCGGCAAAGGTCTTGATAATAGGTGCTGGAGTTGCAGGTTTGCAAGCCATAGCAACCGCCAAAAGACTTGGAGCTATAGTTAGTGCATTTGATGTACGGACTTCTGCAAAAGAACAAGTTGAAAGTCTTGGAGCAAAATTTATTGAAGTAGATTCAAATGAAAAGACAGATGGCGTGTATGCAAAAGAAATGTCAGATGATTATAAAAAAGCTCAAGAGAGAAAATTAAAAGATGTTTTGCCTATTCAGGATATTGTGATAACAACAGCACAAATTCCTGGCAAAAAAGCTCCAATAATCATAAAAAATGACATGATTGAATCTATGAAAAACGGATCAGTTATCATTGATTTAGCAGCAAAATCTGGTGGCAATTGTGAATTAACAATTTTAGGTCGTTCAATTGAAAAAAATGGGGTACAAATAGTTGGCTTTGAAAATATCTTAAATCTCATTCCTTTCGACGCTTCAAGATTATTTGCAAAAAACATTTTTTCATTTTTTGAATTGCTGGCATCAAAACTTCAGGATAACAACGATTTATCAACCATTGAAGATGAAATATTAAAATCTACTTTAATAACATTCAACGGTCAAATTATAAATGAAAGGTTAAAAGAATTATGTTAAGCATTGAAACATTAACTATATTTATCCTGTCTTGTTTTGTCGGATATTATGTCGTATCAAAAGTAAGTCCAGCTCTTCATGCTCCTCTTATGTCTGTCACAAATGCGATTTCAAGTGTTATTGTAATAGTTGCTTTAGATGCAGTATTTATAAATTCATTGGAATCTGATGAAGTAACAGCAAGTTCATTATTCGGTTTAGCTGCAGTTTTCTTGACAATGATTAATATTATTGGTGGTTTCATGTTAACAAAAAGGATGTTGACAATGTTCTCTGCAAAAAAGAAAAATAAAGGAGAATAAATATGATAGAAATAATTTTTGGGATTTCAACAATTCTTGCTTTTGTCTTATTTATACTAGCTCTTAGAGGACTTTCTTCTGCATCAACTGCTGAAAAAGGAAACAAATATGGAATGCTTGGAATGGCATTAGCAATTGTTCCTTCTTTTTGTTTTTTCAATCATTCCTTAATTGGAAATTCATTTTTGCTGATTGTTGTATTCGCGATTATCACAGCTGGAACAATTGGGTTTTATATTGCGAAGAAAATTGATATGACATCTCTTCCTCAATTATTAGCTGCATTTCATAGTTTGGTTGGATTAGCTGCGGTTTTCATTGCGTGTTCTATATTTTGTTCTCCTGAAACTTTTGGAATCGTATTAATAAACGAAAAACTTCCTATAATCAATATAATAGAAATGTCCTTGGGAGCATCAATTGGAGCAATAACATTCAGTGGATCAATTGTTGCTTTCGGAAAACTTCAGGGAATAATAAGTGGAAAACCTGTTCGATATCCTGGACAAAATAAAATAAATTTAGGATTAGGAATTCTGATATTGGTTATGATTTATTGCTTCTCAATTTATCAAAATACAGATTTATTTTCTTATATAATTTTCGCTTCATTTCTTATAGGGTATTTATTGATAATTCCAATAGGAGGAGCTGATATGCCTGTTGTGATATCCATGTTAAACTCCTATTCAGGATGGGCTGCAGTTGGTATTGGTTTTTCTCTTGAAAAAGATTTGTTAATAATTGTTGGATCATTAGTTGGAACTTCAGGAGCCATTCTAAGCCATATTATGTGTAAAGGAATGAACAGGTCGCTTTTGAATGTCATATTTCAAAACGGTTCCAAAAATGAAACAATTTCCAAATCTGTGAATACAAAAGGAAATGTAAAAATTTGTACTCCTGAAGATGCCGGATTTATTATAAAAAATGCAGATTCCGTTATAATTGTTCCCGGATATGGAATGGCTGTTGCTCAAGCACAGCATGTCATAAAAGAGTTGGCGGATAATTTAAAATCTTCAGGAACATCTGTGAAATATGCAATTCACCCAGTTGCCGGAAGAATGCCAGGACATATGAATGTTTTATTAGCAGAAGCCAACATTCCATATGAAGATGTATTTGAAAGAGATGAAATTAATCATGAGTTTGGCTCAACAGATATTGTTATTGTTATTGGAGCAAATGATATAACAAATCCAGCAGCAAAAAATGATCCTTCCTCTCCTATTTATGGTATGCCTGTTCTTGATGTTGAAAAAGCTAAAACAGTATTTTTTATAAAAAGATCTTTGGGTTCAGGATATGCTGGCATAGACAATTCTTTATTCTATCAAAACAATACAATGATGATTTTAGGAGATGCTAAAAAGGTCTCTGAAGAATTACTTAAAGCCATAAAAGATTTATGATATTTTCAAAATGTCATAAATATTACATCCGGATAACAAATCAAATTTGTTCTTTAGATTTCGCAATGGAAATAAATAACAAGTGTTTAGTTCAGCTAAACTGATATTATAGTTATTTTGATACCACTCTAATTTTGATTCTATTGAGATATATCCGTTTAAAGTCGAAAGTTTATCACAGAGCTGTATTAATTCCATATAATCGTTTTTCTTAACAGTTTTTAAAATACTTGAAACGCGTTCTGCTTCGATCTTATCTTTTTTACAATAGTTAAGTATATGCTTATATGAATTAAAATCAGGAAATGCATGAGAAATACAAATATCTGCAACTTTTGGATAACTATTTCTCAAAAGTTCATATCCCTTTCTTGGATGCTTATATGTTTCATTCTTATGTAGGTAAAACTTCCCAATATCGTGTAATAAACCATATGTATAAGCTTTTTCAGGATCCAAAATTTTAGTTTTCTTTGAGATTAATTTTGCTGCATTTGCCACTGTTTTCGAATGAGAAATGGTTCTTAAATTATTTAGATTTAACTCAGTATTTTTAGGCAGAAAATACTCTATCATATTTAATCCTGATTAGTAAAAGGACCATTTGGATTACCATTAATAAACTGAACTATATATGGATTATCTGTTGTGAGCAAGTCCTTATTTGTTCCTTCCCAGATAATTTTTCCATTATATAAAAGACCAACGCGGTCACTAATGTGTTTCAAACTATTTATATCATGAGTAATCGAAATCGCTGATATTCGCATATCTTTTGTACATCTCACAATAAGGTCATTTATTGTTCCGCTAGTAATAGGGTCGAGACCAGTTGTTGGTTCATCAAAAAATATGATATTCGGATCCGTAGCGATAGCCCTTGCTAATGCAACTCTTTTTTGCATTCCTCCTGATAGTTCTGAAGGAAATATCTTTGCAATGTCTTCACTCAAATCAACAGCTTCAAGTTTTTCTATTGCCACTTTATATGCATCTTTAACAGGCATTCCATAGCCATACACCAACCCAAACGAAACATTATCAATCACATTCATACTATCAAAAAGAGCACCTCCTTGATAGAGAACTCCACATTTCAATCTGGTTTTAAATAACTCTTTTTGAGAAATATTTGTTATATCTTTTCCATTGAATTTTATAGTTCCAGAATCTGGTTCTAATAATCTCAAGATGCATTTTGTTAAAACTGATTTTCCTGATCCAGATCCCCCTATAATGACATATGATTCTCCTTTTGATAAACGTAAGTTTACACCTTGAAGAACTTTGTTTTTTCCGAAAGATTTTGTTAAGTTTTCAACTTCTATCACAAATTCCATAAAAGCCTCTAAAACAAAACGAAAGTTAAGATACAGTCAAGAAGCAAAATCAAAATAGATGATGCGACAACGGAATTTGTCGTGGATCTTCCTACTCCTTCTGCTCCTCTTTTAGAATTATATCCTTGATAGCATCCCATCAAACAAATAATAAATCCAAAAACAGCGCCTTTTATTAATCCTGAAATAACATCCCATGCAACCATTGCTTCAAACGTATTTCTTATATAATTAGCTGCATTGAAATTCAAATAATAAACTCCAACTATATATCCACCAAGAATTCCTATGACATCATCTATAAAAACCAAAAACGGAAGGAGAATAGTTCCAGTTAATAATCTCGGAAATACCAAGTATTTATATGAGTTGACTGAAAGTGTCGTCAAAGCGTCTATTTGCTCTGTAACTTTCATAGTTCCTATTTCAGCTGTCATAGAGGCACCGAGTCTTCCTGCAACCATAAGCGCTGTCAAAACCGGACCTAATTCTCTTGTCATCGCTATCATAACAACTGATGGAATCGCATTTTCCGCAGTAAACTCTGAAAATCCTGCATAACACTGCAAAGTCATGGCCATACCTGTGAATATAGCAGTCATTCCAACAACAGGAAGCGAGAAATATCCGATTTGTATAGCTTGTTGCAAAATCTGTCGCCAATAATAAGGAGGAATAAATCCAAATGAAATTGATCTGATCAAAAATAAAGTGACGTTACCAATCGACGAAAGAAAATTAATAAACATCCTTCCAATTTTTACTAATAACATACATAATCAAAAATCAGTTTCATATTAATATTATACTGCAAATTTATTTCTTTGGCAAACCGGAGAAATTGCAAAATGCTTATCAAGCCGCTAGTTCCTAAAGATTTATCGAGTAAGAAAAAAGTAAAGTTAGTAATTTTAGACTAATTATGAAAAAAATTGGCGTTTTGAATCATTTTAACAAGTTCAATACGAGCAATATTCCTTCGAATAAAGTTAAAATTTTTGAAACCAATGTTGGTTTGATTCGTTTTTAATAAAATTATGATACTGTGCTATATAGTTGTTCAGGTATTTATTTTTTCGAGAATATCATTTCTAGTTAATGTTTAGATCCCGTCATAAAAATCCCTAAAATTTTATGGGACTTTTTAAAATTTGACATGTGAGAACGGCGAGATATATGCTGAAAGTATAAGGGGGTATTCAGGCGCGCGACGTGTGGTAAAATATAAGAGTATACCACACGTCGCGTGCTCTCCATATGACTCTTATATAATCTATATTATATTTTCGAAAGGTGGAAACGATTTTATTGATTTACTCCCATTTCGTCA
>CAUDEV010000043.1 GCA_958448685.1 uncultured Alphaproteobacteria bacterium | reverse complement strand
CCTCTGCGGTGTCAATGAAGTTTTCCGGTGAGGTCTTCTTTCTAATTCACGCTTCGTGCAGTGACTTATTTTGATAGGTTAATTGTAAAGTCACAATTTCTTCAATATGGTTTAAGGTTAACTAACATCCATCCCGAAGGTGGAAGGATTATTGGGAGAGATTCTTGGGGCGCGGCGTGTGGTATCTTTGATATTATACCACACGCCGCGCCTTTCTCCCGACTTTATAAATTCATCTATTCGCGTTGCCAGCGCCTATGTCGGGGATAATGTCGGAACTTCAGGAATAATTAATAAAGCTTTACATTCATTATCTTTAAATACCAATCGATTTCTCACTACAATTCTCAGAAAATACCCATGATAATTTATACGTTTCAGAAAAACCGGGAAACTTCTCATACGAAGCCGATGTTCCATCTTCTTCCTTGGGGCATCACGTTCCTTCAGGATTTTGATCATCTCCTCACGACGTTTTTCCTCACGAATCTCCTTTTTCGTGGGTACATGGCGCGTAAATTTCACATTACAAACATTCATTAATAACTTTTCGATATAATGCTTTGAAGGCGTGCCAATCCCAGGGATTCTTAGATCCCTCGCCACAATTTCAATACCATTATAATCATCCATATCGGATTCATAACAACGGAAATTCAAACGACATTCCATGGCTAAAAACAAGGTTTTACCATGCTTATCATGGAGCTTCATAAGCTGAGGACGCATAAAATATTTCTCATACTTCTTATTAATTCTAATAAAAATTTCTGGTTTTTTGTGATCATCAATGTGGCGGTTATCAAACCTAATTTGTTTAAGCCTAACGTCCTTCTCACCACCCCAAATTGTCATATAAATTCTCATAAATTACTCCTAAAAATCAATGGTTATTTAAATAAATGTTATATAACTTTTCTTGCGAAAAGTTGGTTTCCTGTTTTGTCAAAAATTAATCGAAGGCGGCTTCTGAATTAATTTTTGAAATTTTCATATTAAGTTGCGCCATAGTCATAGTGAGTTTGAGTGCGCCATTTTTTATACCTCTTTTTATATTATTTTTTCGAAAGGAACGAGGAGAGAGGGATTGATTTACGAAATTTAGTCAAGTCCGAAGAGTGAGTGGAACGAACGAGACTTGACGAAATGGGAGTAAATCAATACAATCGTTTCCGCCTTTCGAAAATATAATATAGATTATAAAACTAAATAATCCAGAAGATAAGAGAAGCTGATCGAAAGTTAACAGTTGTGCTTTTTACAGGAGGTATTTTTTTTAGCACCTTATGATTTAGGAAATCAATCAGCTTCTGATAATAATATAACATAAATTTTCCGGGCAATTAAGAAATTTTTTATAAAATCCTCCATTAATATAAAAATTGTTGGAAAATTTCAAAAATATATTGATTTTCATTGAAAAATATTTAAAATTCTATTAAAATTCGAAATTATCCAAAATCGTGTTATATGTTTCAAAAATGAAAATTCATATGACTCAATTTAAAAATACAATACATAGTTTTTTAAAAGATCATTTAAACTTTCAAACGGCGAATGATTTCTGCTTTCCCTAAAAACAACATAATCTGAATTAAATTTGGACCATGTTCTTGACCTGTTAATAATTTACGAAGTGGCACATATAATGATTTCCCCGAAACATTTAATTCTTTTTTAATTTTATCAAATATCTCTTTTAAATTATTTTCATTTAACTCAGATGTTTCAACAATTTCATGATGAAATAAATCTATTACTTTTTTTTCAGAATCATTTGGGGAGAAATCAGAAATGTAATTTGAACTTAAAATTTCTTTCCATAAGCCGAAATCGTTATATGAATCGATATTTTCTTTGATAACTTCAAAAGTCTCTTTTGAAATACCGTATTTGGAAATATCCTTATAAGTTTTGGAATGGAGTATTTTCCGATTCAATTTCATAATATCTTCGATATCGAATTTTGGAGAATTTGTACTGAATTTAGAAATGTCAAAATACTGAATTAAATCTTCGATATTTGAGAAAGGAATTGTATCTGCAGAAGAACCGAGAGTTGCGAGCAAATCCATTATGGCCATTGGATCAACTCCTTGTTTCCTTATGTCTCCAAGGTTTGTACTTCCTAATCTTTTTGAAAATTGCGAACCATCTTTGTTTACTAAAAGTGATAAATGGGCAAATTCAACTTGAAAATTAGATTCTGATATTTCATCAAATAAAGCAATTTGAACAGCAGTATTAGTAACATGATCTTGTCCTCTTATTACATGGGTAATTCCTGAATCGAAATCATCCACAACTGAGGAGAAGGTATAAAGAAATGTTCCATCCGCTTTTATTATGACTGGATCACTGACGCTATTTAAATCATACGATATTTCCCCGAGGATTAAATCATTCCAAGAAATCGTTTTATTTGGCAGCTTGAAACGCCAATAGGAAGGCGTTCCAGAATTTTCGAGTTTTGCAATATCATCCGAAGTCAATTTCAAAGCTTCACGATCATAAACAGGAGGCTTTCCTTTTGAAACAGCTAAGCGACGCTTGTATTCGAGTTCTTCAGCGGTTTCGAAGCATTTGTATAACACTTCTTTTTTGATCAGTTGATCCATAACTTCTCGATATCGATTTAATCTCTCAGATTGCCTGAATGTTTCATCATAAGTTATTCCAAGCCAATTCATATCTTCCAAAATCGAATCTTCATATTCTTTTTTTGATCTTTGAGAATCTGTGTCATCTATTCTAAATAAAAATTTCCCGTTATTTTTCTTACAAAACAAATAATTGATTATTGCAATTCTTGCATTACCAATATGCATAAAACCTGTTGGACTTGGAGCAAATCTGACTTTACAATTCATAAAACTTAAAATTCAATCAAAGATAATTATATTATCCCACTAAGATATGGCAATTTCAAACTATCTTTTTTTTCAAAAACGTTTTATTATAAATCCATTAAACATAAAATAGGATTTTAAAAATGGCTAAGTTATATTTTTATTATGCTGCGATGAATGCAGGAAAAACAACAAAACTCTTGCAAAGCAGCTTTAACTATAAAGAACGTGGAATGGACACTATTCTATATACTTTTAAATTCGATAATCGTTTTGGAGAATCCAAAGTAGCTTCCAGAATCGGAATAGTTGCCATGTCAAACACGTTTGATAATGATTTAAATTTGTATGATGATATATCAAAGAGAATAACTCCGAAGACGGCTTGTATTCTGATTGATGAAGCGCAATTTTTAACTAAGAACCAAGTTTTAGATTTATGCAAAGTTGTGGATAATTTAAATATTCCTGTTTTGACTTATGGTCTTCGTACAGATTTTTTAGGAGAGCCATTTGAAGGAAGTATGTATTTATTACTTTGGGCTGATGAGCTTGTTGAAGTGAAAACAATTTGTCACTGTGGCAAGAAAGCAATAATGAATGCAAAATTCGATGCGAATAAAAAAATTGTAAGAAGTGGGGAACAAGTTGACATCGGGGGAAATGAGAAATATATTGCATTGTGCAGGAAGCATTATTTTGATGGAAACATTGGAGAATAAAATACAAATATGTTAGAATAATAATATATAGACTTATTTGATTAAAAAATATGAAGGGAAATATATTAGAAGCCGTCATAGGAGCTGTAGTTTTAATTGTCGCGTCATTTTTTATATATTTTGCTTATGTTTCAAGCGGAGAGAAAATAAAAGGAGGATATACTCTTATTGCTAGGTTTGATGATGTTAGTGGTTTATCAGCAGGATCAGATGTGAAATTAAATGGTATCAAAGTCGGAATTATAAAAAACTTATCTCTTGATAAGAACTACCAAGCTAAGGTCGAACTTCTTTTGAAAGATGATGTGGAAATACCTTCTGATAGTTCTGTTTCTGTCACAACAGATGGCTTGATGGGTAATAAGTTTATTGCCATTTCTGCTGGATTTTCAAAAGAAAAATTGAAAGCAGGGGATGAAGTAGAATTAACAAGATCGTCAGTTAATTTGGAAAAATTGATAGATAAATTTGCTGTTGGAAATGGTTCTCAAGAGGAAAAATGAAAAATATTGAAAATTTAAAAAAATCAATTATAAAGATCCTGGATGAGAAGAAAGCTGAAAATATAGTTGAAATAGATTTATCAAAATGTAATTCTAGGCTTGTGGAATCTTCCATAATAGCTTCTGGAACTTCTTCGAGGCATACACAAGCTGTTGCCGATTATATTTATAGATTCTTAAAAACAGAAAAATTAGCTCCTATATTGGAAGGGAAAGCAGAAAGCGGTTGGGTAATGATCGAAGCAAGTGGTGTTGAAGTTCATTTATTTAAACCGGAACTTCGAGAATATTATAATTTAGAAGAACTTCTTTCTTCAGGAAAAACTCCAAATACATTAGATTCAGTAGGTTGAATATATTTTGTATAAATATACATTAAATGAATTGAAAGCACTTGCAGAAGAGATTGCAGAAGAAGCTTTTCCTCCGTATTCTGTTTTGCTTTATGGAAATATAGGAGCCGGAAAGACAACGTTTTCGCAATTCTTTATTGAAAAGTTGTTAATCGATCATAATCAGAAAATTACAAGCCCAACTTTCAATCTTATACAAATATACGATACAACTAAAGGCCCTTTATGGCATGCTGATTTATATCGCCTTAAAGACAAAAATGAAATTTTTCAATTAGGAATACTTGAGGCCATGCATGAATCGATATGTTTAATTGAATGGCCGAATATGCTAGAAAATTATATTTCAGATTGTAGAATAAAGAAGTTATTTCTTTAATTTATTGCAAATTTAATAGATCCCCTAAGCCTTTTTGAGATGGCTTATCTTCTTCAAGTTCTTTTTCGCTTGTGTTGGTATTTTTATTCAAAATATCTTCAAAGAACATTTTTGCTATTCTTGCTGGAATCCTTCCTCCTGTGGAATTTGAAGCCATTTTTTGTTTTTCCAAATCATTACCAATCCAAACTCCGAGTGAAAATCCTTCTTTAGAATTTAATTTTGGATCATAAAAAGAAATAAACCAAGCGTCAGAATCTCCATTTGTTCCTGTTTTTCCAAAGATATAATCATTAACATTCGCAGCTCGTCCAGTTCCGTGTTTTATAACACTATGCAAAAGCTCCCGACAAGAAGTTAATGTTTCATCATCTAAAACAGGAATCATATTTTCCTTATGCTTTTGAAATAAAATTTTGCCATGTTTTGTTCGTATCTCAGTGATGCAATAAGGCCATATAGGCATTCCGTCCATAAATGATGTGTAAGCTGCAGTGAGATCCTTTAAGGTGACAGGTGTTGTTCCAAGAGCCACGCTCATATCGTGGACAGATACATCTGCTATGCCAAGTTTTCTTGCAAATTTTGCCACTCTGTTTAATCCTATAGATTGGGCTAATCTGATACTAACTGCATTTACTGAATAAGTAAAACCTTCAAGAACTGACAACTTTCCTCTTGTTTTCCATTTATAATTTTTTGGTTTCCAACCAGCTATTTCAACAGGTTCATCCGAGATCATATCATTCAATTGATATCCATATTCCAAAGCAGCACCATATATAAATATTTTGAAAGCAGAACCTGGAAGTCTATTGGCTTGTACTGCTCTGTTAAATTGTGTTGCAGAATAACCGTTTCCACCTATTAATGCTTGAATAGCCCCATCTCTTCCAAGACATATAAATGAAGCTTGGGTAAATTTATAGTTATTTCCTTCGTTTTGTAAATAATAGTTTACGGCTTTTTCAGCAGCTTGTTGTTTCGATTCATTAAATGTCGTAACAACAATTATATCGTCCTCGATTTCTCCAAGTATTTTTTTTGCTTGATCATAGGCATAATCGCAGAAATACATATAGTTTTGTTTAGGATTTTTATTATTTTCCAAAGCAGCTTTTGATTGTTTTTTTTCTATTTCTTGAGCGCTTTTTATATATCCCTGTTCTTCCATAGCTTTTAAGACTATCATAGCTCGTTCATATGCATAATTCGGATGATTTGAAGGATTATATTTTGTTGGAGCTTTTAATAAGCCGGCTAATATCGCCGATTCAAAAATTGATAATTTAATGGCAGGCTTGTTGAAGTATTTTCTAGAAGCAGCATCTATTCCATAAGTTCCTGCGCCAAAGTATATTCTATTGAGATACATCATCATTATTTCAGATTTTGTAAATCTGTGTTCAAGCCAAAACGCAAGGAGCAGTTCCTTTATTTTGCGTTTTATAGAACGATCATAATGAGTGACAACTCCTTCCGTGATTAATATGTTTTTAGCTAACTGCTGGGTTATTGTGGAGCCACCTTGAACAACTCTATGAGAAATATAATTCTGATAAATTGCTCTAATAAATCCTATAAAGTCTATACCAAGATGTTGAAAAAATCGTTTGTCTTCAATTGCCATGAAAGCTATAGGAACATATTTGGGCAAAGATTCTACTTTAACTAAGTCTTCATATAGATCTCCATAAGATCCGATAATGTTTCCGTCATAAGTCTGAATAGTGACTCCAGGGGATCTTATTTCTGTTTTTAAATTATTTAAATCAGGAAGATCTTTTGAAAAATATAAAAAGATACATCCAACTGCAATAATTCCAGAAATGGAGAGGTATAAACAGTATTTAAACAAAATTCCAATAAATGATTTTCTCTTATTTTTTCTAAAATTTCGTCTTTTTTTCATGGAAAATTGAAAACAGCAGTATATAGCCCTAGTTTAACAACACAGAGTTTTTTATACAACTGTTTTTGATAAAAAGCCTCCTATATGGCATTCAAAGCGATTATGTTTTCTGATATCTCTTTGATCTTGTATATTTCAATTCACAATGTCTTCCAAAAGCGCTGGAGGTGCCTCTGCGGTGTCAATGAAGTTTTCCGGTGAGGTCTTCTTTCTAATTCACGCTTCCATGCCACACTTTATTTATAATACGTCGCAAATCGTGCTCCATTTGCGATATGTCTAAGGGTTAACTAACATCCATCCCGAAGGTGAAAGGGTTATTGAGAGATAACTTTTCTTGCGAAAAGTTGGTTTTAATTTGTCAAAAATTAATCGAAGGCGGTGTCTTAAATTAATTTTTGAAGTTTTAATAAGCTAGCGCCCTAGTGAACCTGAGCGTGTCGTTTGTTATCCCCGCATTTATATTATTTTTTTTCGAAAGGAACGAGAAGAGAGGAATTGATTTACGAAATTTAGTCAAGTCCGAAGAGTGAGTGAAACGAACGAGACTTGACGAAATGGGAGTAAATCAATATAATCGTTTCCGCCTTTCGGAAAATATAATATATAATGAGAGTCACATGGGAGGGCGCGCGACGTGTGGTAAAATATTCAGGATACCACACGTCGCGCGCCTGAATATTCCCTTATATATTCAGTATATCCTCAACATTTCCCAGATGTCAAAAAATAAATAGTCCCATAAAATTTTAGACATTTTTCCTGGGAGGTTATAAAATATCTTTTAATCTTTCAATTTCAACTCAGCCTTTTCATCAGAGATCCAGATTTCGTTTTTTATTAGATAATCTATTTGAAAAACAGCACGTTTCTCAGAAAAAGGGTACTTAGACGGAATATATTTATATCCCAGATATTCAATCCCTAAAAACTCAATTCCCGATTTTTCAGAAAATGTTTTTATATCCTCAAGATTCTTTTTTGTATCGTCTATAAATATAATCTTTTTTGGACAAAATTTTGAATATTCCAGAAATAATCTCAATGCAGAACTTTTCATTCCAGAACCAGAGCATATTATTCCCTTTTTATAATACGGAGTTTCATTTCCTTCAATCAATGCGATTTCCTTTAAATTATCCCAATTTTTCGAAAAATCAAAGCCAAATTTATATAGTTCATCAACTCTCAGATCTATAAAGCTTCCTTCATCTATAGTTTTATTGATCATAGCAGTTAATATCAGCGCTTTTATATTTTTAGATTGAAGTCTGGTAACTAAATTAAGCAAATCTTTATGCACTAACTTTTGCTCACAATTTTTCATAACTATCCATTTCAGTTTATCTATATAAAAATAACTTAACGGATGTTTTATAAACGCAAATTTGATATATCTTCTAAGTTTATCTGAATTATCTTTGCTTAGAATCGAATCTGTTTTATACAACAATGTGTCATCACAATCGAAAATAACCAAAGTATTTATATCTGCTTTTTCCAATTCAAATTTCAAAACATCTATAGAATCAGTTGTTATTATCCGAGAAAAAGTTATCTTAATAAATATAAAACTTACTAATGCGATTTTTATAAATATTTTCATAAGTTATTCTTTCTGAAAAATTCTTTTAAATTTCTAAACAGAGGCCATTTAGACAAATCAAAATCTGTTTTAAACTGCATTAATAATTCTCGAATTGCGCAATCTCTCGGATCTTCAGATTTTTCCATACTTCCACAAGGAGGCACAAAATTATGATTTTGTCTCTCAAAAAATAAATACTCATTATTGTAATAAGTAATTATTACAGAACAAAATTTCATAAATTTTCAATTCTGGTATTTAATAAACCATCTAAATTTGCAATGATTTTATCAATACTCCAATCCCACCACTTTATTTCTAATAAACGTTCTATTGTTTTTTCATCAAATCTCATACGTATAATTTTTGCTGGATTTCCTCCAACGATAGCGTAATCGGGAACATTTTTTGTTACGAGTGCATTTGTACCAATTATTGCTCCATTTCCAATATGAACTCCCGGCATAATTGTCGCATTAAATCCAATCCAAACATCATTTTCAATAACCGTGTCTCCTTTGTCTGGGAAAATAACAGATTTTGGATGTTTCTTTGGAATATCCGAATCAAATATAGCAAAAGGATAAGCTGTTAAATAATTATGATTATGGAAAATACCGTTCATTAAAAACTTAACATTTTGAGCTATCTGACAGAATTTTCCGATTATTAATTTGTCTCCAATAAAATCATAATGATATTTCACATTCTTTTCAAAATTTTCGGGGTTATCTTCATCGTCATAGAAAGAATAATCTCCAACAATTATATTCGGACTTTTTATAATATTTTTTAAAAATACAGTACGTTTTAATCCAACAGATAACGGATATAAAGTCTCAGGAGATGGAAACATAAAAAACCAAAATTAAGAAGCTGGACAACTCAACTTTCAGCTTCTTGTTATAACAAACTTAAGCTTCCTCGGAAACTGGCTCTTCTTCAACTGCAACGGTTTGCTCTTGGGCTGTCATTACTCTCAAAGAAATATTCACAACTACTTCTGGATGCAAAACAACGCCAATTTGATATGTTCCAATTGCTTTTATCGGAGCAGGAATTCTGATTTGTCCTTTAGAAATTTTAAATCCTTGTTCATCCAAAGCTTCAACAATATCTGCTGGTCTCACTGATCCGAAAAGGAAGCCCGAATCACTTGCTTGTCTTGTTAAGATTATCGAAACATCAGACATTTTTGAAGCCGCTTTTTCTGCATCAGTTTTTAGCTTTAAGTTATTCGCTTCAATTTCTGCTTTCTTATTTTTGAAATATTCCAAATTTGATTCTGTCGCCCTCAATGCTTTTTTCTTTGGTAACAAAAAATTTCTTGCATAACCAAGCTTAACATCAACTATATCACCTATAAATCCGAGTTTTTCGACTCTTTCCAATAAAATAACTTGCATTCAAAAACCTTTTATCAATAGCATAAACATCATAGATATTTTATATCTTAGCATTTATTGTTTAAAAAATCCATAGAAATCTTCGCTATTGGAATACTCAAATAACCCCAATAATAACGCAAAAATTCATCTCATTTTAATCTTTAAATATCTCCAAAATATTTTTAAGTATTATTAACGGAAAATTTACCTTTTTTTTTAGAATTGAATTTAGGGAAGAAAAGTTTTG
>CAUDEV010000042.1 GCA_958448685.1 uncultured Alphaproteobacteria bacterium | reverse complement strand
CTAGATTTTGAAACCCTATTTCACCATTTGGAGCCTTATAAATACTCTTTAAATCTCTATAACAATTAACTAGCTAAATATTTTTTCCAATAGGATTAATTCTAGAGTGACATTTGAAAGTTTTTTAATCACTTACCAAAAAAGTTTTAAAGGCTTTCATAAATTCCGATATTTCATCTTCTTTTTTATTAAGTTCATCAATTGCTTCAGTTTTTGCGATTTCATTTTTCGAGTTTCTTTCAACAATAGCCGCACTCAATTGTCGAGCAAAATCCGGATATTGTTTCATAAATGCTCTGATCGTTTCCCTATTAATTTCATATAAAACGACATCTGTTTTTGCTGTTATATTTGCGGTTCTGTTTTCTCCACACAAAAGAGCCATTTCTCCAAAATAATCGCCATCTGAAAGTGTTGCAACAATATTTGAAGATGATTTTGTTTTTCCATTTTCTTCTTGGACGGAAACATTTATTGAAACTTCAACAACTCCTTCAGCTATGATAAACATTGTTTCGCCGTTGTCTCCTTGATTGCATATTATATCCCCATTTTTGAAATATAATTTTTCCATACGATTTGCAAATTGTTCTTGTATTTCATTTTTACATGCTTTTAATAGTCCTGAAAATTTTAAAGCACTTAATTTATCTGTCACATATTGATCATTAAAGCGTTTCTTAAACTTTATATCAATATCCTTTATTTCATATTGTCCACTTATTTCACAAACTCTTAAGTCATGTCTATGTAAGTATTGAACAATAGATGAGATAACCCTGTGCTTTATTTCTCTCAAAACATCGAAAGACGGAACTCTGAAAAATACTGAAAATAGAATACCATTTTGTTGAATAGTGTCGGCTACGACTAAAATATCTTTTGAAGCTAATCCTTCAGTATTAATTACCGCTGCATATAATATTCTCCTTGCTCTTTCAATTGGGATATCATGTTCTAATACGATATTAAGTCCCGTAAAAAATGAGGGACCTGGCTGATTAAGATTAATCATTGATTGGTTTGTTATCGTTGTGTTTCCGACGTAAAGTTGAGTATCATCCAATAGTCTTAAATCGACTCCGGATAACTTTGTTTTAATTATTCTTCCTATTGTTCCATCGGGAAATTTTACCCAATCTCCCACTCTAAAATCATTTTGAAAGGCAATAGTAACTCCCGCAAATAATTCCTTTAAGAAATCTTGAGCAATGAATACCATCCCTAACCCCGATGCTCCAAGTCCAACAAATATAACTAATGCTGATTGTGAATAAATCTTAGTAACGATAAAAATCGCAGAAAACAATAAAACCAACACACCTATGATATCTTTTAAAATACTTGGTATTTTTTTATTATTCCTTTTTTCGAATGGATTGATAATAACTAAAAATAATATTCTGATAATAACAACAGATATTAAAACAACTATGAATGATCGAATAACTCTTTCGTAATCATAATTAACTCCGAGATTTTTTTCACTAATATGATCCGAGAATATATATCCTGCTACCAATAAAATTATTGTTAAAAATCCTATAATCAACAATCTGATTGATTTTTTATCCATAGTTATTTCCCAATATATCAATCTGATATTATTCTAACTCCAAATAGTTAAAAAAATATTAACGTTAAAGAATTTTATATAAAGATACAGTTAATTAAATTTTTCTAATGAATAATTTCTATTCCTTTTGCTTTTATAAATTCCAAATAAGATCTTTTAAACTTTTCTAAAAAAGCTGGTATATTTTGCTTAGAAATATGAATTTGTTGATTGTCTGATACATTTATAAATGAGAAAATTCGCTTTAATTCAGGATCCAAATTTTTATTATTAATGTCTATTGAAATGATTTCGGTTTTATCTGTTTTTAAGCTATAAACACATTTTGTGGTATTCCAAAAAGATATAGCGGGACTAGAAATAATGATGTCTTTTTCAGCAACTCCAGATCTGAATAAAAAATCTTCTAACGAAAAACATTTGTAAAAATAAACACTGTTTTTTCCATCAAATATTGGTATATCATAAATCCCTCCATGTCCTCTATCTCCTGGACCAAGCAATATAACTACCAATAGTCTACCTCTTTCTTCTTTGCATTTTATTATTTGGGTAAAATTTCCGGAGCCTCTCCCCAACCAAGAGTGATAAATTAAATTCCAATCCTTCCATTTTCCAAGAAAGAAACAACTAGTATGTTCTGAATTTTTGTCTAGTTCTAAACACCACTCGTTTTTATACATTTGTTTTAAACTGATATTTGCTCTATTTTTAATGCCCTCTATAGCTTGTTTAATTGGAATCTCTATGGTTTTTGATTGGCTGCCTTCTAAATTATAATATTCATGAAGCGCATAACAAATATTTTCCATGTTAATAGCCACATAATTTGAGGCTTGGTGATTATCAGATTTATTTGTTTTATCCAAACATGCCGAAATCAAAATAGCGATAAGACACAAAATACAAATATTTTTGAAATGTTTTAGCATATGAGATATACCTTTTATTATAATAGTTTCCCAAAATTTATTTAAGCATTTTGGGAAACTAAAATTTTATTATCCCAAAAGATCTTCTTCTATCCTTAATAACTGGTTATACTTTGCAACACGTTCTCCTCTTGCGGGAGCGCCTGTTTTTATATATTTTGCCCCAACAGCAACAGCCAAATCCGATATAGTTGTGTCATCAGTTTCTCCAGATCTGTGAGAGATAACAGGATTATATCCATTTTCTTGAGCGAGTTTGATGGTTTCAAGAGTTTCTGTTACTGTGCCAATTTGGTTTAGTTTAATTAATATAGCATTTGATGCTTTTTGTTTAATACCTTTTTCCAATCTTTTTGGATTCGTGACATATAAATCATCTCCAACGATTTGAATCTTATTGCCGATTTCTGACATGAGTTTTGAAAATCCATCCCAGTCTTCTTCTGCTAACGGATCTTCAATAGAAATTATTGGATATTCTGATATTAATTTCTTATAAAATTCAATCATTTCACCAGTTGTTTTTGATTCGTTCTCTATGTTATATACTCCATTTTTATAAAATTCAGATGCAGCAACATCGAGAGCTATACAAACATCTTTTCCGGCTTTATATCCCGCTGAATTTATCGCCTCCATAATAATATCAAGAGCTTCTTTTGTTGAATTTAGGTTTGGAGCAACACCACCTTCATCACCGACATTTGAATTTAATCCTTTTGATTTCAAAATTTTCTTCAAGTTGTGATAAATTGTTGCGCATATTTCTACATAATTTTTAAATGAAGATTCAATTACCGGAACTATCATAAATTCCTGAACATCTATTTTATTATCAGCGTGAGCTCCTCCATTCAAAATATTCATCATTGGATGAGGTAAGGTTTTGCTCCTGATCCCTCCAATATATCTATAAATCGGCATTTGAAAATAATCAGCAGCAGCATGACAAACAGCAAGGCTTACAGACAAAATCGCATTCGCTCCCAATTTTGATTTGTTATCACTTCCATCAAGATCTAGCATGATTTTATCTATTATATGCTGATCTATTGCATTTTCTCCAATTAAATGAGGCGCTATAACTTCATTAACATTCGCTATGGCTTTTAATACACCTTTCCCCCAAAAACGATTTCCGCCATCTCTTAATTCTATTGCCTCAAATGATCCCGTTGAAGCACCAGAAGGAACAGAGGCAATTCCAATTGATCCCGACTCTAGGACTACCTCTGTCTCAATTGTCGGATACCCTCTTGAGTCCAAAATTTCTCTTGCATATATACTCTTTATAATTGACATTTAAATTCCAATTTAAACCTTTGATAACTAAATTATAAAACCCCATATCAAGAAATGTCAAAACCAAAGTTTTTCAAGGCGCTCAATGAGCGTGGTATGTTTTCATACACACCACGCATTGTTAGTTTATATTATTAAGGATTTGAAGTTTCGGTAGTTTTTGGAGCACCGATGTTCATAACTCCTTTTACAACAAGCTTTCCATTGATACTATCACCCATAGCCCCTGGTACTATATTAAATGTTGCTCCTTCAGGAACTATGGCAGAAGATGTGTATTGGTTAGTGTCACCGTCATATGTTCCAGCCCTCAGACCCATGCCCAAATAACAATTAGTCACTCCCCCTGGAATCGAATTTTCCCCATTAAATCTCAAAGTGCCAACGTGCAAGTTGATTGTTCCTTTCAGATATCTGTTATCTCCGGTTAAGTTAATATCCATAGCTTCACTCTGATCATCAGAGATGAGATTCGCTGTGATAGTCAGAGTTTCATTTTCATATCCAATATTATGCAAGTTACCAGCGATAGTTACGGCATGGTCGTCTGTAACATAATCGGGTTTCCCCTCACTCTTATCCCAAACTGGCATTTTCACCACAATCTCGCCATTATCTTTTCCTAATTCATCAGGAATTGCAACAGCCTGATCCGATGTTGTTCTTGCTAAAACTTCGATTATCGTATTATCTTCTCTTTCTTCATATGCGATATCTTCAGTTCCTTTATGCATAGTTATATGCCATTCATATAGATAATCCTTCACTTCTGTTTGTGAAGACAACTTTTGAGGATCAAGGCCGTTTTTAGATACATCACCAAGAGTTCTGTCGTTTTTTGTTACCTTTGATAAAACTTCGGGATTGAATATATCAGGACTAAACAAACCTCCTGAGTTATCTTTACCTAATATTTTCTTTTTGTCTCCTTCATATCCGTCCATAAAGGCTTTTTCCGGATCTGAAGCTTTGAGATTTAAAGTCCTAGTATCTTGTTCAAGAGAATATCCGGCATTTACTTCGTATCTTGCATCAGTATTAATATCGATACGATCAGAATCCCCGTTTTGACTAATCCTGCCTCCTGTAATTGTTCCTCCAGACATTCCTTGAACTAATCCCCATCCTGATTGATAATCCGAAATAGCGGCTGCTACACTTGTGTCAGCTATATCTGCAATTAGATCAGAATCATCCTTTGTCGCATTATCTTTTGATGACCAAACATATTTCACAATATCGTCAGTTGCGGTATATCTATATTGATAATATGTCGTAGTGATTTGAGTTGCTGGATTTTCTCCTTCTGCAGGAACTTCTGTTGTGATAACTTTAGTTACGTTAATTGTGGCTAGGTCTTCAGCTGTTGCATCTTCCGCTTGGCCAAGTTTTATAGTTCCCCATTGAGAAAGCGTGACATCATCAGCGATATGTCCATGACCTCCTGGAGTAAAATCTAATGTCCCATAGTTAGAGGCATTCTCATTAATATTTAATGCATTCTCTATCGTGATACTTCCATAAATGTCGTAATTGTTGTTCCCACTAGCCATAACACTTGTAGATAACACCGCGACAATTAATGTTGTTTGTAATAATTTATTCATATTCACCTCCTTAAAAAGATATATTTACGTTATAGAGAAGCGTTTTCAAAACTTTTCTTCCCTATTTTCAATTTAAAAAAGGTTAATTTCCAGTTAACTATACTTAAAAATATTTGAGGGATACTGTATACATAGAGATTATGATATATGATTTTATCAAATAAAAAATGATAAAATCCAAACAATTGCAAAATGCAACATAGCAATAAACACAGCGGCACTTCCGATATCTTTTGCTTTTTTAGATAACTCATGCTTTTCAAAACTTATTCTATTAACAACAGATTCTATTGCAGAATTTAAAGCTTCTGCCAATAATATTAACATAAAGGATGAGAATAAATACAAAAGCATTGCAGAGGATGTATTGCGAAAAAATTCTAAAAAACTCAATATGGCACCACAAAATAATTCTTGTTTAAATGCTCGTTCCTTGAGAAGGTATTTTATACCATTAAGAGAATAAAAAAACGCATTCTTGATAGCTATTATGTTTTCTAAATTATTTTTCATTAAAATAAATCACCTCTCTCTTTTCAGAATTCTTCTTATATTTTATATGGCCGCATTTACCATTGAAATCCGCTCCAGAGATAAAAAATGTTTTCCCATCTTCATTTGGATTAATTATTTCATATCCCAGCAATTGAGCTATAAATTTTGTTATTTCATAATGATTGGGTTTATAAATTTTCTTAAAATTATCTAAAAATCCCTTATCATTACTCTGAACAATGACCGGAATATTTGCAGTAATAGGGACTAATGTCCCATGTCCATGACCAAATAAACCATTTTCTCCTAAAAGTTCATTATGATCTGATGCCCAAATTATATAAAATTTCCCGATTTTCTGTTTGTTAAAATAATTAAATAAAGCAGATATTATATGATCGTTATAAAGCATGGCATTGTCATATTCATCAATCATGGAGTTAGAATCCCCTGAAAATTTATGTTTAAATTTAAAATTTTTACTGATAGCTTTTATATAAGGCACGTGTACACACCTTTGATGAATAACTATAAAATTACGATTTGTAAATGTCTGGCTTTGGATCATTTCAAAAAGTAAGTCATCCATTATTTTTTCTGACTTCAATAAGTTTGAATCTTTAGTTTGTTTAATATCTATATAATTTACTCCAGAAATGCTTCCTAAAAGATGTTCTGTTTGGTTTGAAAGATAGAATGTTTTAAACCTCTTTGTTTTTGCAAGTCTAAATAAATTCGTTGTGTCATTTGCCGCTTGTATAGGGTTATCCGCTTCTCTCAAAGAGTTCAGCATAAACTTACAGGAAGCAACCGTGCAAATTGCTCCAGATATTCCCTTTGTGCAATAAACATTCGGTTGCTTTACTAAAGTTTTCAATTCAGGAGTTGTATCTCGTTTATATCCAAACAAAGACATATGATTATAGTTAGCACTTTCCCCTAATATATAAATTATATTTACAGGTTCTTCGAAGTTGCTTTTTATATTAATAACCTCATAAGGTTTATAATCCTTTACTGGCATTTTTTTATATTCTATAACTAAATATCCCCAAAATGCTTTTAAAGAATTATCTATAGTAAAACGTATTCCATTTGGATTAAATCTAGGCCTATCTGTATTATAATACTTATATCCATAAGAGCAAAATGTAATTAGTAATATCAAGGTGCCTATGATTGATTTTCTTTTATTTTTCATAACGTAATATGATATTCCCCAAAAAGGAATAACAACCAATGGGAGGATATACCAATAATAAAAAAAAGCATTCCCTGCCTCTTGAAATGTATCTTGAATTTCTCTAAAGAACAAATAAACTGAATAAGGAGAAAGAAAATTTCCGAAATATGCCAAACTGGAAAATTGCATTATTTGAGCAAAACATAAAATAGTTATGCAAAAATATGACAAAAATTTAAATCTGTTAATCACCAACCCAAAACTCAAAGGGATTATTAATACTAGCACTTTTATGTCATGAGATAATTTAAATTTTTGATTTATAAATGAAAAAATTATATCAGGGAGTATTAGAAGAAAAGAAACGATAAATATCAATAATATTGTTTTACTCAACTTATTAGATTCCATATTCTATTGAAATTATTTTTTAGTTTAATAAATAGTATCATATTTTGCTAGTATAATCAATTTCTGTTTAATAATTCTCCTTCCTATTGACAAAGAGATTATTTAGGAATTATCCTGAAAATGTATAGAATTTTTTAAAGGTTATTATGAAAATATCAATGCCGCTTAATGCGCTTTTCGCAACTTTATGCTTTCAAAGTTTTGCTTTTGGAGCATCTGGCGATACAGAAAATTCGAATTCGCAAGCAGAAAAGTCTGGAGATATACAAATTGTGTATTTTTCAAAAACCGGAAATACCGAAAAAATAGCAAAATATATTCAGGAAGAAACGGGAGGAAATTTAATTAAGATAAGCAGCAAAAAACCTTATCCAGAAGATTATACTGAAACAACAGAAGTTGCCAAAAAAGAAGTTCAAAATAAAGAAACTCCTGAAATAACTCTCGATAAAGAATACTCAGAAAACGCAAAAATCATATTCATAGGCTCACCTTGTTGGTGGAAAACCATAGCATCTCCTGTTAGGACTTTCTTATCAACACATAACTTTGACGGAAAAATTATAATCCCATTTATAACTCATGGTGGTAGTGAAATGGGAGAAACAGTTGAAGATATAAAAACCATTCGTCCAAAAGCAACCGTAAAAAATGGAAAAGCTTTTGGAGATCCAAAATGGATTCATTCTTCCAAACCTCAAAATGAAGAAGTAAAAGATTGGATAAAAACAATCGATCTTTCAAAATAAGTTAAGATTTTTCCAGATTCCCTATATTCATATTACTCCATAAAATATAGGGAATTACTTTTTCCAAATTTAAGCAATGATGAAATGACATAATGTGATATGTTTGATTTTACAAAATCATCATGATAACATTTGTATATTATCAGTTTTTAAGTGTTGGATTATGTCAATTGATTTCGTTATATTAGCTGCAGGAAAAGGAACTAGGATGAAATCGGAAACTCCTAAAATTTTCCAAACTATAGCTGAAAAACCAATCATTAGATATATAATCGATACATGCAAACATTTCAGTTCAAATATTATAGTTGTAACTCAGGAATCATTATTAAACCATGAACTATTTGCAGATGTAACAACTGTAGCACAGTCTTCACCGAAAGGAACAGGAGACGCAGTTTTGCAGGCGATTCCTTTTTTAAAAGCAGATAATACGATAATACTTTGTGGTGATATGCCATTGATAGAAACAAAACATTTGGAGCTTTTGATAAACTCTTCGAAAAATTCATTAATATCAATGACGATTCCAGATGAGCTTATAGGTATGCCTTATGGCAAGGTTATCTTAAATGAAGGGAAATTTGAAAAAATAATTGAATATAAAAATGCTACAACTCAGGAAAAGCTAATTCCATTAACAAACACAGGTGTTTATAAAATTGAAACATCGATATTAAAAAAATATATCAATGAAATAAAGCAAAATTCACTTACTCAAGAATTTTATTTAACAGATCTTTTTGAAATATTGAAGAGAAATAAGATTGATATATCCGTAGTTCAAAGCAAGGAATATTGGCCATTTCATGGAATCAATACTATGGAAGACTTGGCAAAAGCAGAGAACATCATGCAAAACAGATTACGAAAGAAATTTATGGATAACGGAGTGAAACTATTAGATCCCCAAACAATATACTTTGCTTTCGACACGGAAATAGACTCAAATGTTGTCATTGAACAGAATGTTATAATAAAACAAGGTGTGAGAATTCATTCAAATACACGGATAAACGCGTTTTCACATATTTCAGAATGTGAGATAATGAAAGATGTTGAAATAGGTCCATTTGCTAGAATTCGAGGAAATGCTAAATTAATGGAATCTTCTTCTATAGGAAACTTTGTCGAAGTGAAAGGATCATTAATTGGAAAAAATTCAAAAGCAAAACACTTATCATATATAGGAGACACAACAGTCGGATCTGACTCAAATATAGGAGCGGGAACAATAACTTGCAATTATGACGGAATCAGGAAGTATAAAACAATCATAGGAAACAAAGCCTTTGTCGGATCAAATTCAACACTGATCGCCCCCCTAACAATAGGAGATAATACAATAATCGCAGCAGGAAGCGTTATTAATAAAGATGTTTCAAAGAACAGCTTGGCTATTGCAAGATGCAAACAAAGCGAAATATCAAATGGCGCTGATAAAATTTGGAAAAGCAGGAAAAATGTCTAAAATTTTATGGGACTTTTTATTTTTTGACATGGGGAAGATGTTGAAGATATACTAAAAATATAAGGGAATATTCAGGCGCGCGACGTGTGGTATCCTGAATATTTTACCACACGTCGCGCGCCCTCCCATGTGACTCTCATTATATATTATATTTTCCGAAAGGCGGAAACGATTATATTGATTTACTCCCATTTCGTCAAGTCTCGTTCGTTCCACTCACTCTTTCGACTTGACTAAATTTCGTAAATCAATCCCTCTCTTCTCGTTCCTTTCGAAAAAATAATATAGTATCCTTTAACTTTTTAGCAACATTTTATTTAAATAACTATCAACTTTTAGGAGTAATTTATGAGAATTTATATGACAA
>CAUDEV010000041.1 GCA_958448685.1 uncultured Alphaproteobacteria bacterium | reverse complement strand
GTATCACACGCCGCGCGCCTGAATATCCTCTATATTTTCAGTATATCCCTATCCTCTTCCATATGTCAAAAAATAAAAAGTCCCATAAATTTTTAGGGATTTTTTCGGAACTCCGGTTCAAATTTTCATATTATTATCAATATGTTTACCACTTCCTTTTCCATATTTTCCCTAAACGTTACTTATATAAAACATTATTTTAAGTCTTTAGTGTCATTATTAAAAAATATATCTATTTTGTTTTCATCAAAATACATTTTAAATAACCGACCAAATAAATCTGCATTATCTCTTTTTTGATGACTTATTCCTTTTTTTACGAAAAAACAACTTTTTAAAACAGGACCATTTACAAGTTTTACAACCTGTTGTAAATTATTATAACCATAATATGCATCCTGATGATCTGAAGCTGATCCAATCCCTACTCCTTCCGATATCATTTTTGTTATTAAATCTCTTGATTGAGAAAGAATAGTCGGAGTCAATTGCGGAAGCCCATATTCATTTCCCAACAAATGCCAATTTGTTATGTTATAATTTTCCATTCCCGAATAAGCTATGATCTTATGTGTTACAATATTATTAAGTGTAGGAATTCCATATTTATCAATATAATCATTACTGGCATATAACCCATACTTATATTCAATATACCATAACTTATCATATTCGGGGAGATCTCGTTCACTACACCAAAAGATTATTGTTGATTTTTCTATAATCTCATTAGTCAATTTATCATCCACTAGAATCACCAATCTTAATCCAGGATGAAATTTATTAAAACCTTGAATACAATTTAGCGCCCAAGTATATGCGCTATCTCTTGCAATTCCTATAACTATATAATTATCAGATTCATAAGCATTATATTCATCTGAAATATTTATTCCTTCTTTTACTGTCTGTAAACTTCTTTTGGCATAAGGATAAAAATTTCTTCCAAATTCTGTAAGTATATATTCCCCTTGAATTTTTTTCATTATTTTATGGCCAATTTCAGATTCCATATTCCGTATCTGTAAAAGAAAATTTTCCTCATGAACTTCTGCCGGTATTTCATTAGTTTCAGCAAATTGCACAAAATTACTGAATTCTTTTATCATTGATCTTCCTCATAAATAATTTCCAAATTATGTTTTTGCAACATACAAAGTAACTTTGTCTCTATTTCATCTATACATTCTTGATAAATTTCAGGAAGTTTTTTACGAACAGCAAAAGTTATTAGAAAAGGAGGCCCTTCCAAGTTTGGCAAAACCCTAACCACATTCTTTTTTCCCCCCACCTGATAATGCATAACAGAACCAATCCCCAAATCAGCACTTATAGTTGACAACATAACAGCCTGAGAATTTACTAAAATTGCAGGAGTTATTGAGAATCCCATATATTTTTCAGAAAGATGCCAATTTATACACGAATAACTTTCTGAGTCAAATGAATCCCCTACTCCTAAAATAGAGTGATTTAGTAAATCTGCTTTTTTAACAGGAGTATTCCTCGTATCAAGAAGATATCTTTCAGAAGCATATAATCCTTGCCCTACTCGAACAGACCATAATTTTCTATAAAATAAATTACTTCCTCCAGATAATCTATCAAAAATTACGTGTAACCCTGTATTAAAAAATCTATCATCGTTATCAGAACTGAACAATCTTAACTTAAATTTTTGATATCTTTTTTGATTTTCGATATCAGTAATTAGAGGCAAAAGAAAATTTTTACTACTCAATATATCTGATTTTATATTAATGGTTGTCTTATCGTCCTGCGTATTTATGTTATCCAAAAATCCAGTTAACAAGCTATCTACAAATTTTCTTACTAAACGCAGAAAAGTTCTTCCGATTTGGGTTAAATTATCTCGGGAAGGATAATCTAAATCTTCAAATAAATTTCCTCCTAAAAAATCACCTAATGTAGTTAACAAATTACGCATATCAGAATATGTTAATGAAAACTCTTCAAGCGCACGTTCATACCCTACATCACAAATTTTTATAAAAAAAGCAAAACTGAAAAAATCCACGTTTCAATGTTTTATAGAACAATTTCATATATGATCATTTAATTTCATATGATATTGCAATTAGAAAATATTTTATTTTTTCTAATATAATTAGAAATTAAATAAGATTATTCTTCATTAAATCAAAGAAATTCGCGATATCTTCTGTTCTGTTTTTTTCATTCTTCCATTTTTTTAAAATTACAATTTTCCCATCCGGTTTAATTTTTATATCGTTTTTAGAGTTCAAGAAATTCACCAATTTTTCAGGATTATTACATTTGTTATTAAAAAATGAAAAGGTAAATCCAAATGGCCCTACATCTATTTTTTCTATATTCAAATCAAAGCAAATTAATTTGATTTTTATCAAAGTTAACAAATTTCGAAGTTCTATAGGGATGACACCAAATCTATCTGAAAGCTCATATTCCATATTAAATATTTCGCTTTCATTCTTAATATTACCTATTTTTTTATAAATTTCCAATCTCAAATCGGAATCAGAGATATAATAATCTGGAATCAATGCAGGTACAGCAAGATTTATTTGTATTTCTTTTTTCCCGAATTCATCCAAATCACAACCTGATTTCAACATCAGGATTGATTCTTGGAGCATTGACTGATACAATTCAACACCAACTTCTTTTATATATCCTGATTGTTCTTCTCCCAATAAATTCCCAGCACCCCGAATATCCAAATCACGATTAGCTAACGTAAATCCTGATCCAAGTTTATTAATATTATTTAAAACTTCGAGTCTCTTTTTGGCATTTTCTGTTAATGCTCTATTATTATCTAAAAGAAAATAAGCATAAGCTTGTCTTTTCGAACGTCCGACTCTACCCCTCAATTGATAAAGCTGAGAAAGACCAAATAAATCAAAGCGATGAATCAAAATAGTATTGGCATTTGGTATATCAATTCCAGAATCTATAATATTTGTTGAAATAAGAACATTTATCTTACAATCGCAAAAATCATGTAATACTTTTTCAATATCTTCTGATTTTCCATGTACTTTTTTAACAATTAATTCAGGAACTGCCTTTGAAACAAAATTAAATAAATCATCTAAAAATTCAACTCTGGGAGTAACGAAAAATACTTGTCCTCCAACTCTAACTTCTCGTTCTATTGCTTCTTTTATTGTATTTTTTTCAAATTCACAAACAATAGTCCTAACAGGAAGTCTATCAATTGGAGGAGTAGCAATCATACTCAGATCTTTCACCCCAGAAATCGCTAATTGTAAAGTTCTCGGAATCGGAGTTGCACTCAAAGTCATAAAGTGAGCTTTTTCATAACGCTTCTTCAAGTATTCCTTTTGTTTCACACCAAAATGTTGTTCTTCATCAATTATAACTAATCCTAAATCTTGAAATTTTATCTTTTCTGATAAAATTGCATGCGTTGTTATGACAATCTTCACATTTCCAAGAGCTATATCATTAATATTCTTCTTTAATTCAGAACTTGAAATAAATCTGGACAACTGGCAGATGTTTATTCCAAATCCTTCAAACCTTTTTAGAAAATTTTTATAATGCTGTGAGGTTAATATAGTAGTTGGAGCCATTAAAACAACCTGTTTTCCTGAAGAAGCAACTATAAAAGCAGCCCTCATAGCTACTTCAGTTTTTCCCAAACCAACATCACCACAAATCAATCTATCCATTGGAATGTTATTTGTCAAATCTCGTTCTATATCTTCAATTGCTGAAATTTGATCATCTGTTTCCATATAACCAAAACGCTTGCAAAATTCTTCATAATTTTCAGGAATATCAAAAGATTCACAAGTATTAAGTTTTCTTTTTGCAGCCAACTTCAACAGATCATTAGCTATAATTAATAATTTTTTACGTACGTTATTTTTCCTATTTGTCCAATTGTTGCTTTTCAAAGCATCAAGCAAATTCTCAGAAGCTGACTCTCCATATCTTGTAATCAGTGATATATTTTCAACAGGAACATATAATCTGTCGTTATTTCTATATCTCAAATTTAAAAAATCGTGTGAAATACCAGAAATATTAAGATTAATTAAACCTTCAAAAATAGCTAATCCATGCTTTTCATGTATGACAAAGTCATTAATGGATAATGCGGAATAGTCTTTAAAAATATCACGAGATGCCTTTTTGCTAGATAGTTTTAAATCTGAACCAAATAATTCTTTTTCCGTGAAAACCATTGAATCTTTATATAAAAATCCAGATTCCAAATTTGAAATTATTACATTTATTTTATCTTCAACAGCATCAGTAAAAAAATCTATTTTATTTATATCTTCTCCATTTAGTATTTCAGAAAATATGTTAAAAGCACCATTCGATTTGAGAGATACTAATATCTTTCTATCAAAAGATTTTTTCCATTTCAAAAGATCTTCTTTTTTCCTTATGTTATAAATTTGATCATGATTTTTAAACAGTGGTGAATCTAAAAAATGATTAGTTTTTAAAACATCAAAGTTTTTTAAAGCAAAATTAACAGAATCAGTAAAAAGCTCATCAGGTGGAAATGCTTCTTTAGTTTTCGAAAATTTTTCTTTCGCAAATTCGAAAAAAGTTTTATTATATTTTTCTAATTCAAAATCAAAAATAAATTTTGTATTTTTCGGAATATAATCAATTATACAAGATAATTTTTCATGAAAACAATTCGAATACCATTCAATCCCAGGGAAATAATTCCCATTTTCAACCATTTCTTTTATATACGGATTATTAAAATTATATTTCTCATAAAAATACTGTTTTGCCTTATCGTTCAAAATTATCTCTGAACATTTCGTTATTAAGACAGCTTCCAATTCATTTGTTGATATTTGAGAATCTGGATCAAATTGTTTTATGAAGTCAACTTCATCTCCAAAGAAATCAATCCTTACGGGATATTTATAATTTGGAATAAAAACATCAATTATCCCTCCACGAACTGAAAAATCCCCTGCGTTTTTAACAACGCCAGAATTTAAATATCCAAAATCTAATAAAGACTTTTTCAAAGAAGAAAGTGAAATTTTCGAAGATTTCTTTACGAGTAATGTTTCTTCAAAAAAAGCTCTTGGCGGAATTTTATAATTAAACGCAGGCAATGTACAAACAACGATTTTTCTTTCATTCAACAGAATATCATTCAAAGCTGAAGCTCTATCCACAAAAATTTTGTAATCACAAAGTGTTGAATCGTATATATCTGATTCAAAGAAATTTAAATAAATTATTTTATAGTACTTTTGTGTTTTCTTTAATAATGAGAAGATGTATTTTGCACGTTTTGTTTCTGAAAATATAAAAAATAACGAATTAATATCTTCAGGAAAATCGCAAAAGGGAAACCTTTCTATTGGAATCCCTTTTAAATTATCAAAAGCCATTATTTAAAACTATTTCTCGCTTTCTTTTTCTGTGAAATCCAGTGTTGTTGCTATCATCATCTGAGAACCTCCTCGAACAACAATGAAAGGTATTGGACGATTTCGATTATTTTTGTTTTTCAAAATCTCATCAATAATACCTTTTAATTGAGAAACATTCGTGACTTGCCTATTGTCTGCTGATATAAATCCATCTCCTGGTTTGAAAATCGGTCCATAAAAAGAAGGTCCATCATCTTCTTCAACTTTTGTTACTATTACCTTCACGTTTTTCGGATAATCTGATTTATATTGATCTGGTAATGTTGAAACAGTGATTCCGAGAGATTCAATACTCATTTCCTTGATTGTTTCAGAGTTTCTGCTTTCTTCAGGTGTTTTTGAATCTAATTCTCCATCTTTCATAGCTTTTTCAAAATCACCAACTTTTACGGAAAGTTCTACGACTCCCCAATTCGAGCCATCTTTCTGTCTCCAGACTTTTAAATTTACGGATTTTCCTATTTCCGCAGTTCCTACGGCACTTTGAAGAGAACAATTTTCCGTAATCTTTTTTCCATTAAATTCGATAATTATATCTCCAACTTTTATGCCACATTTTCCTGCTGGTCCATTCGGAACAACTCTCGAAACATAAGCTCCAAAAACTTTTGAAGATTCCAATGAATGTTTTGCTAAACCAACACTCTCTGCTTGTTTCGCATAAACAGAATGTACTTCCGCTCCAAGCCATCCTCTGAATGTTCGTTTGAATTTTATAAGTTGTTCTACAGTAATCTTTGCAATATTAGAAGGAATTGCAAATCCAATACCTATATTACCACCACTTGTGGAAAATATAGCATTGTTTATACCAATAACTTCTCCATAAATGTTCAATAAACATCCACCTGAGTTTCCAAGATTTATTGGAGCACTGTGTTGAATAAAATCATCAACAAAGTTTAATGATGGCATCCCCATAGATAAATTTCGGCCTTTTGCTGAAACGATACCGTTTGTCACAGTGCTTCCCAATCCAAAAGGATTCCCTATTGCAACGACAAAATTTCCTTCATTTAATTTATCAGAATTTCCCCATTTAACAGGCTGCAATTTATCAATATTGAAGTCTAAATTATTCAAATTTACACATAAAACAGCTATATCCGTTCTAGAATCAACAGCATGAATAGTTGCCGGCAATTCCGTTTTGTCAGAAAGAGAAACTATGATTTTTTTAGATTTTTCCACAACATGATTATTAGTGACAATATATGCTCTTTTTGTATTTTTATCAACTTGCACTATAAAACCTGAACCTAATGCGTTCGCTTTTCTCAATTTTTGTTTTTTCTGTGGTACATCAAAAAAATCTTTAAATATATCATCAAATGGAAACCCTTTAAATATATCTGGGATCCCTTGTCTTTCTGTGTTTTCCACAAGCTGCATAGTTGCAACATTTACAACTGAATGCATCGCTTTTTTCGCAACACTTTCAAATCCTTTTTCAAACGAAATTGGGCCAGTTTCAATTGGCACTTGCAAAATCTCTTTTTTTTCAGTTTTTTCGGCAATTTTTTCATCTGGTTTTGGAGCTTCTGCTGAATTGACACTTTCATCAACAGTTATTTGATAAAAATTTTTCATGAAAAAATCACGCCCGAAATTATCCCAAGAATAAATAACTCCACAGATAACTAATGCATACAAAGCAACTCTAAAAAGTTTCATTTTTCAATAACTAAAAATAATCCACTTTTCTATTTTATCACAAAATCATCATTAGTTTAATCTATAAAAACAATCTATGTTCGGAGACTCTCTTTTTGTCTCACATCTTATGAACTAATACAATATCAATTACTTCACTTTTTTAGTAGGCTCTGGTATAATAGTAATGATAGAAATCACATACTCACGCATTTGATTATTTATCTATAAAGTTATTTAAAAATATTTTAGGGTGATTATTAATGACTACAAATTATACCGCTGATTCTATAAAAGTTTTAAAAGGACTGGATGCTGTTAGAAAACGTCCTGGAATGTACATAGGTGACACAGATGACGGAACTGGTTTGCATCACTTGGTATATGAAGTTGTTGATAACGCTATAGATGAGTCTCTTGCTGGATATTGTGATAATATAGTAATATCAATTGAAAATGATGGTTTTGTTTCTGTTGTTGATAATGGTCGAGGGATACCAGTTGATATACACAAAGAAATGGGAGTTTCCGCAGCAGAAGTCATTATGACTCAATTACATGCAGGAGGAAAATTCGATCAAAATTCTTATAAGGTTTCAGGAGGATTACATGGGGTCGGCGTTTCTGTTGTCAATGCTTTATCTGAAGTTTTGGAACTGACAATTTGGAAAGATCACAAGAAATACTTCATGGTTTTCAATCATGGAATTACTCAAGCTCCTTTGAAATTAATATCTGAAAATGAAGAAATGGAATCTGGAACTATGGTCAGATTCAAACCGGATTCAAACATTTTCAAAATTACAAAATTTGACAGACCTACAATTGAGCGTAGAATTCGTGAACTAGCGTTTCTAAATTCTGGAGTTAGAATAAATATCGTTGATGAAAGACCTGAGTCTCCTTACAAAAATGAATTGTATTATGAAGGGGGACTTGAAGCTTTTGTAAAATATATTGATTCAGGAAAAAATGTTCTTCATTCGAAAATTATTACTGCAGATAACTCAAATGAGAATCCAGATATAGTTGTTCAAATGGCAATGGAATGGACAGATAGCTATCATGAAAACATACTTTGTTTCACTAACAACATCCCACAATCTGATGGAGGAACCCATCTTGCTGGATTTAAAGCTGCCTTAACGAGAGTTGTCACAAATTATCTAACAAATAATCCAATAAAAAATGGGAAAAAAGACTTGAAAAGCTCAATCACAGGAGATGATATTAGAGAAGGATTAACTTGTGTTCTTTCAGTAAAAGTTCCAGATCCAAAATTTTCTTCTCAAACAAAAGATAAATTAGTTTCATCTGAAGTTCGTCCTGTTGTCGAATCTGCAATCAATGATGCTGTTTCTGCTTGGTTTGAGGAAAACCCAACAATGGCAAAATCCATACTAGATAAAGTATTAGAAGCAGTTGCCGCACGAGAAGCCGCGAGAAAAGCCAGAGAATTAACAAGAAGAAAAGGATCACTTGATGTTGCTTCTCTTCCAGGAAAACTTGCTGATTGTTCAGAAAAGGATCCATCTCTCAGTGAAATGTTTATTGTTGAGGGAGAATCTGCTGGTGGCTCTGCTAAGATGGGAAGAGACAGGAAAACTCAAGCTATATTAGCTCTTCGAGGGAAAATTCTGAATGTCGAAAAAGCAAGATTTGATAAAATGATATCTTCGGAAACAGTTGGAACACTAATAACAGCTATTGGAACAGGTATTGGAAAGGAAGACTTCGATATAGATAAAGCCAGATATCATAAGATAGTAATCATGACTGATGCTGATGTCGACGGAAGTCATATTAGAACTCTACTCTTAACTTTCTTCTATAGGCATATGAAACCTATTATCGACAAAGGGTATCTCTATATAGCACAACCTCCTCTTTATAAGGTTAAAAAAGGTAACTCTGTTGTTTATATAAAGGATGAAAAAGAATTCGAAGAATATCTTTTAAATGAAGCAATTAAAGATGCGTTAATGACACTTTCAGATGGAGAAAGTATTAGAGATCAAGATTTAAAACATGTTATTGAGACATCAATTAATGTTAGTCATTCTATAGAATCTTTAACTCCATATGTTAACAATTCAAAGATTATTGAAAAACTTCTATTAAGCGGCTGCCTTATTGAGCAATCTGAAAAAAACACAGCGGTCTTAAAAAAATATCTAGAAGAAATGAAAACCGAGGAATATTCATATGACACTAATATTAATAACGGTATTTTGGAAATCGTTGTTAACTCCTTTGGCTCTCATGAAATTATTACAATTGGATTAGATTTCTTGAATTTACCTGAAGTAAAATCATTGAATCGTCTTCAAGAAAAATTATATTCCATGTTTAATAGACCTGCAAAATTAGAACTGGGATCAGGAAAGGACATAAGTGAAATCGATGGTCCTATTGCTCTTTCTGAAAAAATTTTGGAATTCGGAAGAAAAGGATTAGCAATAAACAGATATAAAGGTCTTGGTGAAATGAATGCAGATCAACTTTGGGAAACTACTTTGGATCCAGCTTCAAGAACATTGCTTCAAGTTAAGATGACACAAGCTGAAGAAGCAGATAAAATATTTTCCGTACTCATGGGTGATTTAGTGGAACCTAGACGAGAATTTATCCAAAGGAATGCTGAAAAAGTGAAAAACTTGGACGTTTAAAATTGCAACGGATTATGGGAATTGACAAACATATTCATAATAATATGATAATTTGAAACTAAGCCCCATCAAAATACCTAAAATTTTATGGGACTTTTTTGTTTTTGACACGAGGTAATTATGTTGTGTATCCTGAAATTGAGGATGCTAAGTTGTGTTCACTAATTTAACTATATATTATTTTTCGAAAGGAACGAGAAGATAGGAATTGATTTACTCCCATTTAGTCAAGTCCGAAGAACAAGAGAAACGAAGTGAAACTTGACTAAATGGGAGTAAATCGATACAATCGTTTCCGCCTTTCGAAAATATATAATATAGAGTGTGAAGAACACATAGACGCGCGGCGTGGTACCCTTAATATTATACCACGCCGCG
>CAUDEV010000040.1 GCA_958448685.1 uncultured Alphaproteobacteria bacterium | reverse complement strand
CATAAAAATGCAGAAGCAGAAGATAATCCTATTAAAAATCTTCCTAACTCTAAACAAAATATAGAATGTGCTGATCCAAATATAAATGTTCCCAAGGAACAAACAGCACAACTGACAGAAAGCATCGTTTTCGTGCCTAATTTATCGGTAATAACCCCACATGGAATTTGCATAGCGACATATGGAAAATATGCCATGGAAACTATAAAGCCAAAAACAGATGATGTTAAACTGAATTCATACATCAAATCATTCGCCAAAACACTCGGTTCCACTCTTGCTATATAACTAAATAAATAAAACATCCAGCAGATGGCTATCGATAAAATAGAGGTATTTTTTTGAGGTTTCATAACTAACCTATATAACTTAAAAAGCAAATTTAGTTTACCATCTTATAAAAGAAAAATCAATACAAACAAAAGAAATATTAACATATTAATAAAAATTATTATTTATATTGGCAATATTATATTTTATTTTAAATATAAATTATAAATATCGTTTTTTATTATATTGTGGATTTCATCAATTGGTAGAGTGCCATCAATAATGCAAAATCTTTTCTTATCATTTTCTGCTAATTCCAAGAAACCCTTTCGTACTTTTTCATGAAAATTTGAATCCATCTTTTCAAATCTGATTTCGTTATTTCCCTCTCTGGATAATGATCTCGCAATTCCTATCTTGGGATCAAGATCCAACAGATATGTTCGATCAGGAAGTTTTCCCTGTGTTATTTCTGCAAAAACCTGATTTAAAAGAGCTGTATTCACATTTTTACATACGCCTTGATATACTATACTTGAATCATGAAATCTATCACTTATGACTATGTTTCCTGCATCTAAGTATGGTTTTATTTTCTTAATCCAATGATCTGAACGAGCCGCTAAATATAAAAGAGATTCAGTTAATGGATTTAGTTTATCCGGATCTCCAATTAAAACAATCTTCCTTATTTCTTCAGCTAAATCTGTCCCTCCCGGTTCCCTTGTTAATATAACTTTCTTTCCTTTAGATATAAGAAAATCACTCAACATTTTTGTTTGAATACTTTTTCCTGCCCCTTCTCCTCCTTCAAAAGTTATAAACAAACTCATTAATCCTCCATACAAGATGTGACTATCGCGCTTCTAGCTATAAAGTCAGCATTATTGTTATTTGTACAATTGGAGTGGCCTCGAACCCAACTCCATGTTATATCCTTATTTTCTATAACATTCGAGAGTTCTTCCCAAAGATCTTGGTTTTTCACAGCTTTGCCTGATGAGGTTCTCCAGTGATTCTTTTTCCATAATGATATCCAAGAAGTTATTCCATTTTTTACATAAGTACTATCTGTATAAATTTCAGCAGTAATGTTTTCAGGAATATTTTTAACCGCTTCGATAGCCGCTTTTAATTCCATACGGTTGTTAGTTGTGTCCTTTTCAAATCCGGATAAATTTGACCTTTTGTCTCTGAAAACAAACACGCATGCCCATCCTCCAGGACCTGGATTTCCAATGCAGGAACCATCTGTATATATTTCTATTTTGTCACCTTGTCTTAAGACTTTTTGAAAATCAATAAATTCCAAATCTTCTATATTAAAATTAGCATCCATTATAAACTTTCCCTAATAAATCAAAACTTCTACGGTTATATTTTCAGTATTTCCCTGCAAACGTTTGCTTGAAGAAAAAGGCATTGATTGCTGCGGCAATATCACACCTCCTTCGAATTCATTATTCCAAGTGTCAATCTTCTCGTTTTGACGAAGTATATTAACTTTCAATCCATTTACAGTTAGAATATTTTTACTATCTCTATTGTTTATGCTTCCGGTCACGGTTATGACATTATCTTTATCTATATTATATTTTACATTGCTTAAATCGAACTTACTCGAAATATTCTCCCGAAGATGTAGGGCCTTTGCGTTGATATAATTCAAAAAGTTATCCTTAAAATAATAACATAAACAAATGCCTAGTATGAGGATAATCCAAAATATATATTTTAAAAATCTGCCAAAATTGTATGGTTTTCTTTCTTTATCATGTTTTTTTATAAGAGTTTTTAAACGGCCTATTTTAGCTGTTTTATCTGCTTTTAATGGAGTATTGGATGTTTGTTCAACATATGAATTTTTTAACCACCATTTCTTATGACAGCGATAACATCTTAGCCACCATCCATATCCTAATTTCTCATTACCTATTGGATCACCTAAAAGATTCTGGTTTATTTCATAACAGCAACCGCAATATGGACATTTGACGTTCATGTTTTTATCCGATAAAACTCTGTTTATATCAATATGATATATGTTATTAAAAAATTTTCAAGAATCTTCTCGCCACCATTTCTTAAAAATCTGATTAGGTAGATTATCGAATTTTACCTTTTCTCCAATCATTGGTGTTATTAATTTGAAATTTTTATTCTTAGATAGCTGAGTGATTTTTTCTAAAGGCTCATTCCAATCATGAATTGATAATATAAATTTCGAATTATGAACAGGAAATAAAAATTTTGCATTCAAATCCATTGCAGCTTGAACTGTTTCTTCTGAAAACATATGGATATCTGGCCAGTTCTTGTTGTATTGTCCATTTTCTAAAATTGCCAAATCAATATTCCCAAAATGCTCTGAAAATTTAAGAAACCTCGAATCATAACCACCATCTCCTCCAATGAATATTGTAAAGTTATCAGGAGTTTTTAAGAGAAACGAAGCCCAAAGGGTTTTATTTCGAAGAAGCCCACGTCCAGAAAAGTGTTTTGAAGGTAAACAATATATATGAAATCCGCCGAAATTAATTTCCTCATTCCAATCTATTTCAATCATATTATCGAATCCCCAATATCTGAAATGCGAACCAACACCAAGTGGACAAATTACCTTTTTAAATTTTAGGTTTCTTATAGTCTCATAATCCATATGGTCCCAGTGATCATGAGTTATGATCAAGTAATCTATTTCGGGTATTTCTTCTGTTTTATAAATATTTGATCCAGGAAATGCTTTTGGGAAAAGAGGAATAGGAGAAGAAACTTTAGAAAATACAGGGTCAATTAAAAATTTCTTTCCTTCAATTTGAATCAAATATGAAGAATGCCCAAACCAAATAAGAACATTATCAGTCAATATCAAATTCAAAATATTTGTTTTAATGGACATGATTTTAGGTTTTCTCAAACTTAACATTTTCCAAATTATCTTTAAAGCTTCAAAATAACTCATTTTTAAATTGTTATAAGAGTGATTATCCTGATTTACAAATTCTCCATTTTTAAAATTTTTAGATAATTTAATTCTTTGTAAATCTTTCTCAGATGGAATTTGGCCAAACTTTGAAAAAAGAAACTTAAGATAATATCCCATAATTAATTTGTAAAGCAATATAAATAATCACAAATTATAAATCTAAAATTATTTTTAATCAAATTGAGCTTATATGTGTTAGAACTGAGGGATGAGGGCGCCCGCGAGTATGGTATAATATCGAGAATACCATACTCGCGGGTGCCTTTTGTTACACGTTCTATATTATATTTTCGAAAGGCGGAAACGATTATATTGATTTACTCCCATTTCGTCAAGTCTCGTTCGTTCCACTCACTCTTCGGACTTGACTAAATTTCGTAAATCAATCCCTCTCTCTTCGTTCCTTTCGAAAAAATAATATAATCAAGTTAGTGAGCTCTATAATGCGTTCTTAATTTCAGAATATAATTTAATTTCTTAGGAAGGCGGTTCTTTTATCTACTGTTATAAATATTTACTGACTTTTGAAAAAAAATCCAGTAATCTTAGATTATAAAGTTATTTTTAATAATGACACTATTGTGTTAAAAGGTATTGTTGTTGTCGAGTCTCCTGCAAAAGCGAAAACGTTGGGAGCTTATTTGGGAAAAGATTATAAAGTTATAGCAAGTTATGGGCATATAAGAGATTTAGTTTCAAAAAACGGATCTGTAGATCCAGAAAATCACTATAAGATGCTTTGGGAATTTAATGCCAGAGGAAAAAAACAAATAAAAGAAATCTCTGATTCTTTAAAGCTTTCAGACAACTTATTTTTAGCAACTGACCCTGATCGAGAAGGGGAAGCTATCTCTTGGCATATTTTAGAAACTTTGAATTCTAAAAAATTACTTGCTAAGAAAAATATTCAACGTGTCGTCTTTCACGAAATAACAAAATCAGCAGTAAAGAAAGCTTTTGAGTCTCCAAAACAATTGGATAATGATCTGGTGGAGGCATATTTAGCTCGTCGGATTTTGGATTATTTAGTTGGTTTTTCTCTTTCTCCTGTTTTGTGGCGAAAAATGCCCGGGGCAAGATCCGCAGGAAGAGTACAATCTGTTGCATTGAGACTCATTGTTGAACGAGAGCTTGAAATACAAGCTTTTAATTCAGAAGAATATTGGTCAATTCAAGCTGATTTTAGGGCAAAAAATGGAGAATTTACAGCTAATCTAACTCATTTTAATAATCAAAAGCTTGAAAAATTAGATATAAAGAATGAAGAACAAGCCAATCAAATTAAATCTGTTTTAGACCAAAAAGATTATTATATTGAGAATATAGAAAAAAAATCTGTAAAAAGAAATCCTTATGCTCCATTCACGACTTCAACTCTTCAACAAGATGCTGTCAGAAAATTGGGATTCAGTGCAAAAAAAACTATGATGATTGCACAAAAACTTTATGAAGGTATCTCAATAAACGGAACTATGAGTGGTTTGATCACGTATATGAGAACGGATAGTACAAACCTTTCGATAGAAGCTTTGGATGAATCAAGACGTTTTATAAAAGAAAATTACGGAGAAAATTATCTTCCAAAATCTGCAAGAATTTATAAGACAAAATCAAAAAATGCTCAAGAAGCTCATGAAGCAATAAGACCAACTTCTTTCTATAGGGATCCTATCTCGTTGAAAAAATATTTGTCTGATGACGAGTTTTCTTTATACTCACTGATTTGGAAAAGAGCTTTATCATCTCAAATGGAAAGTGCTAAGCTCGATCAAGTTTCTGTTGATATATTTTCAAAAGATAAATCTGCTCAATTCAAGGCAGGGGGATCTACTGTCACATTCGATGGTTTCTTGAAAATTTATGTGGAATCAACAGATGATGACTCTGAGGATAAGAAAAATCGCAAACTCCCAATTCTGAATGAAAAAGAAGATTTAGATTTATTACAAATCCTAAGTTCACAACATTTCACTCAGCCTCCAGCAAGATTTAATGAAGCAAGTCTTGTTAAAAAACTGGAAGAACTTGGAATTGGAAGACCGTCAACTTATGCCACGATAATCAACGTTCTTCAAACAAGGCAATATGTCACTTTGCAAAAGAAAGTGTTTATTCCTGAAAGCATGGGGTTTTTGGTCGTTTCTTTCTTGAGAAATTTTTTCACAAAGTATGTGGAATATGGATTCACAGCAGATCTTGAAGAACAACTTGATGAAATATCAAATGGGCGTCTCTTTTGGGAAAAAGTTTTAGATAATTTCTGGAATGAATTTAATTCGAATATATCAAAAGCCCAGGAACTCTCCATAACAAATGTCATAGATATTGTAGAAAAAGACATAAATAACTATATTTTTAAAGATTTTGATGAAAATCACACTTGTCCTTTGTGCAAAGCTGGGAAATTGAGCTTGAAACTTGGGAAATATGGTTCGTTCCTTGCTTGTTCGAATTATCCAGATTGCAAATTTACTAAGAAGCTAGGAGCAAATACTCCTGCAAAGCCTGAAGAATTTTCATCCCCATCGATAAATAAAGAACTGGGACGTGATCCAAAACGAGATGATATCGTATATCTTAAAAAAGGGCCCTTTGGATATTATTTCGAATGGGAAAAGACAACGGAAACAAAAGAATCAAAATTCAAAAAAAAGTCATCAAAGGCTATTGTCAAACCAAAGAGAATTTCTGTTCCTAAATTTGTCCAAGAACCTTCAGAATTAACTTTGAAAGAAGCTTTATTCCTTGATAGCTTGCCACTTGATTTGGGAACAAATCCAAAAGATGGAAATGAAATTCAGGCTATTTTGGGTCGGTTTGGGCCATATTTGAAATCTGGAAATAAATCATATAAATTAGAAAAAGATGAATCCTTTTTTAATATTGATCTTCAAAAAGCTATCGATATAATACAAAATTATGATGAAAATAAATAAAATAATATTATCTGTTTTGTTCATTTCACTTTTTGGAAATGTCTTCCTTCTCTTGCGTTTTCAAGATATTCGAAAAAGTTTTTATCATAATATAAAGGAAAACATAACAGCACATATTGTGTCTGGAAGATTAGATCACGTGGAGGCACAATTTAAAACATTGAAGAATCATAATTTCCCACTTATTATAGATTCTGAATGGATATATCAAGCCGTGTTATATGCTCATTCAGATATTTTAGAATACTTTTTTGCAAATAATGTTAGTTTTAAATTAGATCATGACGTATTGCCATTGATAGCAGCTTTTAGGAATAATGATGCAAAAACTATTTCTATTTTAATAAAACATGGCTTAAAATTTTCTGCAGAAGATCTATCTTGCGCAGCATATTGGGGATCATTCGAAATAGTTCAAATGATTTTGAATACGAATAAGTTTTCTCAAAAGGATTATACGGATGCACTCTTTGCTTCATTAAGTCTCTCTCCAAATAAGAAAATAGTTGAAGTTTTAATAAGAAATGGAGCAAATTTACATTCCAAAAATCAAAACCCTATTGAAAAAGAAGATTTAGGAAAAACTCCGATTGATATGGTAAATGAGCGAATAAAAGAATCAGATAGAAAAGAAGAATGTAAAGATATTAAGAAAATGTTAAACCATAATAATATAAGTTAAAAGATGTTAAAATTTTATGGGACTTTATATTTTTTGACATATGCTTTCCTAATGTGTATCCTGGAATTATGAGGGCGCGCGACATGTGGTATCCTGAATATTTTACCACATGTCGCGCGTCCTCCCATGCAACTCGCTATATATTATATTTTTCCGAAAGGCGGAAACGATTTTATTGATTTACTCCCATTTCGTCAAGTCTCGTTCGTTTCACTCACTCTTCGGACTTGACTAAATTTCGTAAATCAATCCCTATCTTCTCGTTCCTTTCGAAAAAAATAATATAAAAGGAGGTGTGACAAATGGCGCAAGTTTACTAGGGTGTCAAATTCAAAAATTAATTTAAGACACCGTCTTTGATTAATTTTTGACAAATTAAAACCAAATTTTCGCAAGAAAAGTTATCTCCCAATAACCCCTTCCACCTTATGGGATGGATGTTAAATTAACCTTAAACCATATTGAAGAAGTTGTGACTTTACAATTAACCTATCAAAATAAGTCACTGCACGAAAGTGTGAATTAGAAAGAAGGCCTCACCGGCAAACGGCTGATGACACCGCAGGGGCACCTATAACGCTTTCGGAAGACATAGTAAACAAATATTAAAGATACTGAGAGATTAAGAAGTTGTTCAGGATACTATCCCATTGTTAATTTCATAGAATTGAGCGTGATTTTCTAATTCTTGGAATAAAACTTTATCAACTCCTGTTAGAAAAACGATTATATCTTTTTGGAGATTATTAACGAAGCTATGGATATATTTAAAAAGCAGATTCTTATGATTTAAGTCCAAATGCGCGATGATATCATCCAAAAGCAGAATTAATTTTCTATTATCGTGATTCATGTTATAGATAATAAAAGACAGGAATATGTCAGTTAACAGCATTTTTTGTTCGCCGGCAGAACAATAACTAGCTTTAATTTGTTTTTCTTCATGAAATACTATCCAATCACTTCGATTTGGACCAAATGTTGTAGATCCTGAAAAGATGTCTTTTTGGCGTCTTTGCTTCAACTCATTTTTATAAACTTCATTTAGATTTTCATTTTTCTGCAAGATAACGTTTTCTAAATTTCCCTGCATTTGATTTATATATTTTGGAAAGCCGTCTTTTGTTAATTGATTATCTTCAATAATTTTCGTTAAGTTTATACGCTCCAAAGCAATAGAAATTCCTAGTTTAGATATCTTTTCTTCCAATATATCTAGCCATTTTAAGATATCAGGACTAAATCCAATTTCATAATATTTTTTTAATACTTTTAATCGTTCACGAACAAGTTTTTCATAATCCTTTAAATTTTTTGAATGTGAGTTTGAAATAACATTGCAAAACATGTCGATAAAGTTTCTTCTGTCACTAGGGGATGACATAAATAAACGATCTGTCTCATAAGTCAGCCATAGAACGTAATTTTCTTTTTTAAATTCATTTAGGTTTTTAACAGCTTTCTCATTAATTTTATACATCTTCTTTGTGGAAGTTTCTGTTTTGAGATAAGCTGATGAAAATAAGGCATCTTCGGTTTCTAATGAAACATTCCAATAATTATTTCCTGAAGAATTATTTATCATTTCATCATACTTTGATTTTCTTAGGCCATTTGATTCAAAAAAAAGCGAAATAGCTTCCAAGATATTAGTTTTTCCAGATCCATTTTGTCCATATAAAACAATAATCCTGGATTCATTTGGAATACTTAAATGAATGTCTCTATAATTTCGAAAATTATTTATTTGAAGTTGTCGAATCATTAATATTTTTCAAAATACTTTTTGCTTTCTTGGAACATATAACAATACTTATTATATAAGCAATTATTATAACACAAAAGGCTTTCCAGGTATAAGTAAATATAATTCCAATAGCAGCAATAATACCTAAGAGGAATAAGGTGTAATCAGAGCGTTTTATATGTAATTTTTTAATTGATAAAGTAGGGATTCTCGAAACGCATAAAATACCTGAGAAGATGACATTTACTGCGCATAAGTATTTATTTTGAAAAATTGACAAGCTGAAAGCATTAAATAAAATTATCGGGAATAGGGATAAAACAGCTCCTGCAGGGGCGGGAACTCCTGTGAAAAATTTTCCAGAAAGAGGTGTTTTTATATTTTCAATATCATGAGTATTAAATCTGGCAAGTCTGAGAGCCATACATACGGCAAAAAACACAGAAATTATCCAACCTAATCTATTTAAAGTATGGAGACTATATAGATACATAACAAAAGCTGGACATAATCCAAAAACGGCGAAATCAGAAAGAGAATCTAATTCAGCTCCAAATCTGCTGCATGAATTCAAAGCTCTCGCTAAGCGTCCATCAGTTGCATCAAGAAATGCCGCAATAACAACAGAAACTACGGCGAATTCCCATTGCTCTTTTAATGCGAAACGAACTTGAGTCATCCCTATTAAAAGAGCAGAAAGCGTGGCTAAGTTCGGAATAATACGAGCTAAAGATAGATTCTTAAAAAATTTTTTCTTGCTTTTTCTCATTAAGTAAAATTTTCAAAGCTAAAAATATATTTGATTATAACATATCTTCTTGGAAATTACGAATCAATTCGATATAAATCTCAAAATACGAAGCTACTAACATATAAAAGTCCTACAAAATTTAGAAGATTTTATAAGACTTTTAAAAAGTGATTATATCAATAAAACAAGCGGCAATCAATTGCTTCTTATTAAAAGTGTATTAGTTCCGTTTTCCAGTAACTGTCTATATGAATTGTCAAGAAGATCAATCTGTAATCTCATTGCTATATTTTCTGATTTATTTAAAGTATTTAATTTTGTTTTCATCGCATTAACCAATATATTTAATTGATCGTGGCTTAATAAGCTTGTAGAACCTCCAAATATTATAGTTTGTAGTCTATTATTTTTAGCTGTTAATACTTCCGCCAGATTTACTATCATTTTGTTAAGTTTCTCACCAGATATTATAGTGTGGTAAGCAGAAAGAGATATTGCAAAATCTAGCAAAGTCACATTGGGAAGTTTTCCTTTTTTTATTGCGTCTAATACAGAGTTATGAAGGGCTAATTCAAACGCATTAGTGTCTATGCTAGAAAAACGAATTTCTTTTAAGTTTTTTAAGTATCCTATTTGCATTAGATTCAATATTTCTTTTGCAAATAGTCTATAGTCCGTTTGCGATAATTTTGTAAAATCTATTTTCCTTACTTTCCCAAAATCACAATCTTCTGCAGCTTCAGGATTGTCTTCTTTTAAAATCTCCCATAAGCTATTTCTGATTTCTTTGTCCATATCATGAGCATATTCTGACTCAATAGATCCGGCTTTTAATTGACATTTATGGCTCTTCGCAAATTCATCTAAGTGAATAATAAAATTATTAATGTCGGCATTTTTACCTGTGAAAACTACTGTTGTTTGGACATCTGCTGAATCTGCATATAGTGTATAATGAGGAGGAGCATAAGAAGAACTTTCTTCTTGTGGTTCATCCAATTCCATAGCAATAATCGAATTTGATGTTATAATGGACGTTAATATTAAATTCAAAATTTTTTTATTCATATTTTCCTCCTGGAAATAAAAAAATAAACTAACCGTTACTATTAATATGATATCAAATTTAACAATAAAATGCAAATATTAAGCTCTCTCTGTATTAATTCATAAAATGTGAGCGATACGTGAGATATACTAAAAATATAAGGGGATATTCGGACGCGCGATGTGTGGTAAAATATCAAGGATACCACACGTCGCGCGCCTGAATATCCCCTTACAAGAAAAGTTATCTCTCAATAAACCCTTCCACCTTATGGGCTGGATGTTAAATTAATATAAAACCATATTGAAGAAGTTGTGACTTTACAATTAGCCTATCAAAATAAGTCACTG
>CAUDEV010000039.1 GCA_958448685.1 uncultured Alphaproteobacteria bacterium | reverse complement strand
TTCCCAGATGTCAAAAAATAAAAAGTCCCATAAAATTTTAGACATTTTTGTGGGACCTTATGAATTCATCTAGTATTTCCGGGATTTGCTATGCTTTATACCATATTATTTAGATGAGAGAGTGACAGAAAAAAATTACTGTTCCAAAGCTCGTTTATATATATCAAGTAATTCCTCTTGTTCTTCAATCTCCTCTTTCTTCTTTTTCCTCAATTTTATAAGTTGTCTTAATGTTGCAACATCTAATCCTTGAGCTTTTGCTTCCGCAAATGTTTCTCTGATGTCGCTTAGTATTTCAGATTTCTTTTCTTCCAATGTCTCTATTTGAGAAACTACTTGTTTTATTAAACCTGCAGCTACAGTAATATTGTCAAAATCAGTCATTTTTATCCTCATCTTTCAATCCGTCTTTAAATGCTTTTATCCCCTTTGCCAAATCGTTCATAACTTTAGGTAATTTTCCAGCTCCAAAAAGTATTAAAACAATTACCATAACTATCAGGAGATGACTTAAACTTATACCCATTATTATCTAAAAAATGAACAACTTATTAGATTTTATCCTACTATTGAAAGAAAATAAACTAAATTAATTTTTTGCAAGGTGATATAATTAAAAAAATCCGTAATAAAGATATTTTAAAGTTGAAAGATAAAATAAGAAATAAAAAATTGAAAAAATCTTCTAGAAATTGGTTACAAAGACAAATTAATGATCCATTTGTTATTCAAGCTCGCAAAGAAGGTTATAGATCACGTGCTGCGTTTAAAATTTTGGAAATTCAAGAAAAATTTAAAATCATTAATAAAGATTCCTTAGTAATTGATTTAGGGGCCGCACCTGGGGGATGGTCTCAAGTTATCTCCAAAATATGTAAACGAATAATAGCTATAGATCTTTTAGCTATTGATCCGATTTCAAATGTTGATTTTATAAAAGGAGATTTTTTGGAAGAAGCTAATATTGAAAAAATTAAATCTTTGCTCGAAAATCAAAAAGTAGACGTCATAATTAGCGATATGGCTCCAAATACATGTGGTATAAAAAAAGTAGATCATTTGAGAATAACAAACTTAATGGAAGAAGTGTTTAATTTTTCCAAAATGGTATTGAAATCAGGGGGAAATCTTGTCTTCAAAACTTTTCAAGGTGGAACAAGTGGACAGCTGTTTTCTGATATAAATAAGTCTTTTAAAAAAGTAAATTATTTTAAACCAAATTCGAGCAGAAAAGAATCTCCTGAACAATATGTTATAGCCCTAGGATACAAATAATTTCGCATAATATTAGAAAAAATAATTAAAATTCTAATAAATTTATGATTTTTTTGTTGTTAATTCCAAAAAATGTTATTAGCATACAAATAAAGTTTCTTATATATGGTGGACATTATGAGCTTTGCAACAAAAATGGCTTTGGTTTCATTAGTCCTCGCACTTGTAAAGTGCGGCTATCCAGCTATATAATAATATAGTGAAACTGAATGGAGCAATTCCTAAGAGGGGAATTACTCCTCTTTTTATATTAGATTTTGTTTTCCAGAGGTAGGCAACCAGTAAGCTTTTAATTCGTGTGTTAGAGAGTGAGTTATTTTTAATTCCACAAAAGAATTGAGAGAAATTATATCAGATAGGTATTGATTTAATATACAAGCAAATAGATAGTTGAATTGATTGTACTTTTCATTTACTTCAATTGTCGTTTCTATACCTTTTACAAAACCTCTCCAAGCTTCTTTGCCAAATCTTCTAACTGTTTCTTTTGTGGTTATTTTTTCTACTCCGTTAAATAACTCTTCAGATTTTAATTTTGAATCAACAGAAATCGTATTCAGAAGGGTTTTCAAAGATGTTATAATGTTATTGATTGCAGCAAGACTTGTATGGTTTGTTGTAAGTTGTTGAATTAAATTCCACAAATCAGAATTTTTTTGAGAGAAATTAACAGGTTTTGTTAGTTTTGTAATTAATTTTGCTGAATATCCCCCAGATTCTGAATTGTCTATATACATTTTTGAAAATAAAGGAATATCTCTGGTTTCGAATCTATTTGTGCAAAGGAGTTTGGCATAGACTACATCCGTATAAGATTTATAAGGATTCATTTTTGTGTCAATAAATGATATATATGTATCAAACCCTTCTAGATTTCTTAATGTTGATGGCTCCTTAGAGAAAATCCAATATAAATCGTGTAATATGTTTGTATCAGAATCTATAGAAAGTGAGAAATAAGGCTGTATCAAGTGATCTTTCTGAGTATCTGTATTAATTGTATGGATTTCTGAAATAGAGTGAATTTCTATGGATTTATCCTTAGCTTGATCTGCTAATAATAAATACTTCGTTTTTGTTCCATCAAACTTAAAAGGATCAGATGTCATTGGAAATAAATTAACTATTGGAACTGCATTTAATAAAATAGATTCCTTATTGATTATTTCTACAAGTCGTTCATTTGTAACTGAAACGTCAATTGATATTGAAAACTCATAGATATTGCTTATTCCAGATTTTTTTATCAAGTCATTTATTCCAATAATTCTGAAAAACATAAATTTCTGCTTAAAATAAAGTAGTTCTTGAAATAATTGAAAAGAATTTGTGGAATAATCAGGAGCTGGAGAAACTGTCTCTTCTTCCCAAAAACCACATGGAATAATATTAGAATTATCTATTTTTATATATTTTTCATTTATTTTTAAGAAAACGTTTCTGTTTGGATCTGAAAAAATAGATTCATAAACCGTTATTGAATCTTCTATTATGTCTAAATTGATATAAAACAACAAATCATTTGGTTGTAACAATTCCATGGGAACAGATTTCGTTATTATATCTATTTTTAAACTCCACCCATCTATTCCTCCCGTTTTCTTTCCTGATTTCAATAATTGTATATCAGAAATATCCAATGGATATAAGGTGATTGGATATAGGGTTCTAAATTGGCATTCTATATTATTTTTGGAATCGACAAAAAGCCTTGTACCTTTTTTTAGCACTAATTTATCCGGAATTGATGCAATATTTTCATTTTCGAATCTTACAATTCCACAAGGAGGGAAACCACTTATTAAGTTCGGATATAATGCAGAAAGTAAGAAAAAAGCAATGTTTTGAGCATTTGAATCGATTTTTTGATGTAATTTTGCAGCCATAAAAGCAACAGATTCAATAATTCTTTCTGTTTGTGGATCAGAAGATTCTCCATTTTTGATATCTAATTTTTCTGCGATATTTGGATGTTTTTTCGCAAAGACTCCGCCTTTTTGCCTTAAAGAGAGTAATTCATCATGATAATAATTCAAAAAATCCTTCACTGAAATTTCCTTATTTTTTACAATTTCGTTAAAAAAATTCATATTTCTTAAAAAATTTTACTATTGTTAACCGAAAATTAACATTATTTTTTTAGAATCTTAAGTAGGATAATAATTTATTTAAGAATAATTATAGGGGGAATCGTGATTACACAATTAAAAAAAGCTCTATATATATCTACGAGTATATTGATTACAAACGCCTTTGTTTTTAACTCTAATGCTGAAACAAATACTGCTGCAGATATTATAAGTGGTATTGCCAATATAGCAAACGCTGTTTCCACAGCAAATAATCAAGCAGAAAACAATTCAACCGAAGGACAAAGTGCGATATCGGATGCTGTTGCTGACGTTGCAGCAGCTGTAGAACAAGCGCCAGAAACCGTAACTCCAGAAGTGAATACGGATAATAATGCGATTGCACAAGGGACTGAAAATACTGCAGAGCAATCAAGTGAGACTGCTACAGCTATTACTGAACCTGTTCCAACAGCTCAAACTGAGACAGTAACACCTGTTGCAGAACAACCTGTTCCAACAACTCAAACTGAACAAGCCGCAGTAACTGAGAAGACAGGATTTATAGATCAAAATGGAAACATTTTAATCGCACCTGAAGGAACGGTATTCCCTTCAGAAATGAAGGATGGTGAAATATACTATTTTTCAAGAGATGTTGAAAAAGCAAAAGAAAACATCAAAAATAATACATTGCCACAAATGATTCCAAATACTCAGCCACAAAGCGGAGTAATTCCAGGAACTAATGGACAACAAATTGTTCCTTCAAGCAATCCAATGAATGGTGGGATGATTCCTGGACAATTGCCACAACTAAATCCAAATACTCAGCCACAAAACGGAGTGATTCCAGGAGCTAATGGGCAGCAAGTTATTCCTTCGAGTACTCCAATGAATGGAGGAATGATTCCGGGGCAAGTACCGCAAACAAATCCGAACACTCAAGCACAAAGCGGAGTGATTCCAGGAGCTAATGGACAGCAGGTTATCCCTTCAAGCAATCCAATGAATGGTGGGATGATTCCGGGGCAAATGCCACAAGCAAATCCAAATACTCAACCACAAAATGGAGTGATTTCGGGAGCTAATGGAACGCAAGTTGTTCCTTCGAGTACTCCAATGAATGGTGGGATGATTCCGGGGCAAGTACCGCAAACAAATCCAAACACTCAAGCACAAAGCGGAGTAATTCCGGGAGCTAACGGACAGCAAATTGTTCCTTCGAGAGCTCCAATGAATGGAGGAATGATTCCTGGACAATTGCCACAAAATCAAAATGTACAGCCAACCAAGGATTCAGGAAACTCTACGGATTTTGGAGTGGACAAAGCAAATAAAAAACCAATAATGTTTCAATGTTATTTAGCTTAATATAACATTATTAAATGATAATATTAAGGAGTCGATTTGATGCGGCTCCTTGTTTTTTATAATTTTCATTCTAAAATTTACGAATTTTTAACTTTATTTTGATAATCTTATAATATATAGATTGTAGCTGGTGAGAAAAAATATGAATATTACAGGATGGCTATTATTAAAAAATATTTTATTAGTTGCAGTGTTGGCTTCAACTGATTTTATTTGTGAAAATACGATACTAGATGCTGGGGCATTGACTACTCGAAAAGCCTTAAATGCCGCAGTGAAAAAAGAAAGAGATTCTTGGCAAACGAAACTAAATGAAAGCCAAAATAAGATAAAATCTTTACAAACCGATTTGGATAATGCGTTTAATGAAAACAAGAAAATACAAAATGAAAAAGCTGCCTCTGAAAAAAATGCAAAAGATAATCTTATGAAAATTACCGCAGAAAAAGAAAGTGCAGTGCAGGAATTAACGAATTCTAAAAAGACTTTTGAAGAAAATTCGAAAAAATTGAATGACACAATAAATAAATTGCAAACAGAAAAAGAAAAATTAGAAGGGGGTATTCTACAGCAAAAAGAAAGCCTAAAAAATGCACAAAAAGAATATGAAGAAAAAATAAAAGCCGAACAGGAAACCGCAAGGAAAAATCTTGAAGAAGAAACAAATAGATTAAACAATCAAATTTCGGAAAAAACTAATCAGCTTAATAAAACAATTGATACATTGAAAAAATTGAATCAGGAATATTCGAACACAAAAGACGCTTCGGCAGCTGAAGAAGTAAAGAATCTTGTGGAAATTGAGGTTTTGAAATCCGAAGTGAATAAGCAGAAAATCGAACTAAAAACTCTTGTGAATATGGCCAAAAATCAAGATGAAGCAAAAACAGAGATTATAAATAACCTGAAACAGAAAATTAACACATTAAATAAAGAGTTCGAAGAATTAGTAGAAAACATGAAATCCGCGGAATTAAAGAATCTATTTTATATTGAAAAATTAACGGCAAAATTAACACTTTTGAAAGAGAAAGTTGAAACTTTGATCAAAACAGGCAAAGCTCAGGAAAAGACCCTTTTGAAAAAGATAAAAACATTAATTAAAAAGCAAAAAGAAACACAAACTAGATATATCGCGATAATGGAATCTTATCAAATTGAAGAACAAAAGAACCTAAATTTGATAGATAAGTTAAAGTTTGATTTGAGTAAAGCTATTAAAAATAATAAAGCTCTTCTGAGTCTGGCAAAACGCATGAATGAAGAAAAGATGAAAGAAGATATTGCAGATTCAGTGAGCGAGGCGAATCAATTGCTTAAAATAGATATTCTTAATAGTAAATTAAGGGATTCTATTCGAAAAAATACAATGTTAATAGGAAACACTCAAAAACTTAAGAATAATCTCGATCACTTGAAAGATTCAACTCAAAAGGCTAATTTAGGATTAAATGAAAAAGTTAAAAGCCTCACAAATAAGTTGGATAATTCCAACAAAAAGTTTGAGCAACTTAAAAAACTATATAATAATCCGAAAGTCTGGATAAAAGAAGTAAATTCCCTGAGTGCGAAAGATTTAAGGAAATTATTTGGGAAAAATAAAAAAATTAATTCCTCAAAGCCTATCTTAAATAGTAATCCGGCTTTAAAAAGAATAACTGATAACATGAGATTTTTTAAACGAAATCTTACTCTCAATTCTGGAAAACAATTTGCTTTAAACAACGGGAATCAAACAACTTATATTCCAGCAAATGCAATACCTCAAAATAGTTATATAAATTCTAATTCAGAGTATAATGTATATAGTAGATTGCCGATTCCTGAAAAAAATGTTTTTAACTTCGCTTTGGATAAACATTATAAAGAAAAATACCCAAAAATTTTAGATTCAAATAGTCAGAAAGTTGTGCCAAGTTATCAAACTATTCCAGAACAAACTTCGGTAATTAATCCTGAAAAATCTCGAAATTTTCAAGATCAAAAAACAGACAATAAAGAAATTATAAAAGTTTTAGATAGTAAATCTGTAACCAAAACAAAAGATGACGAATTAACCGATTTTGCTATTGAATCTATAATTAATGCTATTCAAAAAATGACTGATAATAATGAAAGAAAAACAAATGCCTCAATGAATTTGATAGGGGCTGGACATGATTTGCCGGAAAAGGTGGATGCGGTTGTTAATGTCATAAAAGAACAATTCAATCCTGAAGTTTTAAATAAAGCTTTAGATAGATTATCAACAAAATATATCCAGAAGCAGAATTTTACGGATGAATCTTTGAAACATATGTATGGAGATGAAGGAAATAAAATAATAAATTGGTGAAAATGTAAAGATAATCAGGACGAAATCGCCTTTTAATTTCTGTATGAGGAGAAGCTTAAAGAACACCTTGGTTTTTCAAAGAGTTATATGAGGCCTGAAGACTCTGATAACTATCGTAATGGGGGATTCTAAGAGAAAACTGTAAAAACAAGTAACGTAGAATTAAAACTCAATGCTCCTCGTGAAAGTGTTAAGTTTACATATAGGAGGAAGTGAAAGTACGAAGTATTGGCTGTCTGTTATGAATGACTTAAAATCCAGAGTGATGCAAGATGTTTTGATATTCTGTACAGATAATCTAACAGGACTTAATGAGGCGATAAATGCCTGTTATCCAAATGCCGATCATCAAATAAGAAACTCTGTAAAACACGGTCTTATAAGGATTTAAAGGAAGTTTGTAATGATTTAAAGAGTATTTATAAGGCTCCAAATGGTGAAATAGGGTTTCAAAATCTAGCTGAATTTGGAGAAAAATGGAATAAGAAATATTCGTATATTGCGAAAAGTTGGATAGATAATAGGGGTGAATTATCAACATTTTGAGGTATCCTGAAGAGATAAGGAGGCTTATTTATACGACAAATCCGATAGAATCGTTTAATCGAAATATGAGGAAATATACGAAAAACAAGCCCACATTTCCAACTGAAGATCTAGCAAAGAGCTTATTTAGGAATATAATTTAACTCACAGTTAACTATCCTATTTTCTGATAGATTGGCTAATTTTGGATCTTTACTTTGATCCCTTTACACAAAATCTTGGATGGTCTCTTTTAATTTACAAACATCAGGACAAAAGAAAGGTTTTTGAGAAGCTTTATGAAGCACTGGGAGTATTTCCTGATTATACACAGATGATAAATCTTTCTCGCTGTAATTGTGATTATTTGCAATATCCCGTAATAAATGACGTATTATCTTTCCTGATCTAGTTTTTGGTAAATCCGGGACAAAAACAATAAAATCAGGTTTCGCAATTGGGCCAATACATTTCTTGGTCGATTTTAGAATTTCACTAATAAGTTTTTCATGATTATTAATATCTTCAGCGACCACATATGCAAATGCTGTCTGTCCTTTTATATTATCTTCAACAGCAACAACAGCAGATTCTTTCACGCTATGAACTTTATTTATTGCACATTCAAATTCAGCCGTGCCTAATCTGTGTCCAGAAATGTTTATGACATCATCTAATCTTCCTATTATCTTTATGTCAAGATCATTATCATATATTGCCCCGTCTCCTGTTATAAATATTTCGTTTTCGCAAAGACATTTTCCAGGCCAATTACTGTTTATCACAAGATTTCCAGAAGAGTTTGAAGAAGTAATTATATTTCCATTGTCATCTGTTATTTTTACTATATTTCCAAAAAATGGGTTTCCTGCAATACATGGTTTTTGTTTAAGGTTTCTTAATGGAGCCAATATGATTCCCCCTGTTTCGGTTTGCCACCATGTATCCATTATTGGACATTTTTTATTTCCCACAACGTTGAAATACCATTCCCAGGCAGATTTATTTATTGGTTCGCCAACAGAGCCTAAAACTCTTAATGATGATAAATCATGTTTTTTTACGAATCCATCATCAAACATTTGCAGTGATCTAATAGCTGTTGGGGCAGAATAAAATATTGAAACTTTTTCATTTTCTATTATTTCCCAATATCTATCGGCTTCGGGATAGGTTGGTGTTCCTTCAAAAATAACAACAGTTAATCCATGGAATAATGGAGCATATGTTATATAACTATGCCCTGTTATCCATCCGATATCCGAAGTTGAAAAGTATATATCCTCAGAATTTATTCCAAATATAATTTTAAATGTTGTTGCCGTGTAAAGCATATATGGCAAAGCAGAATGGATAATGCCTTTTGGGTTTCCTGATGATCCAGAAGTATAAAGGATGAATAAATTGTCTTTATTATTTTGCCAATATATCTCATCATCAATTTTCACTTCTAAATTTTGCAAATTATCAAGATTTAATATTTTGCACGGATGTGTCATTTTTGAAATGGCAAAATTTGTATTATTTAAAATTTCAATTTTCTTTCCACCTCTTTTTGAAAAAGTCACAGTTAAAAGGACTTTCGCTTTTGATGATTCCAATCTGTATGCCAGTGCTTCTGGAGAAAATCCTGCAAAAACGACTAAATGTAAGGCTCCAATTCTTGAACAAGCAAGCATTGCGGCTATTGATTCTGGAATCATTGGCATATATATTGCGATCACATCACCATTTTTTATTCCTTCAGATTTCAAAAGCGATGCTATCTTAATAACCATATTTTTCAATTCGCCATAAGATATTTGTCTTCGTTCTCCTCTTTCGTCTCCATACCATATGATCGCTGGTTTATCAGGTGTGTTTATGGCATGTCTATCAACGCAATTGTAACTTACATTTGAAATTCCATTTGGAAGCCATTCTGAGGAGTTTTTATTAAATGAACTAATCGGTTTCTTTTTCCAATAAAAATCTTTCAAATGACAATTCCAAAATGTCTCAGGATCTTTTATTGAGTTTTGATATATCTCGTTATAAATTTCTTTGTTTTCCCAAGCTAATTTGTGATCAAAAAGCATAGAGTAAAAATTTCACTACCTTAGAGTCTCATGTTACCATATAATATGTGTGTTGATTCCTACTGAATTATTACAAATTATGACAGTTTTATCGACTTTTCTTAAAATAAAATTTTTATTTTTCGCTTGTTTTAACACTTTCGCATTTCAGAATTTAAAAAGCCTAGATATAGAAATAATCGCACCATCGAGCGGAATTGATCTGAATGTTTGGAAGAAAGTTTTTCAAATAACTGGAACTAAATGTAAAACTAAAACGGCATCTTCAGATGATCAGGTTTTTGCAAATCAAGATGAAAAATTTAAAGGTATCGATAAATCTTTAAGATCTAATCATGAAATTCTTTGGGCTTTGCGAGGAGGTTATGGTATTGATAAATTAATGTGGGAAATATCCAATACAAATTATTCAAACGAAAAAAAAGAAAATATTAATTGGATATAGTAATATTTGCACACTTCTCATACATCTTTCTCAAAAATATAATTGGATTTGTTTAAATGCTCCTATGTTAAAAGATTTTTCCTTAAATAATAAATCTTCAAAGTCTTATGAGATCGTATTGAAATTTCTTAATAATTCTATTACAATGCTTGAGATTCCAGATTTGATTCCAATCAACTCATATGCCAAAAATGTAAATGTTATAAGAGGAAAAACAACCGGGGGGAATTTGACGTGTTTAATTTCAGGAATAGGTACTCCATGGCAAATAGAAACAACGAATAGAATTCTTTTTATTGAAGACACAAATGTTTCAGGATATCAATTAGACAGACTTCTGACACATTTGAAAAATGCAGGAGTTCTGAAAAACGCAAAGTCTGTTATATTTGGTGATTTCGGAAAAATGTTTCAAAAATATTAAAAACATTTGCGAATCAAATCAATATTCCGGTTTATACTACTAATTATTTCGGACATCAAAAACATAACTATTGTTGGGTGTATGAGTTTGACGGAATAATACAAAAGATTTCAGAAAAATTCAGTATAAGGATGACTAATTAGTTGGAGTTTAACAATTTCAGATTCATAATGTCTACCGAAAGCGCTATAGGTGCCCCTGTGGTGTCAATAAAGTTTTCCGGTGAGGTCTTCTTTCTAATTCACGCTTCGTGCAGTTACTCTTTTTAT
>CAUDEV010000038.1 GCA_958448685.1 uncultured Alphaproteobacteria bacterium | reverse complement strand
AGGTGCCTCTGCGGTGTCAATGAAGTTTTCCGGTGAGGTCTTCTTTCTAATTCACACTTTCGTGCCACACTTTATTTATATACGTCGCAAATCGTGTTCCATTCGCGATATGTCTAAAGGGTTAATTAACATCTATCCCGAAGGTAGAAGGGGTTATTTGGGAGAGTTTTTCTTGCGAAAAGTTGGTTTTAATTTGTCAAAAATCAATCGAAGGCGGCTTCTGAATTAATTTTTCAAATTTTCATATTAAGTTGCGCCATAATCATAGTGAGTTTGAGTGCGCCATTTTTTATACCTCCTTTTATATTATTTTTTTCGAAAGGAACGAAAAGATAGGGATTGATTTACGAAATTTAGTCAAGTCCAAAGAGTGAGTGGAACGAACGAGACTTGACGAAATGGGAGTAAATCAATATAATCGTTTCCGCCTTTCGGAAAATATAATATATAATGAGAGTCACATGGGAGGGCGCGCGACGTGTGGTAAAATATTCAGGATACCACACGTCGCGCGCCTGAATATTCCCTTATATATTCAGTATATCTTCAACATCTCCCCGATGTCAAAAAATAAAAAGTTATTACTTAACGCATCTAATTGCAATGACGTTATAGCACAGGAAAAGGTAAAAAGCTCTAAAAAATTTACCACAACAAAATTCAAAATCAGTCTCTTATAAAAACGTTTTGGTAATTCTGCGGGATTATTATTGTGGCAAATCATTTAGCGCTCAAATTGTAAAAACAAATATGGCATAAATAACTATGCTCTAATAAAAGATGGCGGGGTTTGGGTTTATAATACTCTCGAAGGCTGGGTGAAGTGACTTGGAGACTCTTCAAAAACAATCAAAAGATCGGTCAAAGGCTTAAAAGACGAAGAGATATTATTGAAACTGATTTCATGCTTAACAACGAAAGAGACCGTCCCATAAAATTTTAGAGATTTTTATGGGACTTTATAAAACTACACATAAGTTTGCATAAAAGCATCGAATGTTACTTTTTTAACTTTTTTATTGCTTCTATCAAAACTTTATGCGCTTTTTCCATATTTTGGTTATCAAAGGCATCGCTATGGGCATGATTTGCATATCTATCCATATAATTCAAAGCCATATCATGATTTTTTTCAAGGTTTTTTAAGCCATACGCAAAATTAGCAATAGATGAAGGATCCCTATCGGCTTCTTCCTTCATGAAAGCTTCCACTGCTTCGGCATCCTCATTCTTTGCCCAATCGTCAATAGCTTTTTGTTCTTCACGATGTTGCAGAGCTTCCAGCAAAATTGATGAATCTACATCGTCAGAATCCGTTAAATCTATTGAAAGGTATCTCTTCACTAATTCTTGTATTGCCGCTTTTGGAGTTATTCCAGCAATAGTTGTAGGAGATTTTGCAATTGCTCGAACTATATCAAAAGGAAGTTTTTTCACATCAACAGGAGATTTATCAATCTCTAATTCTTTTCCACTTCTGTTTTCAAGTTCCTTTAATGCAGCTTCCGGAGCAATCTTATATATGGTCTCATTTTTGCTAACTATTAATCTCAATATCTCAGAATGGATTTCTTCTATCTTAGTTATATAATTATGCGCATTTGCTTGATCTATTGAAGATACACTATTTTTATGCTCGTTAAAAAGTATCATAATACCTATACCTACGATACTTAATATCAAAATCAATGAAAGTATTGTCCTTTTTTTCATCATTAACCTTTTTTATGCAGTTTGGGTTTCTTAATTAGAGTTTATTCAGAAATAGTTAAAAAACAGTTAATTTATGAAAAATATTTTATAAAATTTTCACTAATTATCTTGAAATTTTCCTCAGAGATAACTTTTATAAATTATATTTCAAGAAATTCACAATATCATTTCTGTTTACAATTTTCGTTGCGTCTTTTTCTTTCTTCATAAATTTTACTGTGAGGGTGTTGTTTTTCACTTCTGTTTCACCTACTATTATTGCTATTTCACAATTTCGTCTATTAGCAACTTTCATTTTCTTACTTATATTCCCTATATGTAAAAATTCAGATGGAATATCACAGTTTAATAATAATTTATAAAGTTCAAAAGTTGTTTCATTTTCTTCATCAGTAACAGGAATTACAGCGAGTTTTTTCAAACAATCCTCAAAATTTGCATTATCCAACAAAAGCATCAGCCTTTCAATTCCAAATGCAAAACCTACACCTGAAACATCTGGTCCTTCAAATAAACTTAAAAGCTTGTCATATCTTCCACCACCCCCTAAAGCATCTTTATAGTCACCTTGGATGGATTTAAATTCAAAAGTTGTGTGAGCATAATAATCGAGTCCTCTAACAAGGAAATTATTTATTTCATAATTTACACCAGCTTTTTCTAAAAGATCACAAACTTTGTCGAAATACATTCCGGATTCTTTGCTTAAGTAGTCAGTAATTATCGGAGCCATTGAACAAATTTCCTTGTCTTTTAAATCTTTTGAATCAAGAATTCTAAGTGGATTCTTTTTCAATCTTATTTTGGAATCATCCGATAGTGAATCTTCATGTCTTGAAAGATATTTTATAAGGCCTTTTGTATAATCTTCTCTTGTTTCTTCATCTCCAAGAGTATTCAATTGAACATTGAAATCAAATAGACCAATGGAATTTAAAATCTCCGAAGCCATGATTATTATAGAAGCATCTGTATAAGGGCTCTTGTCTCCGACATGTTCAAAACCTAATTGGTGAAATTGACGATAACGGCCCTTTTGAGGTCTATCATATCTGAACATTTCTCCATAATACATTAGTTTTACGGGAAGATGTTGAAACATAGACTCTGTTACTATAGATCTCATAACTCCCGCTGTTCCTTCAGGACGCAAAGTTATGGATTCGCCACCTTTATCTGAAAAAGTATACATCTCTTTCGAAACAACATCTGTCTCATCTCCAAGGGATCTTTGAAACACGTCTGTATATTCCACAATAGGAGTACTTATTATTTCAAATCCGTATTTTTCACTCACTTTTTTCGCTTTTTCAATTATGTAATTATATTTCCGGATGTCGATTCCATAAAGATCTTTCATCCCACGTATTTGTCTGAACATAAAAACGACATTTTATATCTTCGTATTAATAATTAATGATATCTTATACAAGGATTCTTTGCAATGCTTTAAAATTCTGGTGTATTAGGAGCCCCTCTTTTGGCCTTAATTCTTATGAACTAATACGATAATATACTTTTTTCTTGTATATTAAGATGTTTTGTTATATAATTTAATTGGAATAGTTATATTATGAATAAAAATATAATTTTCCTTCCTAATAAAATTTTCACATATCTCGTGGTTTAGCCTTTCTAGATCACGAGAGGTTTTTGTCATTTGCGATATTATATATTATATAACTTTAATTTGTCTTACCAGCTATGGGAAAACACTATTATTTTCGAAGATTTCTTGGGCCTTTCGAATAGAATTGAAATTTATTGATAATTATAATACTTTCAGTCCATATTCTTCGTTAGGAGTCCCTTGTCTCACTTCTTTTGAACTAATACAATACACAATCATGAACTTGATAAAATAATTTTTATATGATATAATAAAGCTGTTATTTTATAACTATAGTGATAAACGGTTTACGAAATAGGTTTTATGGACCAGGGGGCAGTACCCTGCGTCTCCACCAAAGAGCATATGGGGACGAAATAGGATCGACATAGAATAATAAAGGTAGATTTTTCACTCGGCATAGTACCGTCGTTATCGGGCTGATTTTAATAAATGCCAATTTGAATAGAAAAGGCAAAAAACTCGCAGCAAACCTCAACAGGAGAGCTGTCGTTGCAAAAGCTGCTTAATCTGCCTGTAATAGGATTTTAACAGAATTTGTGACTACTGTTAATCAGTAGAGTTCGCGGCTTTGGGGAATGCCGAGCAACAGAAATTCCCCTTATATTTTTTGGAGTTTTTTGTGGCAAAAAAATTAGATTATAATTCCTTGATTAAGAAAGCATCTATATCAATAGTAAAAGAGATTTTAACACAAATTTCGACAGAAGGACTCTATAAAAAACAACATATTTATATCACGTTTTCATTAAATCATCCTGGAATAAAAGTATCAAAACTTTTAAAGGATGATTTTGATGACGAAATGACAATAGTTTTGCAATATGAATTTTGGGACCTTGTTATTGATGATTATGGCTTTTCAGTAAGTCTAGCTTTTGAGCATTCTGATGAAACATTATATATACCATTTTCATCATTGATATCCGTTAGTGATCCCTCTGAAGATTTTTGTCTAGATTTCACCCCTGATTTCTCGGATATTCCTATAGAAGTTCCAAAAATTGAAAATAAACAAACTAATAATATTATATCTTTCAGCACATTCAAAAAGGGCAAATAGAATCAAGTGAATAATATAGATTGCAGAAAATTAATAGAATCTGTATTAGAAAATGAAATTTCAAAAATCGAAATTCTAAATGATTATTTATATATCACTATATATCCGAATACAGTTCTAAGATCTTTGTCAATATTGAATTCCAATATGCAACTTTCATTTGAGGCATTAATCGATTGTTTTGCTGTAGATTATTTAAAACAACGAGGAGTGTTTACTATATTTTATCAATTACATAGTTATAAAATTGACAAGACAATATTTATAAAAACTGATGCTTTGGAAGATGATAATGTTCAAAGTGTAAGTATGCTGTTTCCAAATGCAAATTGGTATGAACGAGAAATTTTCGATATGTTTGGAATAAAGTTTTTTGATCACCCAGATTTAAGACGAATCTTAAATCACCACACGGATAAACACTTTCTGTTACGTAAGGAATAATTTTTCTACACAAATTTCGAGATTTGTCTCATAGCTTCAGATAATCCAATAGCAGCACTTATTGCAACATTGAGTGATCTTGAATTATTTTTCATAGGAATCAAAACCCTTTCATTACATGCATTAAAAACTTCATCTGGAACTCCTGAGCTTTCTCTTCCAAGCATTATACAATCTGTTGAAATATATTCAAAATCATAATACAAAGTTGTTGCTTTAGTATCTAGTAAGATTATCCTACCGTTATAATTCTTTTTAAATTCAAAGAAAGAAGTGTGTAATTTGATGTCTGTTTTGTTTATATAATCCATTCCAGCCCTTTTGAATCCTTTATCTGATAATATAAAAGAAGCAGGTTCTATAATATTCAAAGTTACATCAAAACATGTACATAACCTCGCTATCGTTCCAGCATTTTGAGCTATCTCTGGTTCAAACAGACAAAGTTCCATTCTTTTTCACTTTCATATAAACAGGTATTCCAAACAGGAGCATAGTAATAACAGCTGAAAAATTAAACGGATCTGAATTAAATAATATTAGCGTACAAAAAGAAAAAGCCAAGAGGGTTATAAGAATTTGAAAAAAAGATCTTGTTTTTGATGATTTCATGAATTTTACATATGCCAGAACTGCCATTATATAAAGGACTATATATATGATCACTGACATATCTAGGAACTTCCCGATCTTATCTCCAAACAATGGAGATTTTTGAAGAAATAAAATAACAATCGTCCCAAATGTCCCTGTCCATAATGCATTTGATGGAGCTCCGTATTTATTAAGCTTTTTGAAAAATGAAGGCAACATATTTTCTTCTGCCGCCGATTTTGCAATTTGCCCACTGAAAAATACCCAGGCATTTAAAGATCCATAACACATAATGAAAGTTAAGAATCCAATTATCTTATCAAATGATCCACCAAACAAAACAACCATTACTTTTGCAAATGGAGCATGGATATTTTCCAATTCAGCAGGAGAGATCACACCAAAAATAGAAACTGTATTAAGTATACTTATGAAAGCAACAAATGTTGTTCCTAAGATTATCGCAAGAGGAATTGTTCTTTTAGGATTTTTGACTATTCCTGCTGGTGAAGTTCCGCCTTCAAGACCAACAAAACCCCAAAATGATAATATCGTTGCTTGTATAACAGTTTCACTTGGAGACATATTAATTGGGGTTAATTCTTTAAAATTTTCTATATTAAGATTTGGCAAAGCAAAAAGAGGAATTATAAAAAGCGGAAGCATCTTAAAGACTGTTAGTATAAAATCTAATTTTCCTGCTGTTTTTACACCTCGTGAATTCACAAATGTTAATGAAACGACCATCAGAATTTCAAAAATCAACTTCATAAATGGCGGAATATCTCCAACAAATGACATCAAATAATAAATCGCAGTTGCTATCAAAATAGGGTTACATGCCCATGATGCACACCAATAAATCCAGGTGACAAAAAAACCTATTTTTTCTCCAAAAAACATCCTCGCATAAATATGAGGTCCTCCTGCTTTTGAAGTTTTTATACATAAGAACGAAAACACAATAGTAATAAGTATTGCGCCAAGTCCTCCAAGCATCCAACCTAAAATCCCTAAAGTCCTGAAATGAGCTAATTGACTCGGAAGTAGAAATATACTAGCTCCAAGTTGCGCGCTCACAACAATAGAAACCAAAGACCAAAAACCAATTTTTGAATGGGAATTATTACTACTCATAAAAACCTAAAAAAAATGGCTCCTTGGGACGGACTCGAACCGCCGACCCAGTGGTTAACAGCCACTTGCTCTACCGACTGAGCTACCAAGGAACACTATAATTTATTTATATCACGTTTAATTTTTTTTGACAAGAACTTTTTTCAAAATAATTTAATCTCCTTATCTGATAATAATTTTCACACAAAAACAGTTATTTGAAATAAAATTATTGAAACGAAAAAATATTTGTATTAAAATGATTATGCGCATTTAATTCAGAGGAATTTATTTTTATGAAATTTCCCCAAATATTAATAATAATGGTTTCATTATTTATCATAAACACATCATATAGTGAAACAACTGTCAATCCAAATCCTCTTGGACAACCATTATCCAAATCTGGAACTTTAGCAAGAGCAATAGAAACTGATGATCTTAAGAGCATTGTACAATTTTCTTCCCAACCGTTTCCTGCAGAAATAAGCTTGGCTAATGAATACGGGCTCTATTGTGATGAGGATTTTGATGTTGTACCTCTTATAGATGCTGCAGCATTTTTTAACTCTATTAATGTGTTTAAATTTCTACTCATAAGTAATCCTCTCTCATCACCAACTATTCAAACTATGAATATGTTTTCGATGTATCGACATAATAATTATGAGATATTCCGCCTTTGTGAAATAAATGGAATAACACCTAATGATGATACTTTGTTGCATTCATTTAACAGTCTTAATATTGATCTTTTTGTATATATTAACACGCATTATCAAAATTTATATACCTTTGAATATTTTCCAAGAATTTCATGTTATATTCCCGACATAGTAAATGGTGGTGTATCCATTTGTGGTAAAAAATTTGGAGATATACGTAAACAATTTGTAAAAGCCTATCCGATTGTTTTTGAAAGTTTCTTAAAAAGTGATACAAACAATTTACTTAGATTTGAAGAAGTACTAGGAAAATATTTTAGACTATCAAGTTATCCTTTTAAAGAAAAAATAGAATTACCAACTTTTGAACAATACAGCATACTTTTATTCCCTAAGAATACTATTGAGGATGCTATGTTGAAAACAGCTGCAGATATTTTTAAAGGAAACAAGCTGTCTTTTCATGATTTTTCAGAAGCACTTATAAAGATTTTTAAAGATGACGAACTTGTACAAAATCATTTGGAAACAATATATGATAAAACTTATGAATTCGGAGTAATGGATTTTTTTGATATACTCGAAATATTAGAAAAAGATCATTTTTATAAAAATTGTTTTAAACAAACATTTATGGAAATAGATCCTTCCGATCCACATCCAATTAAATTTTGGAAAAGTTGGATTGATAAAATGGGTAACGCTTATTTTTGTTGTGACTTTATTCGAAATGAACTCCAAAAATATAAGCTTAGTCAAAGGATTCCATCATATGATACTGCAGACTTCTTTGAATCAATAGAAGAATAGAATTCTTCACATGTAAAATATTATTAAAAAGTCCCATAAAATTTTATGGGACTTTCGTGGGTTTTACAAGGACATCCGATAATTCTGGTTATTTGAAAAAGTTTTTAATTTGGCTTAAGACAACAACGAAAGGAACAAATTCAAGTCTTCCAATAATCATATCACAAAGAAATACTATTTGAGAGACCTTGTTAAATTCCGAAATATTAAAATCATATCCTAAATTAAAAAGACAAGAAGAAACAGAATAAACACATTCAGAAATATCTTTTCCTGTAGTAAATTCGACAATACTCACGCTAGTAATAAACACCATTGCTAAAGCAAAAAAGAATGAGGCTATGGAAATAAGTAATGATTCATCTATTTTTTTGTTTTGATATTTAGGAACGCTGATATCATATGGTTTCAATAGTTTATTTATTTGATTTTTTAAAACTGCCCATAAAATTTGTATCCTAAAAATTTTTATTCCGCTTGTTGTCGATCCAGAACATCCCCCTATAATGGCTAATAATATAAAAGCAAACTGCGATTGGAGATATTGTGATTGATAATTTAATCCGGACGTTGTTATTGCTGAAATTGTTTGGAGTATAAATGAAGAAATATCCCTCGTGGAGCTAATTTTATTGTTAGCGAGAGCAATGAGTATTGGCGTTGCTGTTAATATCACACATAGTTTTATATAAGTTCTTATTTGGGCATTATTCCAGAACGTTTTTAGGCCACATTTAAAACTGCGTACAATTTCCAAAAACGTGAGGCCCCCAACAAACATAGCGATAGAAATTATAACCTCTATTTGAGGGTCTTGAAATGCCATAATTCCAGAGTTTTTAGTTGAAAATCCACCAGTGGAAATTGCAGATATCGAATGACACACAGAATCAAATAAAGACATTCCTGATAACTTTAATAAAATCGTGAATATAAAGATAAAAGTTGCATATATTCCAATAAAAAATCCAACAATCTGTGATGCTCTTGGAAGTATCTTTTGAGTTTTATCGGAATTCTCTATTAAAAACAATTGCATACCTCCAATTCTCATTGTTGGAAGTATAAATATTCCAATAGCAACAATTCCAACACCACCTATAAAATGTAGAATAAACCTCCATAAATTAAGAGCACGAGGCAATATTTCAACATCTGAATAAACTGAACACCCGGTTGTTGTTATGCCAGAAACTGACTCAAAAAGGGCAGAAATAAAAGGTAATTTTATTTTGGAATAGGCATAAAAAGGAAATGCAGCAACAATAGAAACCACAAACCAAATTGAAACGACCAGAAAAAATATATCCATTTTTGAAAACGCTATTTCCTCTTTGGATCGGCAAGAAAAAATCATTAATCCACCAAAGAAAACACAGGCGATTATGGCTGAAAGGAATATATTTGCAGAATTTCCATTCCATAAGATTATATCAAATAAAAGAGGAATAGCCATCATGACAGCTAAGCAACAGATGACTATTCCATTTATAAAAATCGAAGGTTTAATATTAAAATCCATTAGATATTAAATTAACCGGCGATATAAGATGCTACATCGAGCATTCTATTTGAGAAACCAAATTCATTATCATACCAAGATATGACTCTGCAGAACTTATCGTTGATTACAGTTGTTCCTGTCGCATCAAATATAGAACTTAATTTTGAATGATTAAAATCAGAAGAAACAAGAGGGTCTTCATTATATCCCAATATATCTTTTAATTCGCCATTAGATGCAGATTTCATTATTTCATTTATTTTGTTGACGGATGCTGATTTTGATAAATTACATGTTAAATCAACTAAAGAAACATTTGGTGTTGGAACTCTAATAGCTGTTCCATCTAATTTCCCTTTTAATTGAGGCAAAACGAGGCCCACTGCTCTTGCGGCACCTGTCGTGCTTGGGATCATAGAAAGAGCTGCAGCTCTTGCTCTTCTGAGGTCTTTATGTACTGTATCAATTAATCTTTGATCTCCAGTGTAAGAATGAATAGTCGTCATAAAACCACAATCTATTCCAAATTCTTTATCTAATATATAAGCTATAGGAGATAAGCAATTTGTTGTGCAAGATCCATTTGAAATCACTTTGTCCGAATCTTTTATATTCTTGTGATTTATTCCATAAACTACGGTTATATCAGCACCTTCAGAAGGAGCAGAAACTATCACTCTTTTTGCGCCGCCTTTTAAATGTTTTTCAGCATCAATTTTTTTAGTGAATCTACCAGAACATTCAAAAACAATATCTACCCCTAAATCGGCCCAATTTATCGTTTCAGGATTCGGTTCTGAAATCATTTTTATATTTTTTCCATTAACTGAAATTCCATCTTCCGTCTCTGAAACATCAAATCCAAATGCTCCATGTATTGAATCGTATTTCAAAAGATGAATGTTTGTCTTTTTATCAGATAAATCATTTATACAAGCAATTTCCAGATTATTATATTTTCCGGATTCTTCAAATGCTCTCAAAATCATTCTTCCAATTCTGCCAAATCCATTAATTCCTATTTTTAACATATTAAATTCTCCTTTTTCCATAATAGTTAAATTTTACATTAAAAACCGCAAAAAAGAAACATTTTGTGATATTAACCTACCAATTCTCAAAATTTAATCAATAAAACAGGATTTTGAGTTTAATAAGTATCGTATAATATAAAGGACAACATGAATTATAGCGCAAAAGGCGAGGAAGTTTCCGAGAAAAATGTCTAAAAATTTATGGAACTTTTTATTTTTTGACATCA
>CAUDEV010000037.1 GCA_958448685.1 uncultured Alphaproteobacteria bacterium | reverse complement strand
TAGAAAGAAGACCTCACCGGAAAACTTCATTGACACCGCAGAGGCACCTATAGCGTTTTCAGAAGACATCATGAATCTGATTGATTTTATTTATCTTATTTTCAATAGTGACAATGCTAAAATTCCTAAAACCATGGAAATTATCCAAAATCTGAATACAACAGTTGATTCTGACCATCCTTTTTTTTCGAAATGATGATGTATTGGGGCCATTAAAAATATTCTTTTTCCTGTTAATTTGAAATAGAACACTTGGATTATTACGGATAAGGTTTCTAAGACAAAGATTCCTCCAACTAAAGCGTATATAAACTCTTGTTTTGATATTAATGAAATAAAGCCTAATACGCCGCCAATTGCAACAGAACCTGTATCTCCCATGAAAATTTTTGCGGGAGGTGCATTAAACCACATGAACCCAAATCCCGCACCAATTAATGCTCCTAAGAAAACACAAATTTCAGATATTCCAGGAACGTATTGTATATGTAAATAATCTGAAAATATTGTGTTCCCTGCGAGATAGCTCACAATTGCTAAGCAAATTGAAGATATTATAACAGGCCCCATAGCTAAGCCATCTAAGCCATCAGTTAAATTAACAGCATTTGAGCTTCCAACCATAACAAATATCCCCCAAATTATAAAAAAGTATCCAAGATTTATATTGCAATTTTTGAAAATTGGAAAAAATATAGAAGTGATTCCATCAAAATAACAAATCTTTATATAAACAAGACAACAGATGATTCCAACTATTGATTGAAGTAAGAATTTTTTCTTTCCTGTAATACCATGATAATCGTAGTTTTTGATTTTTTTATAATCATCAATTGCACCGATTAATCCAAATCCAATAAAAACAATTAGACATAACCAAATATATATGTTTGTTATGTCCGCAAATAAGAGCGAGCTGAATACTGTTGCTGATATTATTAAAATGCCTCCCATCGTAGGAGTCCCTTTTTTTGTTTTTAAATGAGATTCAGGACCATCATCGCGTATTGGCTGGCCGTTTCTTTGATGTTCTTTTAAGAAATGTATAAATTTATTTCCAATAAGTAGTGTTATTAAAAACGAAACAAGAAATGCGCAAATAGATCGAAAAGTGACGTATTTAAAAATATTTAGAACGGAATAATTTGTTGAGAAAAGTTTATAAATTAAGTTATAGAACATTTTATATAATCTATGAATTTATTAAGTTCAATGCTCCTTGAACCTTTTAACAAAACTATGGTATTATTTTGAACGATTTCCAGAATTTTTTCTATCATAAAATCATTTACTTTTTCAAAACATAAAATATTTTTAACTTTACTCATTATTGGCCAAAGTGACTTTTCTCCGACAAAAACAGATTGATATAATTTCATATTATTTAATTTTTCTGCAATAATTTTATGATAATGCTCTTCATAACTTCCAAGTTCTTTCATTTGTCCCAATATTGCTATTTTCCTATCATTTTGAAGTGATTCGAAAACATCCAATGTAGCCAAAACAGCTGAAGGACTTGCATTGTATGAATCATCAATTATACGAAATGTTTTGTTTTTAAAAATGTATTCTCTCCACGATCCTCGACCATTTATCTGCGAAAGATCTTTGATATAAGGTATAAATTCAAAAATATCGAGATCTAATGCGTATATAGCCGCAATAACACAAGCACTTATATAAGCGAAATGTTTTCCTTGAACAGATAATTCATATTCAATTGTTCCAAAAAGTGTTTTCAATTTGATTTTGCTTTTATAAGATATTATCTTAAAATCGCAATTATCACTGAATCCTACGGAAATTACTTTTATTTTTCTTTCATTTGCTTTTGATTCTATTTCATTTCGAAACAAAGAATCACCATCGAAAATTAATTTACCATTTGAATTCAATCCATCTAATACTGATATTTTCTCTTTCGCTAAAGCTTCTTGAGTTCCAAATTTTCCTATATGAGATTCATAAATATTCGTTAAAATTGCAATATCAGGTTTCAGATATGTGGATAATTCAGAAATCTCACCTTTATTACTTGATCCCATTTCAAATATACCAAATTCAGTTTCTTTTTCAAGCAAACTCAAAGATATCGGCAATCCATATATCGTATTATAATTTTTAATACTAGAGAAAGTTTTGAATTTCTTGTTTAAAATTTCACTTAACCAACAGCGAGTTGTTGTTTTTCCGACACTTCCTGTTATTCCAATTACTTTCTTTAACTTAACAGAATTTTGTACATATTTTCCAATAGCTTTTAATGCTTCAGTAGTATTTTTTACTAAAATAGTTTTCCCTGGAATAATATAATCAGGATTATCAATAATTGCTGCAACAGCCCCTTTTTCAAGAGCAGATTTCACAAACTCATGTCCTTTATTGATCGCTATAAACAAGTCATTTGGTTCGATATTTCTTGAATCTATAGAAATTTTGTTTGAGGAAAATTTTATACAATTCTCCAATTTTAACGCATTGATCAATATGTCGGAATCAATTTTCATATTTTATATAGCTTTGAAATATTTATTAGATTATAGCACAACAATTATTGTCATAGTGAGAAACATTGATAAATATAAGGCGATGAAATACATTCCATCGCCTAAAAAGGAAAAGATATGTATTGTTATTAATACATTCCACCCATACCACCCATTCCTGGATTTGGCATTTCAGGAGCTGCTTTTGGCTCTGGTTTATCAACTATAACACACTCTGTTGTGAGCAATAAACCAGCAATAGAAGCTGCATCTTGCAAAGCCGTTCTGACAACTTTAGTTGGATCGATTATTCCAGCTTTAATCATATCAGTATATGTGTCAGAAGAAGCATCGTATCCAAAATGGAATTCTTTGTTATCTAAGATCTTATAGATAACAACAGATCCTTCAACCCCAGCATTGTTTGATATTTGACGAGCAGGAGCCATTAATGCATGACGTATAATATTGATACCAATCTTTTGATCTTCATTATCTGTTTTTAACAAATCGAGTTTTTCAATAGATCTCAACAAAGCAACACCACCACCAGGAACAACTCCTTCTTCAATAGCTGCTTTTGTTGCATGCATTGCATCATCAACTCTGTCTTTCTTTTCTTTCACTTCAACTTCAGTTGCTCCACCAACTCTGATAACAGCAACACCACCTGCTAATTTTGCAAGTCTTTCTTTGAGTTTTTCAATATCATATTCAGATGTTGAAGATTCGATTTGAGCTTTGATTTGTCCGCATCTTGCTTTGATATCTTCTTTGCTTCCTGCACCTTCAACTATTGTTGTGTCATCTTTTGTTATAGTGACTTTCTTTGCAGATCCAAGCATTGTTATATTAACATTTTCAAGTTTAATTCCCACGTCTTCGGAAATTAAAGTTCCGCCAGTTAAAATGGCAATATCTTCAAGCATTGCTTTTCTTCTATCACCAAAACCAGGAGCTTTTACAGCAGCAACTCTCAAACCACCACGTAATTTATTAACAACCAAAGTTGCAAGAGCTTCACCTTCGATATCTTCTGCAATTATCAAAAGAGGACGTCCTGATTGGACAACAGCTTCTAAAACAGGAAGAATTGGCTGCAATCCTGACAATTTCTTTTCATGAATTAAAATATATGGATTTTCTAATTCAGCTGTCATTTTTTCTGCATTAGTAACGAAATATGGGGAAATATATCCTTTATCGAATTGCATACCTTCAACAACATCAAGTTCAGTTTGGAAAGATTTTGCTTCTTCAATTGTTATAACACCTTCTTTTCCAACTTTCTCAACGGCATTGGCCAGCATTTCTCCAATTTCTTTCTCTCCATTAGCTGAAATTGTCCCAACTTGAACTATTTCCTCATTCGTAGAAACGGGTTTTGATTTTTCTTTTAAGAAATTAACTGTTGAATCAACCGCCATATTAATACCACGAAGTAAATCCATAGGATTTGCCCCTGCTGCAACAGATTTGATTCCTTCTGTTAAAATAGCTTGAGCCAAAACTGTTGCTGTTGTAGTTCCATCTCCTGCGAGATCTGAAGTTTTGTTAGCAACTTCCTTCACCATTTGGGCGCCGACATTTTCGAATTTATCTGCAACTTCTATTTCCTTTGCTACAGAAACTCCATCTTTTGTTATTCTTGGAGCGCCATATGATTTTTCTATCAAAACATTACGACCTTTTGGTCCCATAGTTACTTTCACAGCATTAGCAAGAGTATTAACACCTTTTAAAATACCATCTCTAGCTTCTGTACTAAATCTAATTTCTTTTGCTGACATAATTATATTCTCCTAAAAATTATTCAAAAATTCCCATAATATCTGATTCTTTCATGACTAAATAGTCTTTTCCATTGAGTTTTATTTCATTTCCTGACCATTTTCCAAAAAGAACTTTATCACCAGGTTTTACTTGCAAAGCAACAATATCTCCTTTTTCGGATCTTGTTCCTTGACCAACTGCAATAACTTTGCCTTCCATAGGTTTTTCTTTTGCCGTATCTGGAATAATAATTCCACCGGCTGTTTTTTCTTCAGATTCTAATCTTTCAACTAATACCCTGTCATATAAAGGTTTAAAATTCATTTTATATTCTCCTTATTAATATTAGCAATCTATGCTCTCGAGTGCTATTCTAACTCAATTTTTTAGTGATGTCAAACAATATTTTCCAAATGTATTAAGTTCATAGGAGGTGAGAGAAAAACAGAGTATCCTAGCACGGATTTAATGAAACCATCCAAATTTTGTGTAAAAGGATCAAAGGAGAGATCCATAATTAGCCAACCTATCAGAAAATAGGATAGTTAACTGTGAGTAAATTATACCCCAACTTTGAACTTTAGTGACCCGTTTTTTCTCTACCTTTAATATCCCTAGAAATAAGCTCTTTGCCAACGATTCCTCACTCGGAAATGTAGGCTTGTTTTTCGTATATTTCCTCATATTTCGGATAGATAATTGGGGTGAATTATCAACATTTTGGAAGTATCCTGAAGAGATAAGGAGGCTTATTTATACGACAAATCCGAATCGTTTAATCGAATTTTCGCAATATACGAATATTTCTTATTCCACTTTTATATCCCCCTATTTTATATGTCTACACTTGGATAACAGGCATTTATTGCCTTATTAAGTCTTTTTAGATTATCTGTACAGAATATAAGGACATCTTACATTCCTCGAGATTTCAAATCATTCATAACAGACAACCGATACTTCACACTTTCACTCCTTCATATAAGCAGACTTAACACTTCTTTTTCCCATTCATGAATACCATTTCAGAGGCTTACTTTGCCAATCTTTCATATCACTTATAACACCCTGGTTTGTTATGTTCGAAATAGTCTCTGCAAACGCATCAAACCCATATAAATCTTGGATATTATCAGAGATATCCTTACTATTCATTTCACAGCCATAAAGTGATATAATTTTATATTCTATTTCTATCACGACGTTGAGTTTTAATTCTACATTACTTGTTTTTACAGTTTTCTCATAAGATCCATTACGATAATTATCAGAGTCCTCAGGTCTCATGGAACTCTTTGGAAAACCAAGGTGTTCTTTGAGTTCTTCATCATAAAGCATTTCAATAAGCAGCTTCTTCATGTCTCTCATAACGTCATGAACTGCGGCTAAATCCTTTTTCTTTCAGAATTACATTTTTTATTCTATCTTATCTCCTTATTTCCTATTTACACAAATCTTTGGATGCTCTCAAAGAACGCTAAAATGATGAATTTTATATACAAATACCTTTACAAAAATCATTTTAAAAAGGTGCTATAGTTTTCTGTAATTGTGATGATCCTGAATGGTCAAACTTTTGTAGGTATTTCCATTCGAATTTTGAGTTTTTTACTCTTAAAAAATTAATTACCACTCATTATCACGGTACTGGATCTATATACAAAATAGAATACGAAGGTGGTAATGATAGTTCTGTTAGTTGTTATCAAACCATTAAAAATAAACGGTGATTTCCGAAGTCCTGAATGTATTGAACTTTTGAAAGAATCGACAATTGTTGTAACAAATCCACCTTTTTCATTATTTCGTGAATATGTAGCACAACTTGTTGAATATGATAAGAAGTTTATCATTATTGGAAATCCTAATACAATTACATACAAAGAGGTATTTCATTTAATTAAAAATAATCTTGTTTGGCTTGGTGTTAATTCAGGTGATATGGCATTTCGTGTTCCAGCTGATACTAAACCTCGAAAAACAAGATTTTGGATTGATGAAGATGGCCAGAAGTGGCGTTCTCTTGGAAATGCTTGCTGGTATACAAATCTTGATATTCAGAAGCATCACGAACCTATTGATTTAGTTACCTATTTATGTCCCTTCTGTTTATCTAAAATATGATGGTTTTGATACCATAAATGTCAATAAAACTTGATATTCAAGCTGATTACGATGGTATTATGGGGGCCTATTACAATGCTTCAGTATTATTGTCATGAACAATTTGATATTGTTTGGCTTGATGGTGATGACGAGAGCTTTTGGGCTGGTCACGGATCTGCACCAAATGGTAAAAATCTTTATAGAAGATTATTCATTAAAAGAAAGAATGTGGACTGATGGAAATTAAACAAACAAAGATAAAAAACCGAAATCTTGTGAGACAATATACGGACGATATCGAAACAGGAAGGGTGACGGGTTACGATGGAAAACTTGATATTAGACCAGCCTATCAATGTAAGTTTGTTTACAAAGACAAACAACGTGATGCAGTAATTGAGACAATTCGGAAGGACTTTCCTTTGAATGTTATCTACTGGACTAAAACTGGAAACGATACTTTTGAAGTTCTTGATGGTGTCAGCAGAGAACTATCTCAATTTGTCAGTATTGCAATGGTGAATTTTCACTTAAATACAGGTACTTCCACAATCTCACCCAGGAAGAAAATGATGCAATCTTTGACTATGAACTGGATGTTTATCAGTGTGAAGGAACGGATAGTGAAAAGCTAGCTTGGTTTAAAATAATTAATATTGCTGGCGAAAAGTTGACTAACTTCGATATCAAAATCTTTTCTTATGGTTTCTTTTAATGTCTCTGAAGTGTTATTTGATGATAGCCGTTTGATAAAAAAGCTTCTGCAACAATCCAATGATATTTCGCACAATTTTCCTTCAGTAGATTAGATAATAATACCCCACTTTCTAGTTCATGCAAATATTGTTATAGATTCCATATTTTTATATCAGTATGCCATGTTTAATAAAGTTACTATTGTCCCAGCTAGAAGCTGTGACTTGCAAAGCCGCTGCCTTTCCTATTGAACTTTTCCCTGTAAGATTTATCACAGTTGAATTGATGAAGTCCTGAAGTTTCAACAAAATACCTGAATGTGACCTTGTTAAACCAGGGTAAGAAAGTGAGATTGTTTTTGTTCTGTACTCGGGACAATATATTTAACACTAGAGTTAATAATTTGGAACGAATTTCCAATATAATCCAATGAATCCTTCATCCATTCATTGTTATTAACTCGTACAAATTTATCTTTTGGCGTCGCTGTTGTTAAATAATGATGTAGTGCTTTTGAGCAAAAGCTTGGATATTCCTCAATGGAAATAAGGCAAAAGTGATTGAAAGATTACTTCTCCATTTGTTGTACTTGTTCAAGTTTAAACAGATATGAGACAAAAAGGATAAAGGAAAATAGTTATTTTGGATAACAAAAAGTCTCTTAAAATATATTTGAAAATTATAAAAAAATGAGCCTTTATGCAGATGAAATATCTATACAAAAACATTTATAAACTATATTATTCTGTTTTACCAGAAAATACGAAATCTGAATTTATAAAAACTGCTGAAAAATTAAGAAACCACAGGAAATTTACATCGTATGCAAGACGTCGTGAATTTAAGCTTTATTCTCAGATGAAAATAGGAGAAAATATACAAATAGATCATATAGTAAGAACATTAAACAGCTGTACATAGGGGATAACTTATTAATTCTATATAAAGTTGATGAAGGCAGTGAATTTATGAAAGATTTTAAAGCAATATGTGAAAAATTAAAGATTTCATTATTTGTTTTGCTGCCTGCTTCACCGAAGATTAATGAAAATGTAGAGTGAATAAATCGCATTATTACAGAAGAAGTTTTACATGAAACACTGGAAGATTCCTTAGTTGTATATTAAATCTATGCTAGGAACCTCTTACATTTTATGAACTTGTACAAATCCAAATTCTTGTAACTTATTCTGAAAACAGGTAAAATGAAAATAAGGATTAAAGATCAGATATTTTTTTTGAAAATTAAGAACTTTTTTTCAGTTTCAGAAAATGAAAACAGTAATCATATAGTAAATTGCCTATGTTGGATGCATTTTTGTTGGGGAATGGCATCGTCAATGATTTTTTCTTTGCTACCAATATTTATTGTTGATGAACTTGGAGGGAATTCAAAATCTTTTGGACTTCTTGAAGGTTCTGTCATATTCTTATCTTTTATGGCGAAATTATTTGCTGGTTTCATAATGGACATTTTCAAAAAGAAATTGCCAATGTTGAAATTAGGAATGATGTTGACGACACTAAGCAAATTTTCTCTCGCATGTTCGATTAACATATTCTTTGTGTTCATAGCAAAATCAATCGATAGATTTGCGAAAGGTTTACGTCAAGCGCCCTCAGATGCAATATTTGCTGAATTATCATCAAAGAAAGGCTTCGCCTATTCATTTAGACACATGATGAATTTATCAGGATTTTTTTGCGGATCATTTATAACAACTACGATTGTGTCGTGTATCGGTCGAAACTTCAGATTGATATTTTCCTTAGCTATAGTTCCAACATTGATTGCGATTTATATTTTCAACACAAGAATAAAGCGATCATACGATGATGACAAGTTATATCAACAACGCGATAATCAAAAATGGAAAATCAGCGATATCGCAAATATGTCAAGAGACTATTGGAAATTTATAATTATAATTATATTCCTAATGTTAAATCGATTTAGTGAAGGATTTATAACACTTCGAGCAAAGGAATTACTTCCTCAATATGTTGCCAGTTTTCCGATTTTTATGTCATTATATGAAATGTGTGCTATCTTAATTGCGATACCTATCGGAAAAATAGCAGATAAGTTCGATAAAAGAAAGATCTTGCTATTCGGAATTTGTTTGTTAATAACAGCTGATTTATTCGGTATCTTTTCATATAACTTGACAACTTTGATTCCTATATATCTTTTTGCAGGTTTACATATCGGAGCAACTCAAGGATTAATTGGATCTATAATCGCAAAGACTGCTCAGCCTCAATTGATAGGAACAGCATTCGCTATATATTATGGAATAGACGGTTTAGTTCTTTTTGCTTCAAATAATATAGCTGGACTTTCTTGCAATATAATGAAATATTTAGGTTTGCAAAATTCATCAGGTCCATTTGTGTTTGGAATATTGTGTAGTATCACCGCTTCTTTATTTATTTTAAATTGGATAAAAAAGGAAAAGGAATTCTAATAATCAAATACGCGGCTCCAAAAGAATTAAGCCACGTATTTCAATGAATTTTAGTTCTTCACGATTTCAATTGGCATAATGGCAAAAACCATATCAACATCTGGAGTAGAATCTATATCCGTTGGTTTTATTATAGTTGATGAATTACTTTCAGCCAAAAGAAGTTTCACTTGAGGTGTTTCTATTTCACGTAAAACTTCTAATAAATAACGGCTATTAAAGCAAATTTCTAAAGGTTCAAAAGCATTAAAAGCCGCTTCTATCTCTTCTGTGGCACTTCCTAATTCCCGACTAACACCGCTTAAAACTAGTTTATCACTAGATATATTTAATTTAACAGAATTAGTCGAATCCATAACAACAGTGCTTACTCTGTCTAAGGCTTCAATAAAATCTGAAGTATTTACAATCAATACTTTGTCATTTGATACATCCAAAGCCGCTTTATATTCAGGGAAAGTTCCGCTTATCAAACGAGAACTAAACTCAGTTTGAATATTCTCTGCAGATTGTAAACTGAACGAAATTCTATTTTCAGAAACACAAACCTTCGTTTCCTTATCAGGGCTTCCATCAATTAATTTCAAAAATTCTGTGACAGTTCTTTTCGAAACAATAATAGGTTCCATTTTCTGAACTTCTTGAGGCGCACTTGCTGATACACATGAAATTCTGAATAAATCAGTTGCAACAAAACGTAACTTTATGTTTCCAAGCTCATTTTCATAATGCATGTGTATTCCATTCAAATGAAAACGTGAATTATCTTGAAGCATTGCGACTTTTGCAACATCTATAGACTTTTTTAAAATAGCAGTATTCATCATAAATGATACATCATAATCCAAATCAGCTATTGGCGGAAATCCATCAGTATCCATATAATGTATTGAGAAAGACGCTTTATTACTTGTGACTTGAATAGAATTGTTTTCATTTGAAGATTCAAATAAAATATCAGATCCTATTTTAATTTTCTTGGTTATATCATAAAGAAGTCCCGCAGGAAGACAATATTTCCCTTCTGAGAATACTTCGCAATTGATAGTGTCGACAATTGTCATATCCATGTTTGTAGCAGTAATTTTCAATCCTTTTTCAGGAATAGCTTCAAATAAAACATATCCTAAAATAGGAACAGCTTGTTTTTTTTCAATAATCCAATTAGCATGAGCTAAGGTTTTTTCCAGTACTTTTTGATTTATAGTAAGTTTCATATTAATCTCCATTCTTTCCAGAATAATATTTTGTTATAAAGTCATCCATTAAGCGAACCCCAAATCCTGTTGCTCCTTTTTGAGAAAGAGCTCTGTTTTTTGGATCCCATTCTGTTGCTGCAATATCTATATGTGCCCATTTTGCTTCCGGAGAAATGAAATGCTTTAAAAACATTGCTGCAGTGATGCTTCCAGCTCCTCTTCCTGAACCAACATTTTTTATATCAGCGATATCAGATTTTATATCTTCTTCA
>CAUDEV010000036.1 GCA_958448685.1 uncultured Alphaproteobacteria bacterium | reverse complement strand
AGAAGCCATGAAGGATTAAGAGGAATAATAAAAGACCATTATTTGAATTTGCCAAAAGAATTAGAAGAATTTAATTATTACTATTGTGATGGAGACACAGGACATGTCATTATGGCTATTCCCGAATGTTTATTAGAAGAAGCTGAAAAAAACACCGACTTAGATATGTTTGAATGTCCCTTTCCTGTTAAATATGTTCTAGAAAATGGATACAGAATATATAAAGATCATGTTATATGTGAAGGCAAATATGATATGATTTTCGGATTAATGATTGATAAAAAATGGTATGAAATCTAAATTTCAAAAAATGAAATTATGAGTAGGTGCTATTTATAGCACCTACTCATATTATACGCTTACCTCCTATTTTTTTGTATTGTGTTTTTTTCTTCCATACTTCACAAACGAAGCCCAAATCGTTGTGTAATTCATTATAATCTCCACATTTCTCTCCGGTGCTATTTATAGCACCTCGGATTCCTGCTCTTTCTTAGCGTTCATTTCTGCATTCCGCTCATTCTCCTTATAGATTTTCATATTAAACGCTTTTTCTTTTTCGCTTTTTAATACTGATTTTAAATTTCCAATAGAAATCTTTAAAGAGCGCATCACATAAGGTCTTCCCTTCAACTTGAAACGATTTTCTTTTAATTGTTTCAACGCATCAGCAGCATATTCATTTCCATTATCTGCAGATAGGGTTAAATATTTTTCTGCTGTGCTTAGATCTCTCATAACAATTCTTCCTTGCAAATATAAGATACCTAGTCGAAATTGTGCATATTCATTATTCTGATCGGCAGCAATTTGAAGATGTTCTAGTCCTTTCTTAGAATCAAAATAAAGAAACTGTTCATCTGTATACAGCTTTCCTAACCGATAATGTGCCATACTATTTTTCCCTTTATTTGCCACATTTTCTAAATATTTTATTGCTGCATTAATTTTGACAGGATCTCCTTCTCCCGAATCAAGATATATTTTTGCAATCTGGTATTGGGCATTTGGATTTCCATTTTCTGCTGATGCTTCCAGAAACTCTATTCCTTTTTTTAAATCTTTTTCTACTCCTTTCCCATTAATCAGCATCATTCCCACTCGGTATTGAATGTTATCGTCTTCTGATTCTTTTAACATTTGATTAAAGGATTTAAAAGCCATATGATAATATTTTTCAGCCTTATCGCTATTTTCTTTGATTCCCATTCCCTTTTCATACATCGTGGCAATTTTATACTGAACATATCCGTTGTCTCTTTTTTTTATATCAGATTTCATGTAATATTGAAATGCTCTTTTCAGATCTTTTTCAACTCCATTCCCACAAAAATAAAGATTTCCCAAACTAAAGTCTGAAAGGGCACTTTCGGATTTTTCATAGAATTTTTTTGCCTTATCATAATCTTGATCAACCCCTAGTCCATAATCAAAATGTTTTCCAATCCGGTAATTGACATATTCTTTTAAAAATTCGTGGTCCGGATTCTCATACTCTATTGATGCTTCAAGATCCTGAAACATTTCAAAAGCCTTTTGAAAAAATGTCTCTGATGTTTCTAAATCAATATCCACACCCCTTCCGTATTTATAAATATTACCTAACTCATACGTGGCTAAAATATTAGTATCTGATTGTTCCAGTAGTATTTCAAAAGCTTTTTTATAGTTTTTCTTTTTTCCATAAATCTTTTCGCGCGCGTCTTTAAAATCATTATTCCACTCTATGAAATATCCTTTTTCTGATACAACACGTTTTCTTCTTGCATATCTATTTTTCCCAGTCTCTCTAAAGGAAAAATCTGATATTCTGTATGCTTCCTGATCTGCACTTTCCGTCTCAAACTTTGTTTCCATTTCTACCTTTTCGTTTAAATCTAGGTTGTCATCTATCTCCATTTCTACTTTTTCGTTTAAATTTAGATTGTCATCTATTTCCATTGGTATAGTCGTATTTTTATCATAAGATCTCAATTCATTCAGAATAGCATTTCCCAAACGTTCATGAAGTTCTTGCATCTTGTTCTCATAAAAGTCTCTTCCAGTATCTCCATATGCTTCATGAAAAACTGATGATTGTTTTATAAGAAGTTTTTTTAGTTCAAGCAGATCCGCTGCATGATACTTCTGCATATAAATATCTGATAATTTATCAATTTCTTGCCTTAATGGTTTCATAACATTACTATTATATTTCCAAAGCCCTCGATCTACATTTCGAGGAAGCTCTTTATGCAATTTAATAAACTGCTTTGCCATATCATGATCTTCAAAAATATTAATTTGTTTTTTTGATTTAACAATTTGATTCCTTATGATCCGATTGATCAGAATGTTATTTTCTTTATCCACAGAAATCTGATCTGCAATATATTTTTTGGCTGCGTTCAGATTACTTAATTTGAATCTACCCACGTATTCTTTTTTTCTTAATATCTTCCCATTCTCATAAATTGGAACTCTGTCATATCTTAACAATGGTACTCCATAACGGTTTAAATAATTTCGGCTATTACTTTTTACAAATTCACCATTGCTCAGTTTTACATATTCTCCTTCCGGATTCCCTATATATTGATACTGAATATATTCTTTTTGCTTCCGCATCGGCTGTGGTTCTACAGTTGCCACATGAACATGAATATTGTCCGTATTGAAATGGAACGATGCTGTCCAGACCGCATTAGAAAGATTTTCACTTTCTAAAAGAGAGTTTACAGCTCCTCTTGTCAACTCTTTCATTTTTTCTTCATCAAGTACACCTGTTTTTGCATTATATACCCCATGCTCCTGTAACCATTTATTATCAAAAGAAATAACAGTCTGCCACATGAGAGAATGATTTTCATAAGCTATCTGAAATAAATTTTTCAAATTTTTTTTATCTGCATCTGTTAAAATTGATTTTTTATCAGTAAAAATCCCAGTTGATTTTTCTGGCTGATCCATATAATCATTAAATAAATTGAAATCTTTAAAATTCTCATTTCTTACTGCTTCATTGCGATCAAGGTAATCGATATAACTTGCAAACTCCCTACTTCCGGAACGCACAAAACGGTTCACGGCAACAACTCCAGCCTTTATCATATTTCTCCTTTTAGCAGGTGCTATTTATAGCACCTTGTATCTTTTTTCTGTTTTGCCTTTGCAACTTTATATTTATGATAATCTTCGGATTGAGTAATTACTTCTGAAGCTAATATATCTTTCAGAATGCATTTATCAATCCCCTGACTTAATAATAACGTATTTGCTACATCAACCAAAATTTGAATCATTGATTCCATTTTTACCGATCCAGCCAACAATTTTGTATAAATTATTCCGTAGCTTTCATGGAAGCGCTGCATAATTTCATCTATCATTTTTTTATTTTTATCTTCAGCAGTAGAATCTCTATACAGTTCAATGATTTTATTAAAAGCTTCTTTATCACTTTTAATTCCCTGCTCCGCCTTAAATTCATTAATAAATTTTAAATTATCTTCAGAAATTTCAAAATATTTATACATTCAGCATCTCCTTTAATTCTTCTAAAACCACAGTATTCTGTTCAATGATCTCCCCCTGCATCTGTATATACTCTACAAGATTCTTAACCAGTGTTGTATATTTATCCTCTACCTTTTTTATTTCTTCTGATAATGCATAATTACTCAACATTTTTCTTAAATAACCTTCTCTGGTCATTCCGGCCTTTTCAGCCATTTCATTTAATTTATTAAAAGTATATTCATCAATATTCCGAACCTGTATACTATAATTTCCCGGCATAACATACCTCCTGTTTTTTGATTAAGTCTAACATTTATCGCTATGCATTTCAATAATAATATATAATATTAAGTATATATTATATATTATTAATTTTAATTGACGTCATATTTTTTTTATAAAAAATGCGATTTCTCTGGCTTTGCCAGAGCATCAATTTTTAATTGATGTCAAAAGCGCCTTATGCTCTTTTTCTTTCGCCGTATCCGGCGTTCGTCCCCTTTGGGCGCGCAAGCAGGGAAAGGGGACTTTCAGGGGTTTGGGTGGGACATTATTTCCGTCACCATTTATTTTCACCGTAGTTCATAAATATCTTCTCCTGCATTTTACTCCGTTAAAATTAGTTTCAATGCCCCGCTTTCCAAAGGAAGAAAATGCCGGATCAAATTTTCTTGCATAGTTTTATTTTGTTTGATATTATAAATTCATAAGGATTATTTCCTTATATCATGCTCCTTCCACACAAACCAAAAACACAGGGAGCATAGTTAGGCGCTGTAAAGCGCCTTTTATTTTGTCGTTTCCGACATTTTTTGAAGGTGCTATTTATAGCACCTTCTTTTTAATTATAACAAATTGATAGTTTTTCTAAAAAAACAGTTCCCCTCTTTGGGGGCGAAAGAGGGGATAGGGGAGTTGGGGTGGGAAGCTGATAGAACCAGATCATTTTTCTATTTTAGGCAATAAAAAAACAGAGGTCTTTTCTTCCTCCGCTCACTCTTCAATCCCTTTCTGAAACAATTCATCTCCGTATTTATAATATAATGCTGCCGCCTGTTTGTAACAAGCGGCAGCATTTCGTTCAGATATGACTACTATATTCATAATCTTTTTTTCTTTCACTAAAGTATATACCACTCGGATTCCGATTCCCCGATATTTGATCTTAAAAAATCCTGTCAGATTTTCACCGCCTTTATTCCCTAATGGCTTTCCAAAACCTTCCGGCGCAGGAAGCGGAGATTGCGATACTTTCCAAATTCCAGAAAGAACTTGTTTCCTTACACTTCCTTCCAGTTTATCATATTGTTTTATTGCTTCTTTTGTCATCTGTATCTCCCACCTCATGCCAGATCCACACTTTCTGAAAGTTTCTCCAACTCTTCTTCAGTAATTCCCTCTTTTTTTAAAATTTCTTCAAAAGGAACTGTTGGTGACATTTCAGCTTGATTTGCAAGAAGTAAAAGTTCAGTGTTTTCCACAACCTCCATTAGAGCATCCAGCTTTTCCGATTTTTCAGCTAACTTCTCATATTTATCCATTGAAAGCAGCACTGCCGCCGGACGGTCGTTTTTCAGGATAATATATTCACTATTATTCTTTTGAAGATCCAGAAAAATTTTTCCTGCCCCTCCATTATTTAATTCAGAAACAGATACGATTTTCTCTTCATTTTCCTTCAAAGTCGCTTTCATACCTATCACTCCTTTTTCTTTTATTATACGGATTTTTTTATCTGATGCAAACAGTTTGGTAAATTTATAAAAAAATTTACCAAACTGTCAATATCTTACAACGCCTTCAACCTTCCTCCTTTTAAAACATAAGGAATTTGACTTAACTGATTACATTCATCTATGGAAAGAGAAATGCTTTTTGCTAAAATTTTTAAAAATTCCGTCTGTTTTGCAAAATCATTTGAAAGGATAATCGTTATATCTATGGATACAGGCAACAAGCAACATCCCTCTCCAAAACGTTCTTGGATTTCTTTTTTAACAGAATCGCATAGTAGAGCAGAAGAGCCATACCCCCGTCCATATAATTTTCCTACTTTTGGGGAAACCGATTCAATGACTACTTCTTTTTCAATTTGATCAAATGCGATCCGTTCAATTTCTTCCCGTTTTAATTTATAATAGGAGAGCAGCGCACTTGTCAATCGAATCGATATGTCAACCCCTTCTTTTCCATCTTCCGGCACAAACACAACATATAAAACGGTAAAACCTTCTTTCTGATCTGTAATTATCCCCTGTGTTTCCAGCTCATTCACCCGATCTTCAGACATCAGCATCGGACGGATTTTCGATCGAATCTCTTCTGTCGAAGCTTTCGGATTAAATAATAACGAATAATTTTCATGAATTGAATTGTTCATTCTAAACTGATAAAGAAGTTCTGCTACTTCCTGATCCGTCATATCTTCCCATTTTTTTTCTTCGTACACAACCGGGTGAAAGTTTTCATCCTCCACTTCTAAAACATATCCTTCCAGTGTTCGATTATTGATCACCTTAGTTATAACCCTGACTTTCATTCTTCCTTTCAAACACTGGTTAATACCTGCTTCTCTTTCTTTTAATTTTCTCATAATCATTTTCTCCTTTTCCATATAGTACAATCATTTTCCCGCATAGAATATTGATTCTCTCCACCTACGATGACATGATCCAAAAGCTCAATCCCGATCAAATCTGATGCTTCAAAAAGTCTTTCAGTAAACTTCCAGTCCTCATGAGAGGGTTTTGGATCTTTTGATGGATGGTTATGCACTGCTATAAACTGGGTTGCACCCACAAGTAGCAGCCTGATCAAAAATTCCCGCGGAGTTACCATGCAACCGGATGCAGTTCCATGAGCGATCTCAAATGTTCCTAAAACCTCTCCTTTTATATTTAAAGCAAAAAAACACAAATGTTCTTCCGCCTGCACATCCAACAAAAAAACCTTTCTGCTTAAATTTGCTGCATCTATTGGATTACAAACAAATGTTTTTCCTGCAAGGGGCGTCCCCTGCAACAACAGTTCGGGACGCCCTTCTTTTAAAATCAATCCATACTGATTCATGGCTTCATTTTTTCAGATGTAATTACTCGGATATCTCCATTTTCTTCCAGATAATAAATGCTATTACTTAAAAAGAGAGAATCTGGAATGATATCAGAATGATTAATGGAATACACCATTTTAAGCAATTCTTTCTCTTCTCCTTTTATTTCCGGACAAACGATAAATTCTTCTATGGAAGAGGGCAGGAGATAAGCGTTTCCTCCCATTCTTTTTACAATCTGTTTTCGGATGCTTCTTGAGAGAATTGCGGCTGCTCCATTTGAAAGCTTCCCCGTTATTAAATCATCTCCTGCAGACACAACATACATTTCTGCCGAACTTTCTTTTTGAGGCGAAACCTCCGCTTCTAAAAAATGTTCTGAAAGAATTTCCCTCATCGTTTGAATCTTTGCCTGTTTTTTCATATTTGCAATAGCCGCAAACTGAACTTCTTCTGCAGAAATGTTTAAATCTTCTAACATTTCATGCAAAATAACGAAAGAAACATTTTCAATTTTTATCTCATAAATAATGCCTAAATCAAGGAAACGGTGAACCAAGATCGACTTGTCCTGCTTGATATCCCGTTCCGGGATCAGACGCGGCAAAACCTTTTTCAGTATATTTGCTCTTATTATTTCTTTTACTTCTTCCATGAATTTGTCTTGTTTCATAATCAATTCTCCTTTCATAAATAAAAAGCGGAGCTGGTTATTCCCAGCTCCTATATTTTTTTGCAATAACGGTAATTGTTCCTATCGTTTTGTGAAGTGCTTCTCCCCATGTAGTTGCTCCTTTAGCTGCCTTTTGGCGTTTAAGCCAGTTATAAAGATATTGTAGATCTTTCGATTGATGGCTGTCGAAACAAAAGGTTACTTCTGTTTGCATCCCATCGTCTTTCATACGCTCCATGCGCCGGAGGTTTTCATCAGACACATCAATGCCTGTGATCATTACAATTCCTTTTTTAATCTCTACAGAAATAATTTCGATGTCCACTTATCTGTCCCTCCTTCTCCTTTTTGTTTTTTGTATGTAGTTGTCAATGTGCGGTGCAACCGTCTGTTGCTGATTTTGTATTTGCCACGCCTCAAAAGAAAATGTCAATGGGATCATGGAATATGTGCCCGGTACGGGCATTTATGCCGTGAAAGCCCGTTGCATTTTTTTGCGAGTGTGTGGCAACCATTCTGTAAGCTACCATAGCAATTATTTTTACCATACATTTATTTAGCAACAGACGTACACCGCACTTTTCAACGATCATCAGGAAAAAGAAGAAGGATGGGCAGAGTAGTGAGACAAGCAAACATCCGGTTAAATGATAGACGTACCCTAGCCACAACTTGCTAAAGCCCCTATTAGAGGGGTTGGGGGTGGTTAAAATAAAAGGTGCTATTTATAGCACCTCGGAAGCGGCAGCAAACCGCTTCCTACCTTTCATAAAAATAAGCTGAATAAAATACAAAAAAATTATAATGAAACTTCCCCAGCTACAACTTACTAAAGCCCCTATTAGAGGGGTTGGGGGTGATTAAAATAAAAGGTGCTATTTATAGCACCTCGGAAGCGGCAACAAACCGCTTCCTACTTTTTATAAAAAATAAGCTAAAAAACAAAAAGAAGTACAATCAAATTCCCGCAACCATAATTTTTCAAATGTCTTAATATGTTCTACATTAAAATCTGAATTTCATTGACAAATATTATTTTCTATATTATAATATATATATAGTAAATAATAAATATAAGAAAGGAAATTACATTATGAACAAAGTTATTTTAGTAGGTCGATTAACAAAAGATCCTGAAATTTATTACTCAAAGGGAGAGAATGCAACAGCTATTGCACGATATAATATTGCAGTTGATCGGAAGATTCGTCGTGAAAGTGAACCTGCCACTGATTTTATTCCTTGTGTTCTTTTTGGACGTTCTGCAGAATTTGCACAAAAATATTTCCGAAAAGGAATGCGGATTGCTATTTCCGGACGTATTCAAACAGGAAGTTATATTAATAAAGATGGGGTGAAAATACACACTACTGAAATAGTTATAGAAGAGCAGGAATTTGCACAAAGCAAAGCAGAAAATCATATAAATTCAACTTCTCCCGAAAACTTTTCCGGCAGTACAGATAATATAGACGAGGACCTTCCATTTAATTAAATATAACATTTTGATATTTTTGAATTGGTTATATAGATAGATATAAAAGAAACATTTACTTAATTTATATAATTGGGCAACAAAAACGTAAGTCTTGGAAGCCTTGTAAACACTGGGTTTGTATGAGTTATCCACATTTTTAAATATAACAAATTGATAGCGATAATATAACAAATTGATAGTGATAACATAACAAATAGATAGTTTTGAAAAAAGGCAGGTATATAAAAGATAACAGATTGATAGTTTTGATTTACTATAAAAAAACACGTTTGGAGTCGCTATGAATCGATAAAAAAGAAAAATAACGTGATTGAAAGTATGTTATTTTTTGATTATAATGAGTATAAATAAATAATATAAGGATTGGAAATAATGGCACGAGGAAAGAAAAATATCGAGGGACAATTAAGTTTTGATTTTAGTTTAAATAGTAATAATTATGTTTGCCAATCAAATACTTTAATCAGTGGGCGACAAGCGTTAAAACTAAATAGTGCAAAGTTGATCCGAGCAGCAATCATGCAGATTAAATATGATGATACAGAACTGAAACCATATGTTATAACGATTGCGGATTTATCTGAATTACTGGGAATCTCAAGAAGTAATATATATCGTGATATTGATGAGATTACAGATGATATTATTAATAATCCTGTTTTTATTAAAAGTGGTTCAGGGAAAAAATTAAAATGGATGAAAATTCCCTGGGTATCAAAATGTGAATATCAAGCGGATGTTGGAGTAGCAATTAAACTAAATGATGAATTAAAACCATTGCTTTTAAATTTAAAAGAAAGATACACTCAATACACATTAGATAATATATTAACGATGAAATCTGTTTATGCAATTCGGATCTTTGAGCTTTTGCAGGAAAGAGTTCTTTCAAAGGTGTTACCTAAAAAAGGGAAAGATTTTGAATTAACCATAGAACAAATTCGGGAATGCTGTGATTGTATAGATAAGTATAAGTCTTTTGCAAATTTAAAGCAGCGTGTAATTGATGCAGCAATCAAAGAAATTGAAAGAGTAACATTGTATCGGATTACCTACACTTATAAAAAAAAGGGAAGATCAGTAGTAGCAATAGTCTTTCATATCAATATGGTATATCATCAGGATTAACATTTTTTATGATTAAAGTAAAAGGAGAAATGGGTTATGAAATATGAAATAATGATGAGTTGTGGGCATGAAGATACAGTAGAATTAAAATACACGGATTATGTAAGGAATGTTATAGAAAGAAAAAAGAAGAAGAGACGAAAAAAGAAGGGCTTATTTTTAATGCAACAGTGTTGCCATACATCAATGAAAAAGATGGGAGTATTTTGCTATCTGTGTGGTTCAGTGGTGATACAAAACCACATAAAGATGAAATTAAATCGTTGGGAAATTATAGCTGGAGTGAAAGGGAATCGGCAGACGATTGGTATTCTTTTCAGCTTCCGACATTATGTTGGAATAAAATCATAAAATTAGATAGCTTGGAAGAAGAGATCATAAAAGCTACGTCTATTGGAGCGAAAAGTATGGTCGCGGATAGCGGTCTATTTGCCGAAGTGCATTATCGAATTGCGTTAGAACGTCAAAAAGAATGGCGCGAAAAAAAAGAGAAAATTGACTTAATAAAAAAACCCGCAGTTCCGGAGGTTTTAAAGGGATGCACATGGAATCAAAAAATTTATGGAAAAGCAGGAAATTATTTCATTTATCCAAATGGAGATAAAAAATTGATTACAGACGAACAGGCGGAAGAAATCAAAAACTATTTAACATTAAAAGAAGAATATAGAAAGAAAGTGGATGAAATTAAAAATGCGTAGCAGCCAATATCCGTAATAAAGGAAAGAATAATTTTCAACAACCAGAACGAAAAATGAAACTGTTGTTTTTTACAGTTGAAATTTTCGTGGCGGGCGTTAGCGCGTAAGCGAAAGATTTTCGATCGGATACCTTTGAAAAATATGAGCTGAAAAGAGGTTGTTTCAAAACTATCAATCTGTTATAATAATAACATCAAAAGAGCTTCTTTTGATATTATTTACTACAAAACTCTTAGTGAAATTTACTAAGAGTTTTTTTGTTGCCATTTTTAGTAAATTAAAAAAATAAATGTTTTTTTATTGATTTTAATATATCAATTAAAATTATGTATAACAATAACATGTATAACAATGTATAACAAAATTGACAAAACCTAGAAATTATGATATAATAATATCAAGATAAAGAAAGTATCACTGATTACCATATTGAAAGAAGAGGGAAAAACAATGGGAGAAATTAGACAAACAAATTTTAGAATTGATACAGAAGACGCAGAAAAATTCCGAAAATTTTGTAATGCACATGGGATGAATCAAGCACAAGCATTTGATCATATTATGCAGGTTATTGAAATGGATAAGGCGAAAGCTGCAATCCCGGAAAGGGCGTTAGAAATTGAAGAATTTGAAAGACACGCAAAAGCCTTAATAACAGCTTTTTTAAATAGTATAGAAATAGCAGAATCTTCGGAAGAACGTGTTCTGGAAAAATTTCAAAGTCTATTAGTTAGCAAAGACGAACAGATCATGAAGCTTCAAGAGGAATTGAAGATCAAAGAAGAACGTTCTGCAGAAGCATATGCTGCAGCTAAGGAAGCTGAAAACAAATGCATAGCTGTGGAGAAGGCAATGAAAGACGCGGTGGAAAGTGAAAGAAAAATGCGTAACTCTTTAAAAGATAAAGAAGAGATTAATTCTATGTTAACAAGTAAGCTTAAAGATACAGAGCAGAAGATCTTAGATTATCCGATTTTAAAAGAAAAATTAGATGCAGCAAATGAAGAATTAAAAAATGCTAAACAAACAATGAGAGATAATTTGAAAGATGCGGAGATTGCTTCTGAAAGGGCGGCTGTAGAAAAAGAACGTGCATTGATGGCAATAGAAAAAGAGCATAAGGAAGAGTTAAAACATCTTTATGAAAAAATAGAAGAGTTGCGTCAAGAACGGGAAGATTTAAAGGATCAGCTCAGGAGTTTTACTAAATAATTAAAGAATAATCGAATTATCACATAAGCCCGTAAACCTAGCGTTACGGGCTTGTCTGATAATAGGGACAGAAAAACGCTCTTGCAGAAGCCGCTATGAATCGATAAAAAAGAAAAATAATAGAAGTAGAGAAAGGTTATGGTAGGAATGAATATGGAGTGAAATTTTTGTTATTCAAATCTATACGACAAATAATAATTTATCGTAGTCATAAGATGAATATTTTAACACAATTTAAGAAGAGTGAGTTTTTTTTAATCGGATGAAATCGGATCAGCGTTAAAAAAAGGCGTTATTTAAGTAAGCAAAAAACAATTCAGACAATTTAGTAAGGGTAGTGCATTTTGCGCTCTCCGGTAGTCGCAAAGAGACTATGAAGAAAAGTCTGTAAATATGATCTTCTATGATAAGAATGGGCGAT
>CAUDEV010000035.1 GCA_958448685.1 uncultured Alphaproteobacteria bacterium | reverse complement strand
ACGAAGCGTGAATTAGAAAGAAGGCCTCACCGGCAAACGGCTGATGACACCGCAGAGGTACTTCCAGCGCTTTCGGAAGACATAACATATCGAAAAATTATAAGTTTAAATACCTTTTATAAAACGCCAGTGCATATTGTTTGACCAACATTTTATTTCTTGACTTTATACTGACAGTTTTATTTTCATTTATGAAATCTTCTGCAGTTTTTAGATCTTTTGAGTTCAACAAATCGTTAAGAGCTTTTCGCCTTGTTTCAATTGGAATTTTCTTATCTTTTTTAGATTCGGAAAAATCCAACCAAACAGCGGAGGTTAAAAAGCTGACTAATTTTTGAGCTAGTTTTACTGCATCTATTTCTGTTTGTAAAGGATTCCTTTCGAGATAACTTTCTAGAAAAAGTTCGAGGTTTTTATCGGAAATTCCGCAAAGTAATGTGGCATATCCGAGTTCCTCATAAACATTTGCGTTCCCACAATTTTCCAAATCAATAAGAGAAACTTCTCCACTTTTTGAAATCAGAATATTTAACGGGTTTAAATCATTGTGACAAAATCCTTTTTGATTTGGCAATTTTGAATAGAGTTCTTGGAACTTCGCATAAGACTTTTCAAATCCAGAAGGTAGCGCTACTTTCTTTTTCATAATAGATTTATAGTGCTTTTCTAAACGATTTATTAAAGTTTTTTGAGATTCCAGATCTGTATTATAACTATGAAGTTTTTTCAAAGCTTTTGCAAAATTAATTAAAACTTTTTCATTTTGAAAATCAGAAGATTTAACTAACTTACCTTCGGTATATTCCCGGATATAAAAAGAATCGTCTTCAGCAGCAGCGACAAGTTTTGGACCTATGTTCAGCTTTGAAAGTATTTTTACAGATTCCATTTCATTTTTTCGTTGTTCTGATTTTGTTCGTTTTTTAAAAAGTTTTAAAATATATTTTTGACCATTTATTTCGCAAATATAACTCTGAGAAGAAGTCATACCAAGTTTTTGTTTTTTTAACTTTATATCATTAAATTTAACATTCATTAATTTTGCAACCGATTCTTTCAACTCATTATTATCAATTGAAAAACTTTGGGAACATAAAATTAATGATAATATTACAAAACTGAGGACTTTAAAAATATTCATATGAAGACTCCTTATGATGTTATTATTTTCAGTTTAACATATTATTAATTTTTTTGACGTAAAATGTTTATAGGAGGATGAGAATGATAGATAGCAAGATTATAGATTGGTTTTGTTTGATAAATTCAAAAGGCATAGGCCCAAAAACATTTTGGAATTTGCTTCGAAAATTCAAAACAGCCAATGCCGCGCTTAAACAAATTCAAAATCCATATCCAAGGAAAGAAGCTGAGAAAATTTTGAGGTCGTTAAAATATGATATAATTTTAGCTTCCGATGAAAATTTTCCAAAGCTTTTGAAAAGATCTTCTTCTTGTCCTCCAATGTTATATTTCAAAGGAAATAAAGACCTGTTTTCAAAACGAAAGATCGCGATAATAGGAGCAAGAAACGCATCTATCACAGGAAAATCAATAGCGAAAAATATTGCATCAAATCTTTCATTTGAATTTTGCATTGTTTCAGGATTAGCAAAAGGAATTGATACAAGTGCTCATTTGGGATCTTTAGAAAATAAATCTGCAATTGCTGTTTTACCATTTGGGTTAGATAACATTTATCCAAAAGAAAATTTGAAGTTATATGAAGAAATATCGAAAAATGGACTTGTGATTTCTGAAATACCTCCCGGAATAAACTCGTATGAGCAAGGAATGTTTTATGCAAGAAACAGAATAATAACTTTGCTTTCAGAGGCGGTTATTGTCATTGAAGCAGCGGAAAAATCAGGAACTATGGCAACAGCAAAAATGGCTTTGGATTTCGGATGTGAAATCTTCGTTGTTCCAGGATCTCCTGCTGATCCAAGAAATATCGGATCCAATAATTTAATAAAAAATGGCGCGATATTAATTCAAGATTATACAGATGTTCTTGAGCATTTGGGAAGTTTTAAGAAAGCAGTCCAAAACAAATTTTCTGGTAATGAACAAGTCGAAAATTATAATACAGATGATAAGAAACAAAAGATATTATCTTTATTATCTGAAGTTCCAGTTGATCTTGATCAATTAACTCTTCATTCTGGAATTGATATAAAAGATTTGCTTTATATAGTTTCAGAACTTGAAATCGAAGATCGAATAGAAAGATATTCCACGAATGAAATTGCATTGAAGGGGGTATAAAAATGTCTGCGGAACCATTGAAAAAATATAAAGAAGGTCACAGAAAACGAGCTTGTGAAAAACTTATTAATAACGGCGTTGATTCACTTTATGATTATGAAATTGTGGAATTGTTGCTCTTTCTTATATTTAAAAGAAAAGATGTAAAACCATTAGCTAAAGAATTATTGGAAAAATTCAAAACCATATATGGAATTCTTAATGCCTCTGAAGAATCTTTGCTTGAAATAAAAGGAATCGGAAAATCGACGATCACAGCTATAAAGATCATAAACAGCGTTTTTATTGCAGCTTTAAAAAGTAAGATTATAAAGAAAAATCATATAAATTGTTTTGACGATGTTATTAATTATTGCAAATTAAATATGAAATATTTGGTTTCAGAGGAACTACGGGTTTTATTCTTGAATTCAATAAATGAGATATTAGCTGATGAGGTCTTGCAAAAAGGTGATATTGATTCAGTAGATGTTTATCCTCGGAATATAACTAAACGTTCTTTAGATTTGGGAGCAAAAGGGATTATTTTAATACATAATCACCCAAGTGGTGATCCAACACCTTCTGCGGACGATATATATTCAACTAATCTAATTCAAAAAGCCCTAAAAATATTTGATATAAAACTTCAAGATCATATAATAATCGGAGGCGATAGATTTATATCATTTTCCGCATTAAATTTAATAAACAAGTAAAGTTTCTTTATGTAATTTCATGAAATTTACTTTTCTAATGCCATAATTGAATTTCTAGTTGTTATATACATATCGTCCGAGGTTTTTTCAAGCTCCATCATAATATCAAGTAATGTTGCTCTTTTGGCAATTATATCTGCTCCATAAATCATATAATACAGTTTCCTTCTTGTATTTTTCTTATAATTAAACAAGGATATTTGAGCAACAGGATCTATAGGTAATTGTATTATTTTTCCGATTCCAGATCTGAAGCTTCCTCCTCCTAAAAGCGGTAAAACTAAATATGGGCCAGTCTTTGCTCCCCACTTTTTTAAGGTATCACCAAATGAAGTTGACTTCTTATCAAGACCTAATTTTGAAGCGACATCGACCGTACCTAGAAATCCAAAGATAGTATTTATAATAAATCGAAACGTTGTCTTTGTTGCATATTCTGAATCACCTTGCAAAATGAAATTAATCGTTGCAATTGGCGCGAAAAAATTACTAGTGAAATTTGAGATGCCAGTTTGTAAAAATTGAGGAAATATATGTTTATAAGCTGTTGAAATTGGAACTAGAAATACTTTATCCAAAACATTGTTTATCTTAAACATTAATCTATTAAAAGGCTCTAATGGATCATAAACATTATCTAATTCATCTTCATATAACGGAGTATCTTCAAAGGACCAATCATCTGCATAAGTGTTGCTTATTGCTATTATAAATAAAAACAATATTGATGTGATCCTTATTTTCATACGAAAAAGCCTTAATTATTTTGATAGATCCAGTATACTACAAAATCTAAAATTTTTCATTTTTTATTAGTAAAAATCATAAGGATCAACATCTAAAGTAAGTTTTATTGAATTTGGAATTTTTGTTTTTGAAATGAAACTATTGATATAATTCTGCAGAGAAAAAGAAGAAATAAAAATGATTCTTAATCTGTAACGAGATTTTATTTTATATAATACAGGCTGTATAGGACCTAGTATTTTTATATCACTTTTTTTAGGTACAGAAAAAATCAGGTCACTTGCAAAGTTCTTTAATTCAACTTCGGATAATGAAGACAAATTTATAGAAATCATTTTAGAAAAAGGAGGCATTTTGAGAAGTTTTCTGTTATTAATTTCTGTTTTATAAAATTCTTCAATGTTATCTTTTTCAAAAATTTTTATCAAATATTCTTCAGGATTATAAGTTTGAATTATGATTTTGGCACTTGATTTTGAACTTCTTCCTGCTCTTCCTGAAACTTGGTATAACATTTGAAAAGCTTTTTCCGTCAATCTAAAATCCTCTCCATATAACATAGAATCAAAGACAGGAATAACAACAAGTTTCAGACCTCCAAAATTATGTCCTTTTGCAATAATTTGCGTTCCAATAATAATATCTACTTCTTTATTTTGGATTTTTTCAATAGCTTGCGAAATTTTTCTGTTGGTATTAATTGTATCACTTGAAAGCATCATTATTTTTGCGTCATAAAAATTTTTAATACATTCTTCATAAACCTTTTCAACGCCTGTTCCAATTCCAATTAGCGTTTCCTTTTTACATTTTGGGCATTGTTTTTTTTGTGATGTCCTAAATCCGCAATAGTGACAAATAAACTCATTTAATACAGCGTGATAACATAACCAAGTCGAACATCCTGGACAAACTATCTTTTCCCCACAACTTCGACATAAAATCTTTGGAGTATATCCTCTTCTATTGACAAATATTAATGCTTGATCTTTTTCTTTTATACAGTTCTTTATTTCATCAATTGTAGATTTTGTTAAGCATGTGTTTGTATTCTCTTTTTTTAGATCTGTTAATTTAATTTTAGAAGGGGATATCATTTTGAAGTATCTGTTTTCTAATCTTATATAAGCGTATTTCCCTGATAAAGCGTTATTGTAAGACTCAATAGAAGGTGTTGCAGAAGATAATATAACAGGTATATTTAAGCAATATCCCAGATAGACAGCCATGTCTCTAGCATTATAAATTACCTTTTCGTTTTGCTTGAATGAATTATCATGCTCCTCATCTATGACAACTAATTTCAAATTAGAAAAGGGGATGAACAGACCTGATCTGGCTCCGACTATAATTAATTTTTCTCCTTCAATTGCTTTTTTCCAAATTTTTCGTTTTTTTACGAGTGATATCGAATTATGCCATATGGATACCTCACATCCGAGTCTTTCAGAAATCTTTTTTGCCAATCCCATAGACAAAGCTATCTCTGGAACGAGGATTAATATCTGCGCACTTGATGATAGGGCGCTCGATGTGATATCCTTATTAATTTTATCACATCGAGCGCCCTCATTTTCTTTCATGATGTTTTTTGCAATCTCAAGAAAAACCTCTGTCTTTCCAGATCCTGTTACGCCATGAAGTAAGATTGTTTTGAAATTTGAGATATATTTTGAAATTTCATTAACGGCGCTATTTTGTTCGACATTTAATTCTACAGGTACTATTGCCAGATTGTTATTTTTTTGAGAATTTTTTTCAGAAAATAACAATTCATCAGCAGAAAAAGGAACTATTAATTTGAAAACAGATCCTAAATTTAGAATATTATATTCTGCAACAAATTTTGCAAATTTTATATATTCATTTGGAATCTTATATGGAAAAACAGATTTTATCCTTTTTATTTTTCCTGAAAAATCGGAACCTTCTGAATCTAAAACTATCCCTAGTTCTTCCTTATTTCTAAAATCTATAGAAACTATTTGCCCAATATCAAGTTCTTGATCAAATTGATAAGTATAAATCCCTGGAGCATCTCTTAAAACAACGATATTATATTTTTTCAATATCGCTTACTCCACAAAATACCTGCCGTCGCAGCATCACGCCCTGTCAAATCTACAGACATTTTCACATTCTTTGCTATGTCGGTTTCTACGACGACTCCTGTTGTATCACTAGCTGCCCCTTGATCAATAGAAACTTTAAATTTCCCTATCTTTTTCCCAAGGCTTATAGCGTTGTATTCTTCCTTTTTGCTATCTGTATTTTTCTTTATTGATATAGAATCAATTCCGAATATAGTTTTCATTTTATTCAAGATATCAAAATTAGGATGTCCAGAAAGTTTATTCATTGCAGAAAATAAAACAAGTCCTTCACTGGCGGAAATTTCAGTTGTTGGTTTGTCAAATAACATATATGACATAATATCTTTATCTGACAAATAAGGGGTTGAATAAAAACTGATTTTTGAAGAATCATTAATTTGCTGAAATTTTGCGCCAACCATTATTTTTTCTATTTTTTTTTCTGCAGAAAGAGATATATCATTTTTAGAATTGTTTATGAGTATGATACCGTTTTTTAATTTAAAAACAGTGTTGTCAATAAGGTCCATTTTTCCTTGTTTCATTTTTATATTCATTTCGTATTTTATATCGGAAATATCACCTTTAATGACAGCTCCTCCTTCCCATATGCTATCTATTCCAAAGCCTATAATTTTTAAACTTGGATTAAATCTAAAATCGATATTTATTGGTATTTTTGTAGGGAATGAAACAACTTTATTTTTTTTTGCTTTCTTAGATTTATCAGGCGAATAAACATTGTCCAAAATGTCAATATTTCTCGAAGCCATCAAAATAATTCCAGAAATGTCTAAAACTGGATCATTCGTATATAATTTCCCTCTTATCGAGAGGTTTTTAAAAATATTTCCGTTTAAGTTTAAACCTCCAAATAATCTGCCTTTAAAGTAATTTTGATCTATTAATTTTAAGTTATTAATATTCAAAGAAATATGCGTATTTCCTGTGTTTTTCCAATCTATTTGTCCACTTCCTTTTATATTTCCTTTTTTTTTAGAATCATCTTCTGCAAAGATATTATTTATAAGAAAATTATTTTTTGAAATTTTTCCATTAAGTGAAATGTTCTTTATATATATCCCATAAATAGGATTGATATAGCTTCCTTTTTTTAATAATATCTCTCCGTTAAAATCAGGATTTCCTAAATTTCCTGTAGCTCTGATATCATAAAAAACATCGCCATTTAAAATTTGTTTATTTTGTAATTTATAATCCGCAATATGTAATGTTCCACGTGAAACATTTTCGATTCTTGAGATATTCGAAGGCAGCCAATTTTGAAGAGATATTTTAAAATCTGTTTGGTTTTTTAATTTTGAAATATTAAATAAAATTTTCCCTTCCAAATTATCTTTGTTGTATTTTGCGTTCATTTCAATAAACTGGAGCTTTATTGAATTATATGATACATTATTAAGTTCTAATTTTATCAGTTCATTATCGTTTTTATAATCGGCAGTACCACTGAGTATTCCTGCAGAATTTAATTCTGGAAATTGTGAAAGATCTATGTTTTGAAAAATAATATTCCCCAATGAAAATTTGTGTTCCGAAAGATTTACACCAGATATTTTTATCATGCCTTTTTTTAAAAGCATTATAATATCTGAAATCTTGGAAAAATCTTTTACAACAAAAGGTTTAATATTTATTATTTTTCTGAAGGTTATTTTATCAACAAAAATTGTGAGGTTATTAAAATCAAAACGTGTATTTATAGAAATATCAAACTTTTTATTTTTGAAATTAGCATTCAGGATATTTTTCTCAAGCCACATATTTGTTTCGAATTTTATACCATAAGGTAAAGTGATTATTCCTCTCAGAGCATTGTTAATAAGATTGCCGTTAAAATTTATATTTTGATCTTTAAGATTATAATTTAAATCTATATGTTTATTTTTAAAATTATAAGAAGCATTTATGGTGTTTTTATCTAAGTTTATTTTTGCAAGAATTTGTTTTTTATTAATTGTCCATGAGGCAGAAATCTTTCCATATGGGGAATCAGAGCTCAGATAACTTTCTTTTTTTGTTTTATCATAATGAAAATTAGTATTCTTAAATAATTTTTTATCAATCATTAATTTATTAATTGAAATATTTTTTATAATTTTTTGCGCAAACAGTGGTAAAAAATAACGAATATTATTAATTGAAAAATCAGATTTATTGTTTTTCGTTATAACTTCAAGCTCATTAATTTCAATATTTTTTATATGAGTTAACTTTTTGCTGACTTCAAAATTCAGATTTTTAATATTAACATCAAAGTCATTTGAAGATAACTTTATATTATCTGTAGAAAAACAAAACGGAAAAAAACCTTTCGTTTTAGAAATATCAACAATATATCCATCGGGTAAAAAAGCATTAATAATCCTGTTTTGAATATAGCTATTCTGAATAACTCCAAATATTGTGGTTATTAATAAAAAAGGAATAAATAATTTTTTAATTAAATAACGCTTGATCACAAAGAGCCTCTAGGTTATCTATTTCTTTTTCTATTGATTTTAAGGCTGAAATCCAAAAATCTTTCGATGTCGGATCTATGCCAAACATTTCTGCTATTTCCTTATAATTTTTCGTTCCTCCTGAGGAAAGCGCCGTTTCATATTTGTTAACAAAATCTTTTCCTGTTTTTTTATATTCTGCAAATAATCCTTCCACAAAAAGACATCCGAAAGCATATGAATAAACATAAAAAGGACAACTTGTAAAATGAGTTATATATCCCCAATAATTATCAATGTGATTATTTATCTCTACACCATCTCCAAGAGATTTTTCCAATTCCTCGTGCCATATTTTGTTTAAGTCATTTTCTGAAAGTTCATGAGCATTACGTATTTCATGAATTTTCTGTTCAAATTTGAAAAAGGCGATTTGTCGAAAAACAGTACTCATCACATCATCCAATCTTGAACAAATCAATTCTATTTTCTTTTTTAAATCAGGTTCTGAATTTAGTAAATATTTATTAGTCAATTTCTCTGCAAATATAGAAGCAGTTTCAGAAATATTTAAACCAGGATTACATACTAATTCATTATTTTTTGAAGATAGTTTTTGATGAATTCCATGACCAAACTCATGAGCTATTGTTAAAATGTCTCTTATTGTTCCATAAAAATTCAGAAGTATGAAAGGATGAGTATCAACAGTAGCTGAGCTTGAAAATGCTCCAGAAACCTTTCCTTCTCTCGGATAAACATCAACCCAACTTTCATTAACCATTGTTTTAACTATTTCAAAAAACTTAGGTGAAAAATCTTTAAATATATCCAAAACCAAATCAATTGCTTCTTCATAAGTATATTTTTTGTCTTCACGTTTTGATAAACAAACTTTTTCTGCTCTATCCCAATATTGAAGTTTAGGTTTTTTTAATATTTTTGCTTTTAGTTTATAATATCTGTGAGATATAGATTCATAATGAGCCTTGACGGTTTCTATCATAGTTTCAACAACTGATTTTTCTATATCATCTTCTAAAAATCTTTTCTGTTCAGGATATGTGTACTTTTTCAAATCACAATACGTTTTATGGGAAAGAATTATATTATTAAATACAGAAACCAAAGCATAAGAATTCTCTTTTAATCCACGTGATAAAGCTATAGATGCTTCTTTTCTTATTTCCTCTGTCTTTCCATGATTTGCTTTTTCAACGACATCTGACAAAGTAAGTTTTTCACCTTCTAAATAAAATTCTATCCTGGAAAGTAAGCCATTATGAAATTTATACCACGTATCTCCCGTCACAATCCCTAATTTTGATATTATAAATTCTTCTTGAAAAGATAAGGTGTGGGGTTTGTATTTAAAAATATTGTCTATAAAAACCTTATAGTTGGATAAAACCTTATCTTTCTTCAACTGTTCTTTTATTTCCTCATAATTCATACCTTGGATTTCGACTTCAAACCAACAAAGTTTTGAGAAATTATACGTATACCACTCCATCATATCTTGATAAGCTGCAGACACTTTCTCATCTTTTTGTTTTATTTGAAAATATAATCCTAAATAAACCGCTATTTTTGAGGCTGCTTTATATATATCTTCATACTTAACAATCGCATTTGTAAGATTAGAAATTTGTAAATTACCTTTATATTTAGAAATAAATTCATCGATTTCTTTTGATATGTTATTTTTATCTCGGGATATTTCATCAGAATCTATGGATTTATAAAAACAATCAAGATTCCATTCGGTTGGATATTTGCAAACTGTATTCATTATTCATTACTCCTAAAAATAAAACGGCGAAATCTAAAGAGACACGCCGTTAAACAGAAAAATAATATAAAAGGTTATCAAAAATTTTTAAGCAAGAGGTTCTACTCCAACATATGTTCTGTTATCACGTCCTGTCTTGAAAAAAACCGTCCCGTCAACTAAAGAATATATCGTATGATCACGTCCTAATCCGACGTTATCACAAGTTCTATATTTCGTTCCTCTTTGACGAACAATAATTGTTCCCGCAAGAACATATTGCCCCCCAAATCTTTTGACACCAAGTCTTCTTCCTATCGAATCTCTTCCGTTTCTCGAACTACCGCCAGCTTTCTTTGTTGCCATTTTCTTCTCCTTTAATTACCTAAAGCTATATCCATAATCTTCAAAACAGTCATCCATTGACGATGTCCATTTTTGCGTCTGTAATTATGTCTGCGTTTCTTTTTAAATACAATAATCTTTTTGTTACGAACGTGTTTTAAAACTTCTGCTTTAACAACAGATCCTTTTGTTTCGGATTCAGAAACAGAAATTTCTCCTATATCGGAAGAAGTAAATAAAACATTATCTAAGGATAAAACAGTTGAAGGTTCTGCTTCAATTTTTTCGACTTTAATTACATCCCCTGGCTTAACAACGTATTGTTTTCCGCCAGTTTTCAATACGGCAAACATATAAAACCTATTTTAATAAAAACTATCTTTTAATTACAATTTTATTTTTATCACAATCTACCATTTTTGTCAATGGATTTTATGTTTAAAATGATTCCTTAAAATAAGATTATATTGTATTGAAAAAAACTTTGGTGAAGTTTTGGAGGAATTGAAGGGAAGGATTGCTTCCCCTCAGATTTACTGTAAAAATACTTTTTACTCGCTTTTTCCAATTATTAATTTTGCACCCGATTTCAATGTAACTGTATTATGAAATTCGACTGCGTTCGTATTTATATTCCCTCCTATTTCCAAATTTCTGGCATTTCTTTCAAATACTATTTTCCCATTACAATCTATATTACTATTTACCTTTCCTCCTGTACTTGTAAATCTTAATTCCCCATTAGGGTTGGTTACATTTATACTCATAGTTTCAGGTATCACATTTGCTTCATAAGCAAATATTAATCTTGGCTCAAAGCCATCCACGCTATTTTCTAAAATAACATTTCCCTTATAATTTTCGACATTTCCGGCCATATATACGGTTTTTTGAATTTCTAAATTATAAGGTGTTGCATATTTAGGAGCTTTATTTTCATCTTTTCCAATAGTATTTCCAAAATGGCAAGCTATATGGGTTTCTTTAAGACCGTATTCTTCCCCTTGAATTATTACGTTTGCGGGTTTTTCAGCAGAAACGGCATCCCTTCCTAAAAATAGTAAATCTCGTTTATCTAACTTTCTGGAAGCAGATCCATTAGTTTCATCTTGGGTAGAAAAACTACTTTTAGTATATAGTATCCAAGGATCAGGAATAGATTTTATCTCAACATTATCCAATGTGAGATTGGCATCATTTGAGACAACAATCTTTCCTTCAGTATCTGGATTTAGTATATACACATTCTCAGGACTGACTCTCTCTGTTATCTCTTGATCATCAACTATAGTTTTTCTATCATATGTTATTTCATTGGCTGTCAGTATATCATCTTGTGTTAGTATTTTCCCATCAAGTTCGACTTGTTCCGTAACCTTTTCTATTGCAATATATGGAGCATTATCTATTATTGCGTTTTCCTGCGTTTCTGATGTTGGATCATCAGAATCACGAGAAATTGTTATTGGAGTTGTTGAATTATTAATTTTTATTGTTCCTCGATTTGTAATAGTTTGTGCTATTGCTATGCTATCATTTATTTCAACCTCTGCTCCACTTTCAATAGTTCTTGGCAAGGCACCAGTGGGTGACGGATCTAAAAAAATAACTTTGGTATCTTCTCCAGCCATTGCCCCACTAGATAACACCACGGCAATTAATGTTGTTTGTAATAATTTATTCATAAAAACCTCCTTAAAAAGATATATTTACGTTATAGGGAAGCTTTTTCAAAACTTTTCTTCCCTATTTTCAATTCTAAAAAAAAAGGTAAATTTTCCGTTAACAATACTGTTTTTTATTTTGGAGATACTTTGAGCATTATGCAAAAGCCTCACAAAATTCCATAAAATTTTATGGGACTATTTAGAATTTGACATACGCATCCCTAATGTATATCCTGAAATTAA
>CAUDEV010000034.1 GCA_958448685.1 uncultured Alphaproteobacteria bacterium | reverse complement strand
ACCACACGTCGCGCGCCTGAATATCCTCTATATTTTCAGTATATCCTCAACATTTTCCAGATGTCAAATTCTAAAAAGTCCCATAAAATTTTAAATATTTTTCCTGTGTTTAGATTAGTTATTTTACTTTACTTTTTATATTTTTTGATATATTATACTGAAAGAGTAAATTTATTACAAGAGAAAAACCATGAAAAAGATATTATTAGGAATAAGCATGCTTTCTATATTGGGAAGTATAGATAATGCGTCATCAATGGAAGATACATTACATATAGATGATAGATTGTCAAGTCGAGATTTACAATTAACGCAGGAACCAATAGATATTGAAATTACTCAGCGAGTTCAAGGACTTATAACAGAAAAAAATATAAAAGGTAAAGAACTTCGTCTAGATGTAAAATGGATAGACGATGACATAGCAACAGTACTTGCTCGAACTCTCCAACACAATAAATCTTTTACCACCCTTTGGCTATCCAACAATACAATAGGGGACACCGGTGCCAAAGCACTTGCTGATACTCTCCAACACAACACATTTATTACTACCATTGATTTAGCCTGTAATAAAATAGGGGACACCGGAGCCAAAGCACTTGCTAATGCTCTCCAACACAATACATCTATTACTACCATTAATCTAGGGAGTAATGAGATAGGAGTTGCAGGAACTGAAGCACTTGCTGATGCTCTTAAAACCAATACATCTATTACTAGCATTGATCTAGGCCGTAATAAAATAGGAGATGCAGGAGTAATAGCACTTGCACTTTCTCTTAAAGTCAATCATCATATTACTACCTTTCGTCTATACGATAGTGTAATACGGGATGCAGGAGCAATAGCACTTGCTGATGCTCTTAAAACCAATACATCTATTACTAGTATTGATCTAGGCTGTAATAAAATAGGAGATGAAGGAGCAATAGCACTTGCTGATGCTCTTAAAACCAATACATCCATTACTAGCATTGATCTAGCAGGTAATAGAATAGGATATGCAGGAGTCCTACTACTCCAAAAAATTGCTCAGGAAAAAAGTATAGACTTCCAAATTTAGAGCTTCTGGATTGAAAATTCTATATCTAACTAAGAGAAGAACGTCCGCGTGCGGCGTTCTTCTTTCTTTAAGTTTCTCTCTTCTCAAATTACAAATAATAAAATTTTAAGCGTTTTATAAGGGGTGTAGAAACTGTTCGCTAATTCTGTTCATTATATAAATCCATTGTGGAAAGAGGTATTTTATTATATAATAGAATTTGCTTATTGCTTTTATACAAATTTATGGTCCATAAGGTCATTTCTAAACATATTTCAAGACTTGCAGCTGTCCAATTTGCTTATCAAATAGAAATAACAAAAGAAGATTATTCAGATTCGATCGAAAAATTTTTATCTTCAGATATTTTCAAAGAAGATGAATACAAAGAAATAAAAACTGGATTTTTTAAAAGATTAATTTCAAAATTAAATGATGAAACATTATCAGAACAAATCGAGAAAATTTTGAAATCGGGAAAAAATCTTATACATCTTTCCATTATGGAGTTATGTATATTAAAAATAGCGCTTATAGAAATGATTCATGAAAAAACTGATATTCCTGTTATAATTAACGAATATGTCGAAATAGCAAAGGTTTTTCTTGATAGTAGTTCTATAAAATTTGTTAATGCTTTATTAGACGACTTATCTAAAAATGTTGAACGAAAATGCCTAATAAAAATTTAATATTCTACTCCATAGAAACGGATTTCATTTCAATAGCTTGTAAATTAATTGAAAAAATTTATTCTATCCGAGAGAATGTCTTATTTCTTTGTGATAACGAAGATGAAATCAGTTTTTATAACTCAAAACTTTGGACTTTCTCAAGATTAGGATTTATTCCTAGCGGAAATAAAAAAAGTCTACCTATTGAAGATGCGAATTTTTGCCAAACTTGGTTTTCAACAGATATAGTTTTTTATAATTCTCCAGTCTGCTTATTGCATAATGGTCTGGATATTTCGAATCAAAATGAGATAGGAAAATTTGAAAAAATTATTGATATATTTCCAAAAAACTTGATAGAATCAGCGAAAGATCGTTTTAATTTTTATAAATCTCTTGGATTTAGTAATTATAAACTTTGGCTGCAATGCAATAATAATTGGGTTACAGGAGAATTTTAATGATAATTTTGGGGATAGAATCAAGCTGTGATGAAACATCTGCCGCAATTGTGACGGACAACATCGATCCTGAAAAACGTATACTATCTAATGTAACAAACTCTCAAATAGATTTACATTCGAAATATGGAGGGGTGGTTCCTGAACATGCGGCAAGATGCCACGTGGATTCTATAGATCATGTGATAAACCAAGCTTTAAAAGACGCAAATGTGAACCTAAAAGATCTGGATGCGATAGCCGTAACCTCTGGCCCCGGGCTCATAGGAGGACTTCTTGTTGGTGTTGTCACTGCAAAAACTTTGGCTGCTTTAAATAACAAACCCTTTATGGCTATAAATCATTTGGAAGGACATCTTTTAACTACCAGATTGTGTTTTGATGTTCCTTTCCCTTATCTATTACTCCTGACCTCTGGTGGACATTTTATATTTGCAGAAGTGTTAGGGATTGGAAATTATAAAATTTTGGGAGAAACACTTGATGATGCTGCAGGAGAATCTTTTGATAAAGTTTCAAAAATGCTTGGATTAGGATATCCCGGGGGACCTGTTATACAAAAATATGCAGAAAAAGGCAATCTAAATAGGTTCTCTTATACGATTCCTTTACAGAAAAGAACTGGATGTGATGTTTCTTTCTCCGGAATAAAAACTGCCACAAAATTGCATATCGAAGCACTGGGAGAAAATATTACAGAGCAAGATAAATGTGATATAGCCGCATCCTTTCAAAATATTGTGATAAAGTTTATAAGAAAGCAAATAACCAAAGCTTATAAGTTAGCAACATCTGAGACTAAAAATGTCGTAGTTTCAGGAGGAGTTGCTGCTAATACAAAACTCAGAGAATCTCTTTTAGATTTTTCAAAAGAAAATAATTTGAACTTTTTTGCTCCACCTTTATCACTGTGTTCAGACAACGCCGCAATGATAGCTTGGACAGCTATTGAAATGATAAAATCTGAATTTCCTTATTCTAATCTTGATTTCAAAACAAAACCTAGATGGCCAATAACTGATATTTGAAAAAATAGAAATTTAATGAATTCTCGGTATTTTTGTATTTAGATGTTATTGAATATGTCTTTTGTTACAACTCCTTTTATATTATTTTTTCGAAAGGAACGAAAAGATAGGGATTGATTTACGAAATTTAGTCAAGTCAAAAGAGTGAGTGGAACGAACGAGACTTGACGAAATGGGAGTAAATCAATATAATCGTTTCCGCCTTTCGGAAAATATAATATAGATCATGAAAGAGTCATATGGAGGGCGCGCGACGTGTGGTAAAATTAAAAGTATACCACACGTCGCGCGCCCGAATATTCCCTTATATTTTCAGTATATCTTCAAAATCTCCCACATGTCAAAAAATAAAAAGTCCCATAAAATTTTAGGGATTTTTACAAAGAATCAAGAAAACTTTTTAATTATTAATGTTCCGTTAGTTCCACCAAAACCGAATGAGTTACTCATTACATAATCTAATTTCTTCTCTTGAGGAACGTTTGGAGTTAAATTTAAATCAAATCCAGCATCAGGGTTATCTAAATTCAAAGTTGCTGGAATTATATTATTGTTCAAAGATTGCAAACAAATAATAGCCTCAACGGCCCCTGCGGCGCCTAATAAATGTCCCATAGATGATTTTGTTGAGGACATATTAAGTTTATAAGCATGATCTTTAAAAACATTTTTCACTGCTTTTATTTCTGCAGCATCACCAGCCGGAGTCGATGTTCCATGTGCATTAATATAATCAATTGAGTCTGTCGAAATTTCTGCATCTTTCAGTGCACTTTCCATGGAAGCAGAAGCTCCCAAAGCATTCACATCAGGGGCAGTTATATGATAAGCATCACATGAAAAACCATAACCTATTATCTCCCCATAGATTTTTGCCCCTCGGGATTTTGCGGATTCGAGTGTTTCCAAAGCTAATATACCTGCTCCTTCTCCAACAATAAACCCGTCTCGATCTTTATCCCATGGTCTGGAAGCTTTTTCTGGAGTTTCATTAAAATGCGTCGATAAAGCTCTTGCAGCTGCAAATCCAGCAACTCCTAGTTTGCATACTGCAGCTTCAGCTCCCCCAGCTAATGCAAAGTCATAATAGCCATCTCTGATTGCTCTAAATGCCTCTCCGATACTATGAGTTCCTGAAGCGCATGCGGATACAACGCTGTAATTTGCTCCTTTTAGGCCATATTTTATAGCAACATGTCCTGAAGCTAAGTTAACTAATACAGAAGGAATAAAGAAAGGACTTACTCTTCTTGCCCCCTCATCATGAAGAGTTACGGAAGTGTCATAAAGCTTTGAAACTCCGCCAATTCCAGATCCAATGATGACAGAAGTTTTGCCCTTTTGTTCATCATTTAAATTTGCAAAACCTGAATCTTCCCAAACTTGCTTTGCTGCCGCGGATGCAAAAATAATAAATTTATCTACTTTTTTTTGCTCTAAAGGGGTCATGTAGTCATCGGGATTAAATCCATCCTCTCCCATTCGAACAGAACCAGCTATTTTGGAAGATACATCAGAAATATCAAAACTATCAATAGTTCTTATCCCACTCTTACAGGAAATCAAATTTTGCCACATTGAATTAATAGTATTTCCAAGTGGGGATATAACTCCAATCCCAGTGACTACAACCCGCCTTTTCATATAACCTCTGGTTATTTCTTAATTGACTCTAAATACTGGACAGCATCAGCAACTGTAATAATTTTCTCAGCTTTATCTTCTGGAATTTCGCAATTAAATGCTTTCTCGAATTCCATAATAAGTTCTGCTAATTCAAGGCTATCCATTCCTAAATCATCTTTAAAACTTGTATTTTCAGTTATTTGACTAGAATCAACTTTTTTGTTATTTACTATAATTGTCTTTACTTGTTCAAGAGTACTCATTATTTTGTCGTCTCTTTTCTTTTAAAACTAAACTATATTGCTATTTTAGCAAAAAAAGTTTCCTATATCAATAATTTTGAACATATAATTCACTAAACAAATTTTCTTAGGTTATTCATCTTTTTTAAATTTCTTCAATATATTTTAAAACTAATCGTTTTGATTCCTCAACAGCAGGTTGATCAAAAGGGTTTATATCTGCTAATTTTGCAATAGTAACAACTTCAACAAAAGACAACATCATTAAAAAACCCAAAGTTTGGATATTAAATTGTTCAAATTCCAGAACTCTAACAGATGCTTTTTTACGAAGAACTTCTATCGTAGCTCTTTGGTGTGAAAGCATCAAATCATTTATATTATGATTGTTCAGTTTGCTAATTACATTCGAATTCAAACTTGAATTGATATTTTTGGTTTTCAAATTGGATCTTTGAGTAATAATCGTGAATAACTTATTTGAAGGCCCTCCTAAAAATAACTGTAGCATAGAATGCTGATCTATAGTTCCAGTTGCTCTTATCGGCGTAATTCCGAAGTTTTCAGATTTTCCTAAACTTTCAGAAATTAATTGGACATACCATTTGCCAAAATCTTCAAGCATATCAGAATAAGCTATCAGCACATGCTCTCTAATTTTCCCTGATTTGAATACTTCATACATTGAGGTTATATCTTTGAATAATTGACAATCTTCTGGTTTATCTGTGTTCAAAATATCATTTATTACGTTTTTTGCTCCGCTAATGAAAAGATCTATATCAACTCCAGATAAAATAGCAGGAAGCAAACCTACAATAGAAAAAACAGAAAAACGTCCGCCTATCTTCGTATTATGTTCAATAATCTGCATTCCTTTGGATTCGGCCAATATTCTTAAATCGTTATTCTCAGAAAGTTCTGTTATTGCAATTGCACGATTTTTATAATCAAAATCAGGCCAAAGTTCACAAAGTGTCAAAAATAACATTAATGGTTCGGTTGTTTTTCCTGACTTTGAAATAACAATAATACCTGTGTTTTTAGGATCACAGTCTTGTATTGTATTGATAAAGTGGAGAGAATCCGTGTTTTCTATGAAAATAACTCGACTATTTTTTCCATCGTATATGGATTGAAAATTGATTAAGCTTTTTCCTCCTAAACTTGATCCCCCTGTGCCAATTATTAAAATTTTTTCAAGATTATCAAATTTTTTTGCCAAATTTTTAATTGGATCCATGGATTCATCCAAAATCTTAAAGATATCCAATGATCTTATTTCTTGTTTTAAGTAAGCAAATATCTGAGCAATCACTATAAAAACAGTTTTAAATAAATAATATAATTATTTTATTCTACAGTGACAGATTTTGCAAGATTTCTTGGCTTGTCAACATCATAACCTTTCGATTTAGATGTATAATAAGCCAATAGATGTATTGCTGTAATTAATGGAAATGTTGAATAAGGATCATCTGAATCAGGTATAAATACGCAATCGATGTTTTTATTATTTTCTAAACCGTGCAGATAATCTCGCGCTTTTTCAGTTGTAATTAAAATTATTTTTCCACTCCTGGCTAGTATTTCCTGAGTGTTCGAAACAGTTTTTTCAAAATATTTATCAAACGGAGCCAATGTTATCGTATAAACATTTTCATCAATAATAGCTATAGGACCATGTTTTATTTCTCCAGCAGGATATCCTTCCGCGCTAACATATGACAATTCCTTGATTTTTAACGCTCCTTCAAGAGCTATTGGATAATTAATGCCCCTGCCTATATAAAAGAAACTACGACTATCTTTAATTTTTTCTGCGATGTAACAAAGTCTATACTTATTATTTAAAACACTATTTATTAAACCTTCAAGCAAATCTATTTTAAAATCTTGTTTTTTAACACAAAGCAAGAGTAGAGAAAGAGCTTGTGCAACAAAGGCCTTTGTTGATGCAACACCAATTTCAACACCCGCAAGAAGCTTTATCATATGATCAGCTTCCCGCGCTATTGATGAGGTTTCAACATTGACTAAAGCGAGTGTTTTCTTTCCCAACTCTTTAACCATTCTCATTGCACATAATGTATCAATTGTTTCTCCAGATTGACTTATGAAAACATATAATGCATTTAAAGAAATCGCAGGATTTCGATATCTGAATTCAGATGCAATTTCAACATCGACATGTATTTTAGCAATATCCTCAATCCAATATTTAGCTAATAATCCTGCATAATATGAAGTTCCACAAGCTATGATTGATAAGCTATCAAAATCCGAAATGTTAATATCATAATTAAAATTATTGTAAATATTTCTTATGATTGTTGCTTCTTCAAATATTTCCTTTAACATAAAAGTTTCATATCCATTTTTTGAAACATCTGATAATGAAACGTTATTAGGGATAATATCCCGTTTTACCATATGCATTGAAGTATCAAAGATTGTATAATTTAACTTATCTCGTCTTTCAATTTTTACTATATCTCCTTCCTCAAGATATATAATATTTTTCGCAAGTGATGACAAAGCTATTGCATCAGAAGCTATATAATAACTTTTTTCATCTTCTGAAAAACCTATCGCCATTGGCGAACCTTTTTTTGCGCCAAGCAATATATTTGGCTCTTTCTCGTAAATCGCAACAATAGCAAATGTTCCTTTTAATTCTGATATTGTGTTTTTAAAGGCTTGTTCAAAATTATTCCCGTTTTTGATATGAAAAGCAATTAATACAGCTATGACCTCTGTATCCGTATCACTTTCAAATTCAAAATTTTCTTTTGATAACTTTTTCTTTAATTCTTGATAATTTTCAATTATTCCGTTATGAACAATTGCAACGCCATTTGAAATATGAGGATGAGCATTTTGTTCGGTAACTTTTCCATGAGTTGCCCATCTCGTGTGAGCAATACCTATGTTCGATTTTATGGTTATTTTATCCACACGTTTTCTTAGTTCTTCAATCTTTCCAATGGATCTAATTCTTTGAAGATTTGAATTTTCATCAATAAAAGCTATCCCGGCAGAATCATATCCCCTATATTCCAAACGTTCTAAAGCACTTATTAACCTCTTTGAAATATTATCTTCAAAACTAAGAACAGAAACGATCCCACACATAACAAAAATAACTTATATCAACTATTTTAATAATTATGCCACAAATTTTAGATTCCTTATGTTACAAATTATTACCTAGACTGTAAATTTTAAGGGAAATTCCCTGAAATATTTTTAAGTAAAATTAACTAATAATTTACCTTTTTTTTAAATTAAAAATAGGGAAGAAAAGTTTTGAAAACGCTTCCCTATAACGTAAATATATCTTTTTAAGGAGGTAAATATGAATAAACTATTACAAACAACTTTGATTACTGCTATTTTGGCAACTTCAGGTTTTGCGAGCGAAATAAGCAGTATATCAGCAGAAACACGATTTAATGTTCAAGGAAATACAACTGCAAATACGCCAATAAGTGTTGCAGGAACCCTTAATATTGAAGGCGGAACATTAACGAATAATGATGTTATAACATATGAGAACACTGGTAGCTTGTTGATAAGTAGTGTATTTCAACCAGGCAGCTTAGTAGGAACTGTGGGAGAGATAACAGGAGAAACGCATAATGCCACTTTAAGCAATATGTCTGGAGCGGACTTTAACAATGGATACTGGGAGTTTGTTGATTCAAGCGGTAATAAATATTCTGATGAATCTTGGATGACTTCTGGGAACAACATATCCATACAAGGTGGAAAGTTTCAAAATAGAGTACCATTAACTGCTGAGACATATAATCAAGCTATAACAAACTTAAAGAATTTTGGAAATAGCGGAGCTAATATTACAATTAATTGGATAGATACATCTCATGCAACTGTTCACACTGGAACACTTATGCAAAATAGTACAGCTAATAGCGATATCAATACATCATCCTATGCGGAGTGCTTCCCTACTCGTGGTGTTTTGGATTTTACAAAGGCTTCATCTTCAGGAAGCTTTACTGGAGGTCCAATTCAAGGGGGAACTGTAAAACTAAGCCACTTAGGCAAAACAACGGCAAGTTTTATGGCAATGTCCGCTTCTGATATAGTTGGAGTTTACGAATATAATAAAGGAGAAACAGAGTTTGTAGAAACGATCGTTAATGAAGAAAAGCATATAGTTGCAGAAAAAACTGGAGATGATGAAACATATGAGTCCAGAGCTAAAGAAGCATTTGAAAAAAGATTCAAAAAGGTTATATTCTCCAATGCTACACCGAATTTTTATGCTTTTGGAGACGACGATACAGAAGTGGGGTGATCATAGAAAGAATTTCACAGGAATAGTAGGACCTAGCTGTCTTCAAAATGAGTCAGGAAATATCCTATCAACAGACAATATAAAACCTCAGGAGGAAGACACCTATATGTCTTCTGCTTTAGTAAAAGTAACTAAAAACGATACAACTAATGCTAAAATTTTAAGTGTTGATAGAGTGGGTTATAAGGGTGAGGTTAATATAAAGTTTTCTTTTGAAGGAGGTGATAATTTGGAATTTCAAGATACCCCCAGTAGCTTACCATATTTAAAAGAATGTGGTAAACTAAAATTTTCAGGAGATAACTCAAATTACACAGGAACTGTATCTGTTTTAGGAGTTACTCGATTAATTGCAAGTGGTACTGATACTCTTCCACGCAAACTTGCAGAAGGTTTCACTGAAACTGATTTAGTGATAGAAGATGGAGACAACGCGATAGATAACGATTCAAGAGAAAGCGCAACTACTATAAAGAGCTTACAATTAAGCAGTGGCAGTCTTACTATAGCTCCAGGAACAAAGATAGTTATAGGAGGCAATTCATAATTACCTCATTCCGAGGGAGGGATCAAATCTCTCTCGGAATTTATATTAATTTTCTGAAATTTCTAAATTTAAAAACTCTTTTTTGAAATTTTCAAAAGCTTTTTCGAGATCTATACGTTTTCGTATATTAGAAATCAATTCTCCAAGGTCCTCATCTTCCAATTTTATTTCTTCAAGAAATTCTAAACTTTTTTCAAAATCACCATCAGATAATAATTTGTCAGCTTTTTCAAATTTCTGCTTATCGCTATAATCTTGAGGGATAGCTTTTGCATTCTCATCAGTTTTCTTTATCTTTATTATTTCTGAAAATTTTTCCTTTAGCATACGTTTCTGCTTTTCCCAAAAAGATTCAGAAACCTTCGTTTGGAAAAGCTTGTAGCCGATTGATGTTATATCTTTTTTCAAATCCGAAACAGGTTTTATCGTAAGTTTTGAAAATTTGATTATATCATTAGACATTTGATATTTTTTCAAATCTATCTTATCCGAATAAGATTCCAAGAAACTGTCTAATGGAGCGCCTTCTTTTATGAGGTTTTCGAAAGCTTCTATAAATGAGCTTTTTGCAGAAGGTAATTTTTTTATGGAATCATCAGAATCAACATTATCAATATGCAAATGGGATTTTATATTCGAAACATCTTTTTGAAGAGAAGAAAGAGTTTTATAAATATAAGAAGAACTTTCTTTTCCAGTTTTCCAATCAGAACGCAAATTTTCCATAGCCGAGGTTAACTCACCAATAGAATCGCTAACAGACTTCAAACGACTATCAATTGTTATATAATTTTCAAATAAATCATCTATTTGCTTGTCATGATAAGTCAATCCAATTTTTAATATAATGAACACACTGCAAGCAGATATAAGAGCACAAAAAGCGCAGCTTATCCAGAAACGTTTATCGAAAATACCATTAAAAAATTTCTCGTTGGTTTTTGAAATTTCGATTTTATTTTGAGATTCTTTATCAACAACCTGTTTTTTCATATATCGTCCTCATATAATCTTAATTTTCTTCCAAATTATGAAAAACTCTTTGGACATCATCGTTATCTTCAAGTATATCTATGAGCTTCATCAATGTTTCTTTAGCATCATTACTGCATGATGTATAATTCAAAGGAGCCCAAATCAATCCAGATTCCGCTGGCTCTCCAAATTCTTTTGAAAAAGCATCACGTACATTCCCAAAAGCCTCAACAGAAGTTGTAATTTCTGTACAATTATCAAATTCCTCAACATTATCTGCGCCAATTTCAATAGCAAACTCAAAAGCTTTATCAAATCCTCCTGGAATGACTTCATAAATCAAATGTCCAATACGTTTAAATGAAAAAGCAACACTTCCTGTTTCTCCAAGATTTCCTCCCATTTTTGTGAAAGCAGAACGTATTTCAGAAGCTGTTCTATTTCTGTTGTCAGTCAATGTCTCAACAATAATTGCAACTCCTCCAGGGCCATATCCTTCATATCGCACTTCATCATAATTCGTGTTATCATTAGAAGCTGTTGCTTTTGCTATGGCTCTTTCTATATTATCTTTTGGCATGTTATTTTCACGAGCAGATGAAAGTGCGGCTCTTAATCTCGGATTAGAACTGGCATCTTCTCCCCCTAATTTTGTTGCCACTGTAATTTCTCGAGCTATCTTAGCAAACATTTTTGCTCGTTTAGCATCTTGTGCACCTTTGCGATACATTATATTATGAAATTGAGAATGCCCAGACATTATTAAATTTTAAAAATTAACTACTCCTCTAATTTTAACAATTCAAATAAAAATGTGCTACATAAAATTTGTCACATGTATTAATTCAAAAGATGTGAGAAAAAGAGAGTCTCCTATCATAGATTTAATACAACAAAGGGGTATGGTCTTGCAAGGAAGAATGTGGGCAGAAAGTATTATAATTATCAATAAATTTATTCAATTTTCCATAAGTTTTATACTCAGATCTTATTTTTCTTATGAGATTCCAAATATCTTTATTAAATCTTGATTTACTAAGGTTTTTAGGCCTTTTACTTTTTATAATTTCAGAATATTTTGCCTGTGCATTATTTCCTATTTGTATAATCTTCTGGATGTTCTCATATGCTCATAAATCTAAAATTTATGGGCTCTTCAAAACAAGAGCGCCACATAATATAATGCAGCGCTTTTGTTTTATTTTACTCAACAGCAGCAGTACCAATTCTTAAAACAGCATCTGATTTTAGGACACTATCTCCATCAAATATTACTCCTCCTTCATTAGACACATCAATGCTCTTATGTATAATTGTTCCATTCATAAAGCATATATCACCTGATTCAACATTCACAGGAACATATATTTCTTGTTTTTCTCCATTGATCCA
>CAUDEV010000033.1 GCA_958448685.1 uncultured Alphaproteobacteria bacterium | reverse complement strand
CATTCCATAACCATAAAGAGATATAGTTTTATCTTCTATTTCTCCATTTCTATCACGAGGAACATTGAGTTTCAAGGCTCCATTACTTGTTTTTACAGTTTTCTCATAAGATCCATTACGATAATTATCAGAGTCTTCAGGCCTCACAGAACTCTTTTGAAAACCAAGGTGTTCTTTGAGTTATTCATCATAAAGCATTTCAATACGCGGCTTCTTCATGTCTCTCATAACATCATGAATTGCGGCTAAATCCTTTTTCTTCCAGAATTTCTATCTTATCTCCTTATTTCCTGTTTGCACAAATCTTTGGATGGCCTCAAGAATTATATCCTTATTTTTCTATTTCATTTAAAACAGACAAACCATGAATCAAATCTAGTGCACGTTGAATAATCGGATCAATATTTGCCTTTTGATTTTCAATATTTTCTTGTTTTATTTCTATATCTGGAACAATTCCATTTTGATTTATTATATTTCCATTTGGCGAAATAAAATAAGCTGTAGTGAGTTTTATTGCTCCTCTTCCTGGAATTGGAATTACAGTTTGTAAAGATCCTTTCCCATATGTCTTTTTCCCAATTAAAACCGCTCGTTTATTTTCTTTGAGTGCAGAAGCCATTAATTCCGCGCCTGAAGCCGTTCCTGAATTAACCAATACAACAATAGGAAGCCCATTTAATAAATCCGTATCATCTGAAAAGATAGTTTGATTTTCATCTATGTTTCTTGATTTTAGTTCTATAATCTTTTTATTTGACAAAAATAAATCACTCACTCCAATAGATTGTTCTAAAATACCTCCGGGATTATTTCGAAGATCTATAATCACTCCTGATGCTGATTTTTTATTTATTTTTTTTATAGCTTGAATCACACCTAAAACCGTTCTCTCATTAAAATAACTTATTTTTATAATTCCTATATCATCTACGAAATCAAGTTTTACGCTCTGTAATTGAACTACTGATTTTTTAATTTTCAATTCGAGTGTTTCCATTTTATTTCTTAAAATTGAAACATTTACACTCTTAAATGAATCATTTCCCAATTTTTTTATTATATCTTTTATTCTAATATTAGCAACGTTTTCGCCATTGATATGTGTTATGATATCTAAAGGTTTTATGCCCGCATTTGCTGCCGGACTATTATCTATTACAGATTGAATTTCTATACCATCACGTATCTGTTTTATTTCTATTCCGATTCCTAAGAATGCGCCTCTTGCTGAATCATTATATAACCTAAATTCATCTTTATTTATATAAACAGAATGTTCATCCAATATACTCAGCATTCCATTTATGGCACCTGTTTCAAGTCTTTCTTTTGTAATTTCATCCGCATAATTATTTTGAATTTCACTGATTACTTCTTTTATTAAACTGTCTGTATTTATTAAATCCGCTGATAGGGTTAAGCTTTTTTCGTCTTTTTTGCATGAAACCAAAAACATTGGCATAAAAAGCAACGTTAAAAGTTTCTTCATAAATAATCTAATAATTTTTTGCAACTGCACTTATTTTTATGATACAAAATAGTTTAAGGATATAAAAATATATTTTTACAAATGGTAAAATTCATAAAAAGACTATTGCCTAAAAGTCTCATTTCAAGATTTTTATTAATATTAATAACCCCGGTTATTTTCTCTCAATTAATCATAGGTATTATATTCTCAGAAAAGTATACTGGCACAATTTTAAACATCATCTCACGCCAAATGGCAGGAGAAGCTGCAGCTATTGCTAAATTGCTTGATCTTGGTTGTGAAAAAAGTTATATAGATGAATTGAAAAAAAATATGAATTTAGAAATAGATATCTTAAATGATTTGAAATTAGAAAAAAGTGGAATTTCAAAAAATCACACAGCCTATAGAATACTTCGAAATGCATTAATTAAAAAAGGCTACAATAATTATTATATAGATACGCAAAATCAGAACATGGATATTTATATTCCCGCTTCAAATGAAATGGATATTTATAAGATTTCATTTTCAAGAAAGACTTTATATATGAAAATAATACCGGTTGTTTTAGGAAGCGGAATTATCTCATCTATCCTGCTTTTAATTATTGCGTTTATATTTTTAAAAAACCAAATCCGGCCAATAAAAAAATTAGCGAAAGCCGCTGAGAGTTTTGGAAAAGGTTTGGATAATTCATATGAGTACAAGCCTGAAGGGGCTGAAGAAATCAGAGTAGCCGGAACTGCATTTTATGAAATGAGAGAAAATTTAAAAAATCTTATGGATAATAGACTGAAAGTTCTTGCGGGTATATCTCATGATTTAAGAACTCCTTTGACCAAAATGAAACTCCAGCTTTCTGTTATGCCAAAAACCGATGAGACGAAGTGGTTAATGAAAGACGTCAATACAATGATCAAAATAACTGAAAACTTTACCCTTCATGCCGCAGAACAAAATAAAGAAAAACTGACCCAAATAAAATTGTATGATTTTATTTTTAATATAACTTTGGAATATATCTCAAATGAATTTTCCATAGAAGTGACTGGAATCAGAGATTTTGTTTTGCTTATTAAGCCGGTTTCTCTAGGTCGAGCTTTTGGAAATATTATATCAAATGCAAAAAAATATTCATCAAAACTTGTTATTACTATCCTAAAAGAAAATAATTTTGTAATTATAAATTTTGAAGATAACGGTCCTGGTATCATCTTGGATAATCCTGAGGAGTTATTTCATCCATTTAAGAAGCAAAATGAAGCGAGAACTCAGAATATAGATGATGGCGTGGGTCTTGGATTGAGTATTGCAAGAGATGCAATACTCGCTCATGGAGGCAGTATAACAGCCAATAATTCTCAAAAATTTAAAGGCGCTTGTTTTTGTGTGAAACTACCACTATAAATAAACATAGTTATTTAAATTTCTTCAAAAAATCCTATTACAAATCAAATTTCTTTATTATATGCATATGATCCAAGATTTTTCGTTTTAGTTTTTGCCAAGGTCGATTGTCTAAAGTCTTTCGATTATACACTTCATATGCAATTGGCCTAAGATAATCTACTAACCAAGCCATTAAGTTCGATTTTCCAAAAACATTAAAAGAAGGTAAAGGATGTTTATCAAAGGAGGTATTAAACTCTTTAAATGTCGGCATTAGCTCTGATTTATCTTCCATAAATTCCGATATTCTATCATAGATAAGCGATTTAAAGCGATTTTCTCCAATCCAGGGTTCCTGTAAAATAAAAAAGACCGAATAGTCATCAGAGTAACAAAAACAGTCAAAAGCTTTGGTTTCTAATATTTGAGGCTTTAAATATGATATAATATCCTTAGCAGATTGGCACCAAAATGTGTGTGGTAAAAAATCTTCCATTCTTATTCTGTCGCTTTTGGAAAGACTTGGATCTAGAGTTTTTACCCAAGATTCACTTCCGAAACACATATTTCCCGAAATTGCTGCTAAAATTATAGCTGGAATAGCAAGTTTTTTCATAAGACTCATAAATAAACCTCATGACAAAAGTTAAGCTTACTATTCCAGGTTCTCATATTATCTACTATTTGTCAAGCACCCATCTGGATAAATCTGTTAAAAAATCAGTTTTTTAGAAGTACTTTTTATAGATCTTCTTTGTTTAAAACTTTTAGATTTATAAGATATATAGCTTATATGAAAGACTCTTTGTGATATTTTGCTTCTGGAATTTATAGTATTACAAGCTTTGCATATTTTATACATATTACAGTTTGTAGGATCAAATTTAAGTTTATTATTTTCATAAAAGTACCCTGTTATGTTATAAAGTTCTTCATCATTCGTCCCCAAATCTTTGATATTAGTTTTTCCATAAATATAACTTAACCCTTCAATGGAAGGCTGTTTTATTTTATCTATAAAATCATGAAAGACGTGTCCCATTTCGTGAAATATAGTACTATCTAAGGTATTAACTAATTCTTTTATACCTCTTTTTTATATCCTATACACGATCTTAAATTCATAGGATCAAGATATATTTCAACTTCTGATTTTCCATGATATGTTAAATTACTTTTCGGTATTCCATTCAATAAAATATAACCTTGAAATATTCTAACTGGACGAATTATTCTATTGTCAAGATTGGTCAAATAAGCTTCATACATTCTACGAATTAGTGTTTTCCCGACTTCATTTTCACATATAGTATTCATACTTAATTCAAGGCCCGAATCATAATGCACAAACTTCCTTAACGCCTTTTTCGAATTTATTATTTCACAAAATTTATGTACATATGGTGTACAAGTTCAAACAGATGTGAGATAAAAATGATAACGAGGTTTCGTTATTTTGGATAACAAAAAGTCTCTTAAAATATATTTGAAAATTATAAAAAAGGAGACTTTATGCAGATAAAATATCTACACAAGAACATTTATAAACTATATTCCTCTGTTTTATCAGAAAATACTAAGTCTGAATTTATAATAAAGAGCTGAGAAAATAGTAAGAAACCACAGGAAAATTCCTTAGTTGTATATTAAATCTATGTTAGGAAACTCTTACATCTGTTTGAACTAATACAGCCTAATATGATATTATAGAAATTATCAAATCATACTGTTATAATATGGATATCAAGTTAATTTCCTGTTCTGGGCAGACTAATAATGAAGAACATTTTCATAACAACACCAATATACTACGTCAATGCAAAACCGCATATAGGGCACGCTTACACAACGATAGTTTGTGACATATTTGCAAGATTTCATAGGATGTTAGGTTATAATGTTAAATTCTCAACAGGAACTGATGAACATGGGAAAAAAGTTGAGCAAAGTGCAAATAATGCTGGTATTTCTCCAAAAGAATTTACGGATAATATCTCAAAATTATTTAGAGATTTATTACCAATTCTAAATATTTCAAATGATGATTTTATTAGAACAACAGAACCAAGGCACAAAAAAACAGTTCAGCATTTTTGGAAAAAGCTGAAAGATGCTGGATATATCTATCTTGGTGAATATTCGGGATGGTATGATGTTCGAAATGAAGCATACTTTTCAGAAGATGAGTTAATTGATGGAAAATCCTCACTTGGAGGTGATGTTCAATATATGGTGGAACCTTGTTATTTCTTTAAATTATCTGCATTTCAAGATAAACTATTGAAATTTTATGAACAAAATCCTGATTTTATATATCCAATACAAAGGAAAAATGAGGTAATCAGTTTTATAAATCAAGGATTAAAGGACCTTGCTATTTCAAGAACTACATTCAATTGGGGTATTCCTGTTCCTGATGATCCAAAACATGTTGTCTATGTATGGCTGGATGCATTAACAAACTACCTGACTGTAAATGGATACCCCGATAATGAAGACCAAAATAATAATCTGTTCTGGAATAATGTAATTCACTTTGTTGGGAAAGAGATTGTTAGGTTTCATGCAATATATTGGCCCGCTTTTCTTATGGCTGCGGGAATAAATCCTCCAAAACAAATAGTTTCTCATGGATGGTGGCTCAGTGAAGGTGAAAAAATGTCAAAATCTCTTGGGAATGTTCAAGATCCTTATAAATACTGTGATTTATTTGGATCTGATGCTTTGAGATATTTTGTTTTGAGAGAACTGACTTTTGGATCAGATGGTAATTTTTCATTAGAAGCTTTTTTAAACAGATATAATTCCGTTTTGGCAAATTCGTATGGAAATTTATGTAACCGCGTATTTTCATTCATAAAAAAGTATTGCAATAATGAAATCAGCCGTCCAAAAAATTTAATAGCAGACGATATAAGGTTTGTGAAAGAGGTTTCTGAAAATCTAGAAGAAATACCAGGTTTAATTAAACAATATGCGTTTAGTAAATATCTCGAAAAAATTGAAACTTGTCTTGCATTGGCAAACCAATATATTGATATTCAAAAACCTTGGTCATTGAAAAACACAGATACACTTAGAATGCAGGATATATTATATATATTAACAGAAAAGATTTATAAGATAACAAAGTATTTTTATCCGGTCATTCCAATTGCCGCAGAAAAAGTTTTGAAACAGTTAAATATTACTTATAAACTAAATTTCGAAAATTTAACCATTCCAGATAACTTGAAAATAAAAGATCCAGAAGTTTTATTTCCGAGAATCGATTTATCAGAAATAGAAAAGTTTGATGTTTATGCCAAATAAAGGAGTGTGAATGAAAAAATCAATTGGTATTTTGGGAGCAGGAGCTTTTGGGACAGCACTCGCAATTGTATATCATAAACTATTTAATATTACACTTTTTTCATGTTTTAAAAAGCACGTTTCTGATATGAAAAGTTCGCGTGCAAATGAATTTTTTCCAGATATAAAAATTCCAAATGATATTAATATAGAAGTAACAGGAAACTTGAAAAATCATAAATTTGATTATATTTTTTGGGTATTTCCAATATCTCCGACCAAAGATATTTTAATAAACCTTAAAAATCATTTGAATGGAACAGATATAATAATTTGTTCAAAAGGACTGTTGCCAGACTCTACATTTTTATCAGATTTGTTTAAGAAACTTCTGTCAAACTCCAACATCGGATATTTAGCTGGACCTAATTTTGCTATAGAACTAGCAGATAATAAAATTTCAGCAGCTGATATTGTCTTTGATGATTTAAATAAAGCAATTCAGACAGCGAATGATCTAACAACAGAAAATTTTAAATTAAACCCTATTGATGACATCATAGGTGCTCAAATTTGCGGAGCTATGAAAAATATAATTGCAATAGGCGCAGGAATTATTAAAGGTTTAAATTTGGGCCAAAATATTTTTGCTGCGTATCTCAATATTTCACTTAAAGAAATGCAGGAATTTGGGCTTGCATTAGGTGCTAAATCTGAAACATTTTACGGCTTATGTGGTTTTGGTGATTTGATATTAACTACCTATAGCTTAGATTCTAGAAATACTGCACTTGGAATAAACATTGCACATGGAAAAAATATATCAGAGATAGTAAATGGTAAATCTACTTGTGAAGGATATAGTACATTAAAGCAAGTGTTAAATTTGGCTGTTGAAAAAAATATATCTTTGCCAATTTGTGAAATTATTTACAAGATTATTTTTGAATCATTTTCCCCGGATTCCATATTAAATGTCTTCAAATAGTATTTCAAAACTAAAACAAATATCCATATTAACAAAGCTAGTTTTGAAATTTTGTGAAAGAAGTGACGCTTTGGAATGTATAAAATTAGCAAAAGATTTAGCAAATGTCATCGAAGAATTAAATTTTTATAACATAAACCTATCGGAGTTATCTGAAGAGTTTTTTTCTATTTTTCCTGAGCATTGGAAGAAACGTACGCAATTTCTATTGATTGTTACAAAATACTGGCCACAGATTCTTCAGGATCTAGAATGTGATATAACTGTTCCAACGGTGCGGTGTGGTAAAATTAATGAGTATACCACACCGCCCCATTTGGAACAGTTATTAAAGAATCGGAAAATTACTATTTCAGAAACCGAAAGCATTTATCTCGAAATAGAAAATACTTTAGAAATAATTAAAAAATATCCGAATAAACGAGTTTCTGTCATTTCTCCAAACGAATCGTATTCTTATTATCTCATGCAGAGATTAAAATCGAAAAATATAGAATATACATCTTATATAAGCAATGAAGAAATCACAGAAGAATTTATAACAGAGATAAAAATACATTTCAGCGACTGGTTGAATGAGATTCCACATAACAAACTGATAAAAGAACTTTCCAAATTTTCTAATACGCCAAAACCGGCACGTAAACTGCAGATATTTGGAGTGAATAATTATATATGTAATGGAGAGATTCTCATATGTGCAGAACTTAATGAATTATATTGGCATTATAAAGAATGCAGTATATTTTGGTTGCATCCTATTATTCGAAAGAAATTCAATATAGAAGCAGATAACAAAAAAATCGAGTCGATATTTTATAAGGCCTTAGTAGATCACAAACAAATATATCTTTTGAGATCTAAAAATAGTAATGGGCAAGGTATGAAAAAGAGCTTTCTTCTGTCAGAATTAGAGGCAAAATGTAAGAAAAATCAAATAAAAATTGAATATCATAATTTTTTCAAACCAAGACATCTACCCGTAATTCCTCAAAATACCATAAGTAAAGATAATTTTAAACTGTCCCCTGAAATAAATGTGAAATCATTAGAGCTTCTTATTAAAGATCCGATTGCATTTTATGCTAAAAAGATATTAAATTTAGAACCAGAGGTTATTGATGAAAAGAAGCGCAATCTATCCATTGCACTAAAAAGTTTGTTATATAATTCTTTTTCTAATATCTCTCAAATTCAAAACAAACTAAATTATATAAAGGATCTAGATTTTTTTGCTTATAAGAAGTGTTTAAATGTCTTGGAATTTATAAAAAATAGAAATTCCGGTAGGTCTTTGAATAATATTTCCGGAGAAATTAATGTACCTAATTTTAATTTCAGATTACATGGATATTGCGATAGAATAGAAACAGATTCTGAAAATTCCACATTGATTATATATAAAACTTCAACCCCTAAATCCACAAAAGAGCTTCTCTATGGGGATGAAATTGAAGCATTAACAACTTGCTTAATTGCACAAAATGGGGGATTCAAAGGTATAGATAAACCAATAAATTCTGTTCAAATTTGGAATATTATGCCTGGAAAAGAAGTTGTTTCTATAAAAAACTTAGAAATTTCTTTTGAGACAATAGATAATTTTGAACAAAGATTAAATTCAAAATTACTCGAAATTCTGGATAAGGAAGAAATTAGTTTTAATAATCAAAAAAAGCAAAATTATAATAAATACAAACATTTTGAAAGGATATAAAATGAATAAATTTATAGTTGGAAATTGGAAAATGAATGGCTCATTGTCTCTTGTTGATGCATTCTTAGATTCTATTGAAGAACAAAATGTTGCCATAGCAATCCCGCAAGTTTTCTTGGCATATGCTTATTCAAGAAATCCAAAATTCAAACTTGCATCTCAAAATTGCTCTATTTATGACAAATCTGGAGCTCATACTGGTGAAATTTCAGCAGATATACTAGCAGGTTTAGGTTGCCAATATGTTATTATAGGGCATAGTGAAAGAAGACATATGTTTGAAGAAGGCAATATTAGTAACATTTTAAAAAAATTAAATAATGTTATTTCGAATAATATGACAGCTATTCTTTGCGTTGATGAACAATATGAAAGATTAATTAACAGAGAAACTTCGGAATTTATCAAAAATAATATAAATAATGTTATATTAGCTTATGAACCATTGTCGGCAATAGGAACAGGCAAAACACCAAGTATATCAGAAATATCAAATATATTAAATCTGTTAAAACAAAAATATTTTTCTGTTAATATTCTATATGGTGGAAGTGTAAATTCTAAAAATGCAAGAGATATATTATCCATATCTTCATTAGATGGAGTACTCGTTGGTGGTGCTAGTTTAAAATTAGGGGAATTTAAAGAAATTATTGCAGCTTCAAAAGATTTAATTGCGTGATAAATGTTGAGTTTACCACGCATTTTATTGTTATTTATATTATAAATGCAGGGTAGATCCTGTTTCAAGAGCAGCTCCTGATCCCCCTATTACTAATTTCGCGTTTGGCGAAATAGTTAAACTGTTTCCGCTATTTATCTTTAAATTCATACCATCTTTAAGGGTTAAAGATTTATTCACAACAAAATCGCTTTGATTACTCTCATCGCCGAATTCCACTTTTCCATTACCAATCACTGTTACATCTGAGTTTGGGAAGTTGCTTGATTCTGTTTGAAACAAAACAGAACCTGAATCTGAATTTAAATTGACTGGAACATTGACATTACTGGAATTTCCTGAAAATACATCTGCGATAAATTTTATTTTTTGTGGAGAATAAGTTTCATCTTCAGTTGTTAATGTAGCAAGTGGGGCATTTAAAGTATGGATACCAGTTTCCGGAGAGCTCTCTCCTACATGTAATTCCACGACTTCATCAGTCATAGAAGTTTGTCTAGCAACAACATTTAAAATCCTTCCTCTCGTTCCTGGCCCCCAATCAGCGCTAGGCAAAGTAAATGCTAATCGAGCAGGAGGTATTTCTATAGATTCTCCTTTATCATCTTGGAAACTTATCCCATCTCCAATAGTTCCAAATTCAATATTATATTCCGATTCAGAGCTAAATCCTGCATTTTTTACAACTTGTGACGTCTCATTAAGTTTGAATATTTCTCCTTCATTTATAAAATTTCCTTCCGGAGTTGATTCTTTGTCCAAAATAACAGTAGCTGTGTTGCCTTCTGAATAATTCTTTATAACAAAATCAGTGCGATTCCTTATAGTCCCTCCTTTTATGGTTGTTGTGTGTTCATTTTCAATAGTTACTACTGTTCCGGCATGCCAAATGCAGTTTCCTTCAATAGTATTAGGAGGTATCAAATTGCTTGAATTTTCATCCATAGCTATAATGCTAGTAGATAATATAACTGCAATCAATGTTGTTTGTAATAATTTATTCATAAAAACCTCCATAAAAATTATATTTACGTTATAGGAAAGCTTTTTCAAAACTTTTCTTCCCTAAATTCAATTCTAAAAAAAAAGGTTAATTTTCCGTTAACTATACTATTTTTTATTTTGGAGATATTTAAAACAAGCTCCTAGAAGTCCGCCCAAAATCCATAAAGTTTTATGGAACTTTTTGATGGTCTCCTTTAGAGATTTTTACAGGGGTTATTTAAATTTATTTGTTAATTTTTAATTTCAACTTTTTTAGTTCATCGCGATATTTTGCGGCTTCTTCAAAAAGCAAGTTATCAGAAGCTATTTTCATTTTTCTTTCAAGAATCGCGATTTGTTTTTTCAAATCTTTTTTATTTTCAATCGGAGTGTTTTGAACTAATTCATCTAATTTTGCATTAACTGGTTTGATTATTGATTTTGGAATTATATTATTTTTTATATTAAATTCATTTTGGATTTTCCTACGTCGTTCTGTTTCATCTAGTGCTTCTTTCATAGATTTCGTGATCTTATCGGCATACAAAATAACTCTTCCTTCAATATTTCTTGCAGCTCTTCCAATTGTTTGTACCAAAGAAGTCCGTGATCTTAAATAGCCTTCTTTATCTGCATCTAAAATAGCTATTAAAGCACATTCTGGAATATCTAATCCTTCGCGGAGCAAGTTGATCCCAACCAAAACATCAAATTCTCCTGCTTTCAATGCTCGAATAATCTCTATTCTATCCAAAGTTTCTGTATCAGAATGCATATAAGTTACTGAAACGCCATTTTCGGATAAGTATTCAGTCAGATGTTCTGCCATTTTTTTTGTCAGAGTCGTAACCAGCGTTCTAAATCCTTTTTCTTTTGTCTTTTTTATTTCTGACATCAGATCATCAATTTGATTTTCAGTTGGTTTCACTTCGCATATCGGATCAAGTATACCAGTTGGTCTGATCAATTGTTCTGTTGTATGCTCTTTTCCAGCTCTGGTTAATTCGAATTCACCAGGTGTTGCTGAGAGAAATATAGTTTGGGGCCTGAAAAAATCCCATTCTTCAAATTTCAAAGGCCTATTATCCATACAAGAGGGAAGTCTGAAACCATAATCGGAAAGATTTTGTTTTCTAGATCTGTCTCCTAAATACATTCCTCTGATTTGAGGAACACTGACATGACTTTCATCAACAATAAGCAAAGCATCTTCAGGTAGATATTCTAGCAGTGTTGGAGGAGGTTCTCCAGGATTTCTCCCTGTTAAATATCTTGAATAGTTTTCAATTCCAGAACAAGTTCCTGTTGTTCTGAGCATTTCGATATCAAATAATACCCGTTGTTCTAATCTCTGTTTTTCTAAGAGTTTTCCAGATTCTTCAAACTCTTTTAATCTAACTTGTAAATCTTTTTGTATTTCACCAATAGCGCGGTTTATTATATCTCCAGAAGCTATATAATGGGAATTAGAAAATATTTTAATTTCATTTAAATTTTTTAGTTTTTTTAATGTCGGATATTCAATTTCTGCTATATATTCTATTTCATCGCCCCAAAAACTTATTTTCCAAAATGTATCAGATTTGTGAGCAGGGAAAAGTTCTATTATATCTCCCGTTGATCTGAATATCCCTCGTTTGAATTCAAGATCATTCCTTTGATATTGAAGGTCTGCTAATTGTCTGCAAAGTTTTTGAGGAGAGATTCTAGCCCCTTGTTTCAAAGTGATAATCGCATCTTCATATGACTCTATTGGACCAATGCCATATATGCATGAAACGCTTGCAACGATTATTACATCTTTTCTCTCAAGAAGGGATCTTGTTGCAGAGTGTCTCATTCTATCTATATCTTCATTTATTGATGATGTTTTCTCTATGTATGTATCTGAATGAGCAACATATGCTTCTGGTTGATAATAATCATAGTATGAAACAAAATATTCAACAGCGTTATTTGGAAAAAAAGATTGCATTTCAGAAAATAACTGTGCTGCTAAAGTTTTGTTATGTGTCATAACTAATGTCGGGCGATTCAGATTTTGAATGACATTAGCAATCGTGAAAGTTTTTCCTGAACCAGTTACCCCAACAAGCACTTGATCTTTTGCGCCTGTTTTAACGCCATCTGTTAAAAAACTTATTGCTTTCGATTGATCTCCTGCCGGATTATATTTTGAAATGAGTTCAAAACCCATCTTACTTTTCTCTAAAAATAATTCTCCCTTTGTCTAAATCATAAGGAGTCATTTCAACCGTAACTTTATCTCCTGCTAATACTTTTATTCGATTTTTTTTCATTTTTCCGGATGTATGAGCAAGAATCTTGTGTCCATTATCAAGCTCTACTCTAAACATTGAGTTCGGCAAAACCTCCATAACAATTCCCGTAAACTCAACTAAATCTTCTTTCGACATATAAAAATAATATACAACCATCTAATTAAATATTAACTCTGATAATATAGAAAATATAATTTATAGTTACGATCATAATGTAATAATTAATTGTCTGTGTTGTTTTTGCAACAAAGTGGTTTGGTATATCTTTTTTAATATCTCCAAAATAAAAAAGAGTATTGTTAACGGAAAATTAACCTTTTTTTTTAGAATTGAATTTAGGGAAGAAAAATTTTG
>CAUDEV010000032.1 GCA_958448685.1 uncultured Alphaproteobacteria bacterium | reverse complement strand
ATTCCCTCTTTTCTCCACTCACTCCTCTCTTCCCTTATTTCCTTCATTCACTCCTTTCTCTCTTATCGCTTATGCGTTCTCACTTTCCGTTTCACTGCTTGTTTCTGTAGCTATATTTTCTTCTATTGGAGAAACTTCATTTGTAACTTTTGAATCTTTTGTTGTTTCAATAACAGCTTCTGTCTTTTGTTCATTGTTTACTGCTTGTTCTGCATTTTCGATTAGTTTATCAGCCTCGTTTAAAACATCATTTATTTCTTGATTAGTGGTTGTGTTTGCCGAAGATTTTGAAATAGCAGAACTCGAAGTATTTGTAGTTTCTGTTACACTCGTTGTTTCTTCATTATTTTCAGATATTGGAGTTTCTGTTATAGCAGTTGTTTCTGCGACTGGAGATTCTACTGCTGGAAGTTGAGTTTCAACTGAGGTTTCTTCTGGTGAAACTGGTGCTGTGATAGATTCAGTTTTTGATACAGGAATTTTAGTTGATTGTTTTAAAAAACCTGGTAATTTATTAAAAATTACTCCACTGTTATTATCCCCTTCTAGGTCATAGGTTTTTCCAGGATTCTTTGACTCAAAGTCAGTTTTTGCTTTTTGAAATGCTGCTTTTAAAGATTCGACAGCGGCAGCAGATACTTTTGTTCCAGATAAATTAACACATACGAGTTTTCCTGTATTTTGTATGTTTAATATTGATATAATCTTATTTACGGTTAAATCAGTGATGGACGTATTTGATAAATTCAAACTATACATATTGGATAAATCAATACTATCAATGACATTATCTTCTAAAGATTTATTGTCAGATAAATTCCAAAGAACCGTTTTTTTGTCTTCGCTAAAAATTTTTGACCATTTTCCGATAAAGTTCAAAAGCACATCCGAATTGACATTTAAGTTCGAAATATCTATATACAAATTTGCTGAACGTGTTCCGAATGAATTCGTTTGTTTTATTTTTTGATAATACAAATCCATATATTTATCACCATTTTCGGCAAAATCAGACGTATTACTGAAGTTTACGGAAATACCTTCCATTTTATTAAAGGCTTCTTCGCAAGTTTTTGCTTTCGGTTCCGAGACTTTAAACATATTTAAAATTTTATCCCAAATTGAAATTTTTTCCGGAGTTTTCACTTGCGTTGTAGGAACTGATGCTACAGGTTGTTCTGTTGCTGCACTGTTATTTACATCAACTGCGTTTTGTGTCTCTGGAGTTGTTTGTACGGGGAGTTCAATATTGTTAGTTGCATCTGGTGTTGACAATTCTTGTGATATTTCTCCTTCTGTGGAAACTTGAGCTTCTGAGACTTGTTGTTCTATGTTTGTATTTTCTGAAGCACTTTCTTCAGCATAGACAAAAGATACACAAGCAAATAGTGAACCGCTTAAAATTGATATGAGGTGTTTCATTTCGTATTCCTCCTATAATCTCTATGAAATTACTTTATTACTAATATTATGTTATACTAATAAAGTTAATAATTAGTTAACGAGAGGAAAATTTTTATAAATTAAAATTATTTTGTCTTGCTGCTTCAAAAAAAGCGATACCAGCGGAAACAGAAACATTCAATGTTGGAAAAGAAGGTTTTGTTGGTAATTTTACAATAAAATCAGATTGTTCTTTTTGTAATCTGCGTATTCCATCACCTTCAGCGCCTAAGATCAATGCAGTTTTTCCTTTTAAGTCGATTTCAGTTATAAGTTTGTCACCTCGTTCGCAAAATGAAACAATCCAAAATCCATATTCTTTTAAGGTTTTTATTGTTTGAGACAAATTTTTAACAACATATATAGAAACATATTCAATGCCTCCAGATGCCGCTTTTGCAACGGTTCCAGTTATTTTACAGGAACACTTCTCAGTGATTACGATACCTTTTATGCCAAATGCCGCAGCCGTTCTAATGATTGCTCCGAAGTTATGAGGATCTGTAACATTATCTAAAATTGCAATAACGCAATTTTTTGAAGCTGATATAAGATCCGTTATGTCATCATATCTTACATCTTCAATTTCCATTGCTATTCCTTGAAACACTGCATTTTTAGGAAGCATATTTTTCAATTCAATGGAGCTTAAATGAATAATCTTCGATTTTGGAAAATCTGCTAGCCAAATAGGGATAGGTTTGTCTTTTTGAAAAAAAACTTTTATGATATTATGTTTTTTTGTATGAACAGCATTTTGACAAGCATGAACTCCATAGATTAACATAATCTTACTTTCTTTCTAATAATTTTCTGGCATATTCTGCCCAATTTGAACTTGGGTATTTTGATTGTAAAATTTTGTTAATTAACTCAGTTTCTTTGAAAAATCCCATTGCAACATAGCATTCTATGAGTCTAAATAGAGATTCAGGGGCATGTACCGTATCCAAATAATTATCGACAACGGAATTTAATCGGCCTATTGCTGCTGCATAATTTTTCTTTTTCAAATAGTATCTAGCAATATAGACTTCTTTGCCAGCGATTTGGTTACGGATAGTTTTTATTTTTTCTTTAGAATCTTTGACATATGGCGATTCTGGATATCTATTACATAGTTCTTCAAAATAAGATAATGCCATAATTGTTGATTCTTGATCTCTTTCTACAATTGGCATTTGTTCGAAATTTATTAATCCAAGCATATAAATTGCGTATGGGACTCTGTCATGAGTTGGATGTGTCTTCACGAATATTTCATAGGATGATATTGCGTCATTGTATTTTTTCGCTTTATAATTGCAATCACCAGAGGCTAATTGAGCATCAGCAATCAATCCGGAATAAGGATATATTCTTTCCAGTTCTTCAAAAACTTTAACTGCGTCAGAATAATTTTTTGCAGTTTCTTCTTCTTTGCCTAATGCAAAAATTTCTTTTGGGGATTGCTTTTCAAGGGACTCAAAATCTATATCCTTCGAACAGCCGCATAATATGATAGCAAAACCTAATAAAAATATTCTCTTCATTTACAATATGATCTAAATCAATATAATATCATAATACCACACAAAAACTCTCTAGTCTTGATTTTTGTGAAATTATCCAATTCTTTCAATCATAATTACCCTAGACTCCTGTTCAAAACGCTTATTTCCCAAGGTCAATAAATATCTTATTGTATCTGCTGATGGCAAGCTTGAAAAGCGTAATGCATAATGACATGTTAATATATTTTTGTAAAAATTTATTTTTAATCTTGTTTCGTTCACAATATCAATGTGGTGTTGCCTTAAATATTCAGAATCTACTATCTTGTCTTCAGGACAATCACCAAAAACAAGATCGAATAATCCAAGCATTTTTGTATCTTCAGATAATTGAAATTCGGCCAACATATCTTTTGACAAATCCAAAGTTTCTATAGCTTCTTCAGTTGTTAATCCTGTTTCTTTTAGATATTCGATTTGAGTTTTCCATTTATAGTGAGCACTTATCCTTGATTTTGTATAACTATCTGAGAGGTAACCAAACATATTAAATATCTCTTTTGATTGTTTGAGAAACATACAATCCTCATCAAATTGCCAACCATAATTTTCGTCAAGATCTGTAAATATCGCTATTCCGCCAATTTTTAGTCGAGAAATAAGATTAGATAATCCAGCTGGTGACACAAATTTTGCTGTCCTATTATCTGTAATTATGCAATCGAAAAGACATTCTGGATTGTTTAAATTGCTCATTAATTGTGAAATTCCAGAGTTAAATCGATCTGAATTAAAATCGACAGTAATATAAGTCGGTTCTGAGTCGTCTGTGTTATTAATTTCATTTATATGGGAATGAACAGGAGTTATTTCCCATTTTCTTGCCACAGGTTGGATCTCTGTTATATAATTGTGAATTATATTTTTAAAAGGAATATCATTTTCCTCAATATGTTTCTTATAATTTCCTGATAACCATTCTTGATAAGAATTATCTTCTTTTTGATATGCCCATGTTCCTTTTGAAGTTGGACATGAGCCTAATCTCAGAATAAATGTATTTGCAGGATCATGATCCGGATAAATTATTGAAGAAATTGCACAATTAGAAAATGCAATTAAAAACAAAAAAATTAATTTAAAAAACATAAAATATAACTAGATTTATACCTCGCTTTTCCTATGTTAACATTTAATTATTAAAAAATGGTTAATGAATATTAAAAATCTGGATCTATAGTTCAAATGATACTTTAGTAGATCGTTCAACTATTCAAATCAAAATGTCAATTCTCGAGTGGTATAGGGAAAACAATATACTAATAGGAATACAGCTGATTTCTTTAAGAATTCAACAAAGTACAGTGGTATTTCTAAAAAGTAAAAATCTATTAAAATAGTTCAAAAAGCTGACTTCTTTTTATACCCTTAATTGAATAATTATAACCAAGATCTAAAATTCCTATCTTTATTTTCCTAGATTTAATACAACAAAATCCTTTAAAGAAATTTTGCCCATTCGCTAATTTGATTCAAAGGTTCAAATTTAGAAATTTTGTAATTAGTGGATATATTGGCAATAATGTGAAAATCTGAAATTAAATACCACTTTATGAATTTCATAAAATCAATTTAATTTCCTTCAATGAAGATTTGTGCTATAATAAAAAAGAATATAGTAAAAATTATTACAGATGCGGAATATGAATAAAAATTTAAAATTAATTCTTGGATTTGTGGCTGTCTTAGCTGTTGGAATATGCAGCTATATTTTTTATAATACGCAAAAGTCAGAAACAACAGAGCAGGTAGTTCAAAATAGTGATGATGTAAAATCTGAAAACGTTGTTGAAAACAAAGATGAAGCTTTAAGTTCAAAAGATTCAAATAAAGCACAATCAGAAGAGTCAAAAGTTGAAGAAACTCCAACGCCTGTTGAATCTGCAGATATAGAGAAAAAGGAGGAATCAAAAGTTTCTGATGAGCAGAAAGAAAAAGTTAATCCGGTATCTTCTGATAAATTAAATTCTTCACCGGTTGATTCAAAAAAACCAGGAAAAACAATAATTCTGTTTAGAGATGGAACTAGAATAACAGATTCTGATATAAAAGATGATTTGGATAATATCCCAGATCAGATTTCAGGTAAAATGTCACTTACTGAAATAAAATCTTTCTTAGCTTGGAAAAAGGCCTATGACAAAATTATGACAGAAGTTGCGAACAAATCAGGTATTGGAAATTCAGAAAAAATCAAAGATTTAATCGCAAAACGTAAAACTACGGCTGCTGGATTTATGCTACTTGATGATGAAGCAAAAAAACTAATGACATTTGACGCATTGAAAAAACATTATGATAAAATTTGGGACAAAAATTTCAAAGGAACAAAAGAATTTTCTTTGGTTGCAATTACAACTGCTGATAAAAATATTCCTGAGCAAATAAAAAGAAATGCGAAAGATTTGGACTCTTTGAAAAAATTCCTGGAATCCAATTCTGCTAATATAAAAAGTATGGACATGGATTCAAGACCTCAAGTGATGTTTCCTCCTGAAATTTCAGATGCGGTTTTGAAACAAGGCGCGAATACAATAGTTGGGCCATTTGAAATAAAAGGTTCATTTATGTTATTTTTCGTGAAATCTATAATTGATGCGCAGAAAAAAGAATTTACCGAAGAGTTTGCAGAAGAATATAAAAAAGTCGCAGCAAAAGATTTCATAAAAGAATATACGGAAACTTTATACAAGAAATATAAAGTAGAGATTTTCGATGCAAATAATAAAGTTGTAGATCCTTTTAATATCATAGGAAAAAACAAAAAAGAACCAAATGAGAAAGCATTAATGGTATTAACAAAATTAAAAGATGATGCTGTTTTGGCCAAAATGATAAAAGGCGTTGTTACAGTGAAAGATCTTAAAGAATTCTTTAAAGTTGAGTCTTTGCTAGATGAAACTTTTGTTTCTATGGCAAGACAATTTAATATTTCCCCTGAAGATGTCATTGTATATGCTGTAAAATTGGTTATGGATGACAAAGTACTTGCGGCAGAAGTTGCAGAACGCAATTATACATCTTTTCCAAATGTACAATCGAAATTGCAAGAAGTAGGAAATATGGAATTAAAGCACGCATATTTTAAAGAAAACGTGAAAGTAAAATCTGAAGATGTAAAACGTGCTTTTGACAAATTCATAAGAGCAATTCCTGAAGAAGATAAAAACGATAATGAGATTTCTGTAAAATTGGCCTTCTTTTCAACGCAAGATGAAGCTTCACAATCTTTGAAATCTATTCAATCAGGAGAAGAAAAATTTGGAAATATCTATAAAGCTAAACTCGAAAAGAAAGAAGCGACAGATCTTGGTTATGTGAAAAAACGTAGTGTTTCTCCTGAACTTTGGACTATGTTAAAGACAGGAGCTTCAGGTGCTTGTTGCAAACAGATTGTTCAATTAAACAGTGAGCAATTTGGTGTTTCTGGAAAAAATTATGTCTTAGTTTATATTGCAGATAGACGCCCTGTCACTTTGCCTTCTCTTTCAAATGAAGCCGAAAGAAAATATTTCCATAGACTTGCTGAAAGAGAAAAAGCTGTTGATTTAGTAAAAGTTCATTTGATGGCAAATATAAAAACGATTGAAGGAAAGTCAATTGAAGATATAAACAAAACAGCTTCAGATCAAGTCGATCGTATTATATCTGTTTTATTGGGATACGCAGGATAAATAGGAGTATAAATGGATATAAAAGCAGATATGAAAAAGCCTAATTGTATTGAATTATCAAAAGATACAACTGTATTTTCAGATGATTATTCACTAACAACTAAGATTTTGGAAAAAAATCAAAAATTGGTTGCAATTTTTGGTGGAAGCTGTATTGCTGAGGATTCCCTCTATTTTCAAAAAGCAAAAGAATTTGCAGGATTAATTGCAGCTTCCGGAATTTCAATTATTACCGGAGGAGGTCCCGGAATAATGCAGGCTGGAAATATGGGAGCAAAATTATCGAATTCATCAGTTGCTTCTTATGGGTTAAGAGTAGACGCAATAAAAGATGAATGTATTGCCGAGAATCCTTATATAGACAAAGATTGCGAATTTACATTCAATACACTTTCTGTTAGGCTTTTGACATTGATAGGTTCTAGTGATGCCATAGTTTTATTTCCCGGTGGATTTGGAACTTTGGAAGAGCTTTTCTCATTATTAGTGAGATTACGTGTTGGTATGATGAGGAAAGTGCCAGTTTATCTTTTCGGATCTGAATTTTGGTCAGGATTGATCAATTGGTTATCAACTGTAGTCATTCAGAATAAAACTATATCAGAACAAGATTTGAAATTATTCAAAATCGAAGATGATATTGAGAAAATTTCCACTGAAATAATTTCTTTATTAAAATGTTCAAATTAATTATCGGAGTATTTAATGGCATTAAAAATAGATGAATCAGTTTTTGATAAATTAGCAGAAGTTCTAAAAAAACACAATTTAACGGAAGTTGAATATAAATATGGTGACACGAAAATTAGGCTTTCTTCAAACAATTTTTCTCAAAATTCAGCCCCAATCATTCAACAAAAAACTGTGATTGAAGAACAGATAAATCCTCTTGAAAATGAACCAACAAATGAAAAAGATTATAACAAGCATCCCGGAGCAGTGAAATCGCCTATGGTTGGAACTTGTTATATGGCATCAGAACCGGGAGCAAGCCCGTTTATATCTTTGGGAGACAGTGTTCAAGAAGGTCAGCCTTTGTTGATTATTGAGGCAATGAAAGTTATGAATTTAATAAAATCTCCGAAAGCAGGAAAGGTCGTTCATATAGCTGTATCTAATTCTGATCCGATAGAGTTTGGACAATTATTGGTTGTTATAGAATAGAATTATGTTTAAAAAGATTTTAATAGCAAATAGGGGAGATATAGCCATAAGAATCCTTCGTGCTTGCAAAGAAATAGGAATAAAAAGTGTTGCTGTTCATTCCCTTGTTGATGAATCTTTAATGCATGTAAAACTTGCGGATGAAAGTGTTTGCATTGGGCCTAATAGATCTTCCGAAAGTTATTTAAACATATCTGCTATATTAAGTGCCGCAGAATTAACTGGAGCAGACGCCATTCATCCAGGAGTAGGTTTTTTGTCAGAAAATGAAAAGTTTGCTAAAATTGTTTCTGAACATGGTATAAAATTCATAGGTCCTGATCCAAAGCATCTTGCAATGATGGGAGATAAAATAGTTGCCAAAAAAACCATGTCAGATTTAGGAATTCCTGTTGTCAAAGGATCAGATGGCGAAGTAAGATCAGAAGAAGAAGCAAAAGAAATTGCCAAAACATCTGGGTATCCTGTTTTGTTCAAAGCAGCTTCAGGAGGTGGAGGCAAAGGGATGAAAGTGGCTAATTCCCCTGAAGAAATCGATAATGCTTTCAAAATGGCAAAATCTGAAGCAAAAGCTAATTTTGGCGATGATAGTGTTTATATGGAGCGTTATCTATCTCATCCAAGACATATAGAAATTCAAATAATTGCAGATTCATTTGGAAACGTTGTTCATTTGGGAGAAAGAGATTGTTCTATTCAAAGAAATCATCAAAAACTTTTTGAAGAATCTCCTTCTGTTGCGTTGACTCCTGAAAAGCGACAGGAAATAGGTGAAATAGTCCGAAATGCCGTGAGAGATCTTGGGTATGTTGGTGTTGGAACTTTGGAATTTCTTTATGAAAATGGTGAATTTTTCTTTATGGAAATGAATACTCGTTTGCAAGTTGAACACAGTGTTAGTGAACAAATAACGGGAATTGATATCGTGAAAGAACAAATAAGAATTGCTTCAGGAGAGAAATTATCAATCAAGCAGGAGGATATACAATTCAAAGGACACGCTATAGAGTTCAGGATAAATGCAGAACATCCTGAAACATTTGTTCCTTCTCCAGGAAAAATTGAAGAGCTTTATTTCCCTGGTGGAAATGGGGTCAGAATAGATTCTCATATTTATAGGAATTATGTTATTCCTCCTTATTATGACAGCTTAATAGCAAAAGTGATTATTTCTGCAGAAGATAGAGACTCTTGCTTGGCAAAAGCATGTTGTGCTCTAGATGAGCTTGTTATAGATGGGGTATATACAACGACAGATTTGCACAGAAAACTTGTTAGAAACAAAGAGATACTTGCAGGAGATTTTGACATTCATTGGCTGGAAAATAATTTAAGGAGTTTATAATGAATATTACAAAATCAGATATCTTAGCAGAAATCAAATTTATTGATCACGGATTTTTTGATAGAACCGGAGGAAAAAGTATTGGAAAATTTGAATCATTAAATGTTGGAATCAATAGAGGTGATGAAAATGCTCTTGAGAACAGAAAGAATATAGCAGAGCATTTTGGAGTTTCATTATCTGATTTGATAATTTTAAATCAAAAACATAGTGATATAGTGCATGTCATAACAAAGAAAAATCTTGAACAATATAAGTTTAAAGATATTGATCAAACATTAAGAAACGAGGGAGATGCTATTATCACTAACTTGAAAAATCTATTAATAGGCGTAAATACTGCAGATTGTGCTCCCATCTTACTCTGTGATAAAGATTTGCAATATATTGCAGCGATTCACGCAGGTTGGCGAGGTTCTAATGGCAAAATAATAGAAAATACTATTGAAAAAATGAAAGATCTCGGATGCAAAAATATAGTTGCTGCCATTGGTCCTTGTTTGCAAAAACGTTATTTTGAAGTGAAAAATGATATTATTTCACAAATGGACAGAAGATATATTTCTTTTATTGGAGAAAAGACTTTATTTGATATGCAACTTCAAGTTTTAGAAAAATTAATAAAATCTGGAGTAAAATCAGTTTCAAAGTTAAATATTGATACGTTTTCAAATGATAATTATTTTAGTTACAGAAAATTAGGAGAAAATTGTGGGCTTCAATTTTCTGGTATAATTATAAAGGAGTAATATATGAATAATATGCAACAAATTTTGGCAAGAGCTCAAAAGCTTCAAGCAAAAGTTACTGAAACTCAAAATAAATTAGCAAACGAAGAAGTTTCAGGATCTTCCGGTTCTGGAATGGTTTCCATAGTGATGACTGTAAACGGAAATATAAAGTCGATTTCTATTAATAAGGAAATAATTAATCCTGAAGAGAAGGATATTTTAGAAGATCTGATTTTAGCTGCATTTAGTGACGTAAAACAAAAAGCAGATGCAAAATATGAAGAGGAAATGAAAGCAGCAACTGGAGGATTAAATATACCAGGGTTTTAAAACCTGAGCTTTAGAAAGTACTACTAGCTTTTATGTATTATTATGTTTATATTAAATAACTTAAGTTTAGTATTTCCTCATAAAGTTTGTTTTCAAGAATTTAATGCAACCATAAACGTAAATAATCATATAGGAATTATAGGTCGTAATGGTTGCGGGAAATCATCTTTGTTAAGAATTATTCATGTAAAACTAGGGGATAATATTAGCTTTTTGGTTCCTCAAATAATTTCTGATTATCCTGAATTAAGCGGAGGAGAAAGATTTAATAAAAAATTATCAGAAGCTATAGCTAACAAACCACAAGTTTTGTTATTGGATGAACCAACAAATCATCTTGATCATTCCAATAGAAATAGTTTGCTTCGTATGCTTGGGAAATATTATGGAGCATTACTTATTGCAACTCATGATTCTGAAATTTTAAGAAATTGTGTAAATATAATTTGGTATATCAACGATGAGAAAATTTCAGTATTTAAAGGTAAGTATGATAATTTTCTTTTAGAAAATGAACAAAAAATTAGAGGGATTAATAAAAAACTTTCAGAAATAAAACTCAAAGAAAAAGACTTAAAAATAAAATTTCAAAGAGAACAAGAACGGCAAGCTCATAGTAATTCTATTGGAGAAAAGCATATACGTAATAAGAAATGGCTGAAGGCAGTTGGCGATTTAAAAGCTATGTCATGTGAAAAATCAATAGGGAAAATTATTCGAAGTTTAAATGACAAGAAATCTGATTTGCTTTCATCCCGTTCGGAAATTTTTATACCTAAAGAAAATCTTCCTAAGTTTAGTTTCCCAGATAGTATTTGCACCACGCGTCTTTCAATTGTCAATGGAGCATTTGGTTATTCTCAAGGTAAGTTTATTTTAGACAACATCAATATATCTCTTAATCAAAGTTTGGCTATTATTGGGCCAAATGCTTCTGGAAAAACAACTTTGGTAAGGGCTATATTAAATGATCTTCGGATTTTTAAATCGGGACAATGGAACATTCCAAAAAATATAGCCCATTTGGATCAACACTATTCAACATTAAAGCCAGATAAAAATGCATTAGAAACTATTCGTGAAATATCCGATTTATCCCACGCTGAAATTAGAAGATTTCTAAATGATTTTCTATTTAAGAAAAGTGAAGAAATAAACACACCATCAAGATATTTGTCGGGAGGAGAAAAGGCTAGATTATGTCTTGCTCAAATTGCGATTTCAACGCCTTCAATACTTATTTTGGATGAAATCACGAATAATATTGATATTGAAACAAGAGATTATATCATAGACCTTTTAAAGAATTATAAAGGGAAATTCATAATTATATCTCACGATAATGATTTTCTGCAGAGTATAAACATCAAAGATATATATAATTTAAAATCTGAATCGTTTTAGAAATTCACGGGCAGCAGTCGTTTCTGCATCTTTTTTTGATGAACCTTTCGCTGTTATAATTTTATTTAATGCGGTTAATTCAACAAGAAATTCAGGTTTATGATCAGGTCCTGAGATAGATATAATTTTATAAATTGGAGTTTCTCCTGATTTTGATTGACATATTTCTTGAAGTCTAGTTTTGGGTTCTTGATCAAATTCATTATAATTTTCAAAATTATCTTTCCATAGATTGAGGATTATATTTTTTACAGTTTTGTAATCAGAGTCTATGAAAATCGCTCCTAGAATAGATTCCATTGCATCAGCAAGTACGGTTTTATTATTCATCAGATTTTTATCAGCTGTTTTTATCAATCGATTTACGTCTAATTTTCGAGATATTTCAGCGCAAGTATCAGCGCAAACAAATGCGGAATGCATTTTCGCCATAGCTCCTTCTTTTCCCTTAAAGTTTCTGAAGATAAATTCAGCGATCACTATTCCTAAAACTCTATCTCCTAAAAATTCCAATCTTTCAAACGCAACGGCGAAACGTTTTATACTCGAATGATGCAAGGCATCAGATAAAAGTTTTTTATTTTTAAATGTATAATTTAAATTGTTTTCTAATTCTTGCATTATTTTATCAATGTGAATAATCTTTCATATCTAATCGAAAATGGCCATTTGAATACTTCCCAAATCGAACAAGATGATGAAAAGAACAAACATTCTGCTCTTCCCATAATATGATTCAAAGGAATGAATCCCACAGCTTCCATAACACGGCTATCTTGAGAATTATCCCGATTGTCACCCATCATGAAATAATGACCTTCCGGAACATAAAATGGACCAACGTTATCAAGCATTCCCTCGCCAAAATTAAATCTTTTTATAATAACGTGCTTATAACCATTTGGTAACGTTTCTATATATTTTTTATATACTATATAATCTTGATTATCTATCATTGAGTATTCGCCAGATTCTTTCAACTGAACAGGTTTGTCATTTATATTAACAACCCCATTGATTATTTCAATCTTATCCCCTGGAAGGCCTATCACTCTTTTTATATAATTCATATTTCTGTCTTTTTCATTTCGAAAAACAACAACTTCGCCTCTTTGAGGTAATCTATCGAAGAGTAATCGTTTTGTTATCTTCGGCAATGGGAAAGTGAAAGTTCCGATTCTGAAAGAATCATTTGAATAACCATAGCAGAATTTATTAACTATCAAAAAGTCACCAACTAAAAGCGTTGGGATCATTGATCCAGATGGAATTTTGAATGGTTGAAATAAAAAACAGCTTACTAATGTGAAGGAAGTTAAAACAACAATCCATTCTTTTATATTCTTTATGATTTTTTCTTTCATATTATCAATAAATCAAGAAGATACTATGTTTATTTTATCAACTTCTGTTTCTTAAGAAAATAAAAATTTATCAATGTCTTGCGAAAGTGCTATATCTAACATAACTTTTCTTGCAAAAAGTTGGTTTCCTATTTTGCCAAAAATCAATCGAAGACAGCTTCTGAATTGATTTTTGAATTATATAGATTGGCACCAACTTTGGATTTTCTAAAACTTGTATTTAAAAATCCGCTGGTTTTCTTTTTGGGCGCGCGGCGTGTGATATCTTTGATATTATACCACACGCCGCGCCTGTTATTATCCGAGCTTTGAAAAGCGGATTTGGGCGCCCCATATCTCCCGACTTTTATAAAAATCTATTCGCGTTGCTAGCGCTTATGGCGGGGATAATGCTGGAACTTCAGGAATAATTGATAAAGCTTTACATTCATTATTCTTAAATACCAATCTATTTCTCACGACAATTCTCAAAAAATATCCATGATAGTTAATACGTTTCAGAAAAACTGGGAAACTCCTCATACGAAGCCTTTGTTCCATTTTCTTCCTTGGAGCATCGCGTTCCTTCAGAATTTTAATCATCTCCTCGCGCTTCTTTTCCTCACGAATCTCCTTTTTCGACATCACATGACGGGCAAACTTCACATTACAAACGTTCATTAATAACTTTTCGATATAATACTTCGAAGGAGATCCAATTCCAGGAATCCTGAGATCCCTCGCCACAATTTCAATCCCATTATAATCATCCATATCGGATTCATAACATCTGAAATTCAACCGACATTCCATTGCCAAAAACAAGGTTTTACCATGCTTATCATGAAGTTTCATAAGCTGAGGACGCATAAAATATTCTTCATATTTCTTATTAATTCTAATAAAAATCTCTGGTTTTTTGTGATCATCACTGTGGCGATTGTCAAACTTAATCTGCTTAAGTTTGACATCCTTTTCACCACCCCAAATTGTCATAT